>JBBIJQ010000012.1:16576-31802 GCA_037445915.1 Planctomycetales bacterium | reverse complement strand
ACTGAAACAAGGTTAGTCACGATGGGCGGGAAGACCCCGGTGCGTCTCATCGGCGCGTGAATGGATTCGCCCGTGCGGATGCGCTCGCGGATATACATGATGGCACGCTGGACCACGTTATTGCTGGCAGTGTTCTTGGCGACTTCCAGAGCTTCAAGAATAGGCACGCCGGAAGCGGTCAGGGTCCCAAAAGTGCGGGTGAAGCGGGTAATCGCGACTTTGCGGGCAAGCGGCCCAAAGATTGGGATTCGTAGGATGAGCGGGTCTAGCGCAATATGTCCCCATTTTGAGTTGCGGAACTTGATGAAGAGTATTATGAAAATGGGGATTCCCAGCAAATAGTACCAGTTGGTAACCAGCCAATCGCTAAACCGGATCATCTGGCGCGTCAACGCGGGAAGCTGGGCCTCGCCGCCGGAGAATTCCTCGTAGAACGCGCCAAACTGGGGCACGATGTACATAAGCATGAAGAGCGAGATGCCTAGCGCGAAGACAACCACAATCGTCGGATATACCATCGCGCTCTTAATCTTGTGCTTCAGGTCAAGCTCGTTCTCGTAGAATTGCGCGACGCGTTCAAGAATGCTGTCAAGGGCGCCGCCGATTTCGCCAGCCTGCACCATGGAGATAAAGAAGGCGGAGAACGCGCGGGGGTGCTTTTTCATGGACAGGTGCAGCTGCTCGCCGCCTTGTATATCCAGCTTTACTTTGTGGAGTATCTGGCGGAAAGAGGAGTTCTGGGTCTGTTCCTCAATAGTATCTACAGCTTCTGCAAGCGTCAGGCCTGCGTTTAGCAGCAGCGCAAACTGGCGGGAGAAAATGGTCAGTTCTTTCAGGCCAATCTTGAAGAGCTTTTCAATTAAAAGCAGCGGGTTGAACGGACGCCGCCGTTCAACAATGCGGACGACAAAAAAGCCCTCGTTGCGTAGAGCTTCCATCACGGCCTTGGGGCTATCAGCCTCTACCGTGCTCTGAATAATTTTGCCGGCGGTGTCTTTAGCGGTGTAAACGAACGTCTTCATAGAATCTCCGTCCGGGTTACCGGATTAGAACCCATCCCTATTATACCTCAAAAACGCCATAGCTAGGCGCGCCTGCCAGTCATTCTACACGCCGAGGCTAGTACCTTCCAGGGTTGGCGCTTCGCGGTCAGATAGATCCTTAGAACTCTTGACACCGGCGGCAGCCGCAGAGCTAATCAAGCGTTGCAGGTTGCCCACATTGCCGGCATGCGCCATTGCTACTTCTAGCGAGATGAGGCGGTCCAGGTATCGGTCGCGCAGGTTCTGGTCCATCGTCATCATGCCCATCTTGGCGTGGGTCATCATAAATGAATGGATCTGGAACTCTTTCTTCTCGCGGATGAGGTTGCGGATGGCTGGGATATTGAGCATGACCTCAAAGGACGCCACTCGCCCGCCGCCGTCGGCGATGGGGAGGAGCTGCTGGGACATGATGCATTGCAGAGAGTTTGCCAACTGGGCACGGATCTGGTCCTGCTGTTCGGAGGGGAACACGTCAACGATACGATCAATCGTCAGCGGGGCGTTATTGGTATGCAAGGTTGCGAATACCAAGTGGCCTGTTTCAGCCGCGGTGATGGCGGTTCCAATAGTTTCCAGGTCGCGCATCTCGCCGACGAGGATTACGTCCGGATCCTGGCGCAGCACGCGCTTCAGCGCGCCAGCGAAGGTAAGCGTGTCGCGGCCGACTTCGCGCTGGTTCACATTGCAGCGCTTGTGCTGGTGGACGTATTCAATCGGGTCTTCCAGCGTGACGATATGCAAGTCCTTGGTCTCGTTAATAACGTTTAGCATTGAGGCCAGGGACGTGGACTTGCCTGAGCCGGTTGGCCCAGTGACTAGCACTAGGCCGCGCGGAAGCTGGATGACTTCTTTCATGATGGGAGGGAGCAGAAGCTCTTCCATCGTGGGTATCTTCTCGGAGATGGCGCGCATTGTGCAGTACGGGCTTTCGCGTTGGAACGCAAGGTTGCAGCGGAAACGGCCGATACCTTTCTGGCTATAGCCAAAGTCCAGTTCGCGCTCGAGCTCGTATTTCTTGCGCTGGTCTTCACGAATCATTGAGAACGCCAATTCGCGGACATCATCCGGCCCTAGCGGCTTGTAGTCCAGTCGCACCAACTTGCCGTGGATGCGCAGCGTGGGTGGAACGCCCGCAGTTAGGTGAAGGTCGGATGCACCGTGCTCCACCAGTTGAACCAGCAAATCAAGAATCGTATAGTCCATATAACGCTATGCCTCCCCGCAGGTTCGGTTTAAGGATATCAGACTTCAAAGCCTTCCACTTCAGCCAGTTTCGGAGCAGTCTCGGTAAGGCCGCCGCGGACGCCTCCGCGCGTCATCGGGCCGGCGCTATCAGACTCGGTGTCGGTTTCATGGTCGGGGCGCGCTGTGCGCAGGAGCTCCGCCAGCGACGTCTGGCCGAGCAAAACCTTCTTCACGCCGCTCTCCCACAAGGTCAACATGCCTTCGCGGCGGGCGGCCGCTTTGACAAAGTGAATAGAAGTCGTCTTGGTAATGAGTTCTTTAATTTGGTTGGACATTTTAAAGATCTCAAACACGCCGGTGCGCCCGGTGTAGCCTACATGCTTGCAGAACTTGCAGCCTTTGGGCCTGTAAAGCAGCGGCGACTTGCCCTGATATTGGTCGGCGTTGTATGCGCCCTTGATGAACGCAAGTTCCTCTTCCGAAGCCTCGTAAGCCTCTTTGCAGTGTGGGCAGAGGCGGCGCAGAAGGCGCTGGGCCATGATGCCGATGATTGATGCGTTCATCAGATACGGCGGGACGCCCATGTTCTCCAGCCTCGGGATTGCGCCGGGGGCGTCGTTCGTGTGCAAGGTTGATAGCACAAGGTGGCCGGTTAGCGCTGCGTTGACGGCAAGGTCAGCCGTCTCGCCGTCGCGGATTTCGCCGACCATGATGATGTCGGGGTCCTGGCGAACGATTGTGCGCATGCCAGACGCGAAGGTCAAGCCGACTTTGGGGTTCACGTGAACCTGGTTGATGGCGTCAAGCTGGTACTCAACAGGGTCTTCAATCGTGACGATGTTGACCTGCTCAGTGGCCAGCTTAGCGAGCGAAGTGATGAGGGTAGTGGACTTGCCGGAGCCGGTCGGGCCTGTGATGAGGATGATGCCGTGCGGCTGCTCGATCAGCGAATTCCAAATCGCAAGCTCGTCCTCGTCGTAACCCAGGTCGTTTAGCTTGTAGTCCTGAGACGACTTGTTGAGCAGTCGCATAACGATCTTCTCGCCGAACAGGGTTGGGAGCGTGGAGAAGCGGATGTCAAATTGGGCGTCTGCGACTTGAAGCTCAATACGGCCGTCCTGGGGCTTGCGGCGTTCCGACGTGTCAAGCTTCGCCATAATCTTAAGGCGCGCCGTGACCGCAGGGATAGCGTTCTTCGGAACAACAAGTATCTTGTGGAGCATTCCGTCAACGCGGTAGCGCACGGTCATATTCTCGCTCTTGGGCTCAAGGTGGATGTCCGACGCACGGTAGTCTGCGGCGCCGTTAAGGATTGTGTCCACGAGCTTGACGATGGGCGCGTCCTCAATTTCCTTAAGCGTCGCGCGGTCAACAAGGCTCTCGTCAATGACGTATCCCTTGCGGATGCGGTCCTGCTGAAACTCCTCAATGGATTTCTGCGCTTCGTGCGACACGCCGAAGAACTGGTCAAACGCGAAGCTGATTGCGCTTGGCGAAGTAATCTGCGGCGTAATCTCCATGCCGGTTGACAGGCGGAAGTCGTCAATCGCCAGCAGGTTCAAGGGGTCAACCATCGCGACGATGAGGTGATTGCCCTCTTTGCGCACAGGGAACGCCTGGTGGCGCTTGATCATGTCAGGCGGAACCATCCGGGCGATGTCCGGGTCTATCTTCTCTTCGTAAAGGTCAATCTTCGGGACGCCGAGTTGGCGGGCGAGGATATCCTGGATCTCATCCTCTAAAGCAAGCTGCATGTCAATGATGACTTCGCCGAGCCTGCGCCCAGTCTCTTTCTGCTTGGCCAGGACTTCATGCAGTTTATCTTCGGAGATAACGCCAGCTTCAATTAGAAGCTCACCGAGTTTCTTGTTCATCTAATATCCCACCTTTTGGTAGAGATGCGCGGGAACATGCTTGAGATTAACACGGCATTGCTGCCGCGTCAATTCGCCTAGCCCCGAACTAATATCTTAGCACTACTTGGGAATCTAACAAGTAGTCTGTGCCGGTCAGCCGCCTTTGCCTTCTGAACGCCGGAAATCAAGGCAGCCCCGAATAAGAGGTGGTGCAAGACGTCGCCTGCTTCAACGGCCCTGCTGGCATCGCGGACGATGCGCAAATTGATCGCAACGAAGCCCTTCACTACAGCCTTCTTCGCCTCTTCGCGCCCAATGTGAAATGCCCTGGCTATAGCCGCGTCCAGCCTTGGCATGCTCAAGCTGTATCGTGTGTCCAGGGCGCAGCTTTCAGGGTCAAAGTGCGCTGCCGGGCGCGAAGCCAGCCCCAAAGCGCTCATCGCCTTTGCTAGTGCATCTTGTTCCCTGGTGTCGGCAAGGATGAATGCCTCGTCGCCACGCCGCAAAATATCACCGATGGCGCCGGGCGGCAGACCGTTCGTTTGAAGTTGGGCGCATACGGAATCCAGTTCCTGCTTTGACAGCGGGCTTTCGTCTTCCCCGCCGCGTTCCAACCGCAGCCAGGCGTAAGGAAACTTCCTGCCCTGCACGTTCCAGTCGGCAATCATCGCGCGTACTGAGGCTTCGTCCATCGCCGAGCCTTTGCCCGAAGGCACGAGCCGCAACATCGCCTTGCGGGGAAACGGGCTGCCGCCGCTTAGGCCCGCCAGTATCCTCTTGCGCATCAGCAAATCCCAAAACTCGGCCAGTTCGTCGGGGTCGCAGAAATGCGTGTAAGTCCCTCCTCCGGGGAGGGAGTTGGCGTGCTCAATGTAATGGCCAAGCCTGGGCATGGGTATCACTGGCGCAAAGCGCCTTCGTGTATTATTCTACTATGCCTTTTCCTTTCAACGACCTTCGGGACTTTATTTCAGCCCTGGAATCCGCTGGCGAACTCGCGCGCGTGAAAGAGCCCGTTTCGCCCTATCTTGAAATCACCGAGCTTACGGACCGCATGAGCAAAGCCCCTGCAGCGCGCATCCCGGACGGCGTGCCGCCATTTCTTACTACCGGCGGTAATGCGCTTATGTTTGAAAAGCCCACTGGTTACGCGATGCCCGTCGCCATCAACCTGTTCGGCTCGCTGGCGCGCGTGTCCATGGCGCTGGGCGTGTCGCATCCCAACGAAGTCGCCGCGCGGATAACCGACATGCTGGAGATGAAGCCGCCGCAGGGCCTGATGGAGAAGGTCGCGCTGCTGCCAAAGCTCATGGAGGCCGCCAACTTCCCGCCGCGCACCGTGAAAAGCGGGCCGTGCCAGGAAGTCGTGGAGCAAGGCGCGGACGTTGACCTCGGAAAACTGCCGGTGCTCACGTGCTGGCCCAAGGACGGCGGGCCTTATATCACCTTCCCGCTCGTCGTCACGCGCGACCCCGCCAGCGGCCGCCCCAACATGGGCATCTACCGCATGCAGGTTTTCTCGCGCAACGAAACGGGGATGCACTGGCACATCCACAAAGACGGCGCGCGCCACTTTGACAGCGCCGCAACGAAACCGGAAAAGCTGCCCGTCGCTGTCGCCATCGGCGCAGACCCCGCGACATGTTACGCCGCGAGCGCCCCGCTTCCCGGCGGCATTGACGAGATGCTTTTTGCGGGCTTCCTGCGCGGCAAGCCGGCTGACTTGGTGAAGTGCAAGACCAACGACCTGCTCGTGCCCGCCAATGCGGAAATTGTGCTGGAGGGCTACGTTGACCCCGCCGAGCCGCTGCGCCCTGAGGGTCCCTTTGGCGACCACACCGGCTACTACTCGCCGGTTGACCCGTATCCTGTTTTCCATGTGGAGTGCGTCACGCGCCGCCGCGACCCTATTTACCACGCGACCATCGTCGGCCGCCCGCCGCAGGAAGACTACTTCCTCGGCTACGCGACTACGCGCATATTCCTCCCGCTCATGCGCCTCATGCTGCCTGAGCTTCACGATATCTGCTGCCCGCCCGAAGGCGTGTTCCACAACTGCGTCATCGCGAGCATCCGCAAGCGCTACCCGGCGCAGGCGCGGCGCGTCATGGCGGGGCTGTGGGGCATGGGGCAGATGAGCTTCGCGCGCACGATAATCGTCGTGGACGCGGACGTGCCGGTGGAGGATTTCTCGGCGGTCGCCTTTGAGGCTTTCGCCAACACCGACCCGCGCCGCGACATAATGTTCTTTGACGGCCCCACAGACGCGCTTGACCATTCCTCGCCGCAGCCCCTCTTCGGCAGCAAGGCCGGCATTGACGCCACCCGCAAAATCCCCGGAGAAACCGCGCCCGCCTTCGGCGGCCAAGGCCGCCCTTGGCCCGAAGAAATAACCATGACCGACGACGTCAAGAAGAAGATGGACGACCTGTGGAACAAACTTCGCGGAGTATAATGAAGCGGGGAACTACTCCAATGGAATATACGCTCGAATATTGGAAAGATGGCGATTGGCTCGTCGGACGCCTCGCAGAAATCCCCGGCGTCTTCAGCCAGGGCAAGACTCTCGCCGAGCTTGAGACCAACATCCGCGAGGCATATGAGTTGATGCGCTAACGTTCCGGGAGGGGACATGAAACTCAAAGTAGTTCTGCACAAAGAAGAAGACGGAGGTTACTCGGTAGAAGTGCCCGCGCTACACGGGTGCTACACGCAAGGCGATTCAATAGAACAGGTTCGCGAACGCGTCCTTGAAGCCATGATCGGCTGGCTGGAAGTAGCCAACGAGAGCTACGAGCTTGCCGAAGGCGACGAGATTATAGAAGTTGAGGTGTAAGCGAAATGGGGAATGAGCGGCGATGTTAAGAAGGAGATAGACGACCAATGGGGGAGGCTAGCTGGGGTATAATAATGTAGGTGATATCACTATGGAATTAAGAATCGTTTTCGAGGAATCTGAAGAGGGCGGTTACACTGTCTATGTTCCTACTCTGCCGGGATGCATAAGCGAAGGAGATACAAAAGAAGAAGCTTTGGATAACATCAAGGAAGCAATCAAGCTTTATCTTGAAGTAACCGAAGACGATGTTCTTGAAGGCATCCCAACTGATACCACTGTAATTGTTGTCTGATGGGCTTACCTAGTCTCTCGTAGAAAGAGATACTAACAGCCTTGAAGAAAGATGGCTGGGTAGTAGTTAGACAGAAAGGAAGCCATATACGGCTGCATAAGCGATTACAAGATAAGCTATTAAAGCTAACGTTACCCGCACACAACCCAGTTAAGAAGAGCACCCTTCGCTGGGTATTACAGCAGGGCGAGATTAGCCTTGAGCGCTTATTAGAGCTGTTAGATTGAAATTTCGTTTTCTATCGCCGGCTATTTTATTAGCGCGTGGGTTATCAAGTGAATTACCCCGGGTTTTCCATTACGGCCTTGAGGAATCTCTTTAGCGCGGCAACAGGGAGCGGGTCGCCGAGCTTGAACTGGATGCTGCCCTTGCCAGTGGTGAAGGAGGGATTCTTGGCTTTGAACGCGGCGACATGCTCAGGCTGGTTCGTTAGGATGGTCGCGCCGCCTTTCCAATAGTTCAGGCAAACCCAGCCCTTCTTCGCGCGGTAAGTCGGCATGCGATACCAAAGCACAGGCTCCGCATCGGGGTATATGCTCAGGATGAGCTTGTGCAGCTCCATGACTAGCGGCTTGCGGTCTTTGGGAACTGCGTCAAAGAAGCGCTTAACGTCCTCGTTCATTCCTCGTCGGATTTCCCTTTTCGGCGCGCGATAGCGTCTTCGGGCGACTTGCCAATAAGCAGCCGGCCGAGAATCTTGTGGCCGACGATGAGGTAATGCCGTTTCCATAAGGCGGCGATCTCGGGCTTGCTGCTGGCGCCGTCAAGCTCGCTTTTTATCCCGCGTACGTATTCCAGTTTTTCTGCGTCGTTGTTGAACACGATACTCCTCCCCGAGCGGTTTGGCTTGTATATTCCCGAAAGCAGTTTATCCAGTGCTTCAAGTTTCCCCGACATGGCGCTTACTCCCCGCCCTCGTCCTTCTTCTTGCCGATGCGCGCAAGCATGTTCACGAAATAATCAGCCACGTTCTCAAGGAACGACGGGCCGGGCTCGGTGTAGCGCTGCTCGTATTCCTCGTGCGCGGCGAATGTGACGATGCCCAGCGCGCTGGCGTATGACGGCGTGCGGAATTCCTCAAACAAATGCGAATACCCGCGCGGCATCCCGATGCGCACCGGCCGCCCGAGGTGGTGCTGGAAGAAGCCTGTCACTTCGCGCATATGGCATCCGCCGCCGCAAAGCACTATGCCGCCGGGGACGCTCGCCATAAGGCCGCAGGAGTTAAGCTCCCGCTTCACCAGCGCCGCCCATTCCTCCAAGCGCGGCATGGCGATTTCCACGACTTTTTGCTTCTTCACTTTCGCATATTCGTTGTGGCCGTAGAACTTGATGTCAATGATGTCGTCGGCGTCCGCCTGCGAAGCGGATAGCCACGCTTTCATGAAGCTCCTGCGCACGCGCTGCGCTTCCGTCAGCGACACGCCCAAGCCCTGCATAAGGTCGTTGTCAAAGTTGGCGATGCCGATGGAGATGGTGCTGGTGAATATGCCCGTGCCGTCGCGGTAAAGGGCGATTTCGGTAGTGCCGTGGCCAAGGTCAAGGAGGATGCAGCCAGTCTGGCGCTCCTCACTGGTGAGCACCGCTTCGCCGGCCGCGAGCACGCTTGGCACGAGCGACTTCAGCGTCAGGCCGACGCGCTCCAGTGCCTTGCGGTAGTTGCTGAGAAGCCACTCAGGGCCGATAACGTCCTGCACACGCACCGCAAGCCTGCCGCCGAACATACCCAGCGGGTTGCGCACTCCGCGCGTCTCGTTAACCTCAAATTCCTGGATGATGCGCTGCAGGCGCATGTAGTTGCCGTCGCGCTGTGGGGGCTTGATGCTGTCAAGCAAGCGCTCAATATGTTCAGAGGTAATTTCGCTGTCGTCGTTGCCCAGGCGGATTTCGCCGGTAAGGGGGATGGACAAGAGGTCTTTACTGGTAACGCCGAGATGGACCTGGTCAATGTGGATGCCGCTGGCATAAATTGCGCCGGAGAAGCTCGCGTCAATCTCGGCCGCGCACTGGTTCAGGTCGCGGATGACGCCTTTGACGATGCTGGTGGTAGGCGCGGAGTTTATGCCGCGTATGCTGATTTCGTCGGGCGTCACCTCAGCGATAACACTCGTTACCTTGGAGCTGCCAAGGTCTATGCCGGCGATTGTCTTTTTCCCCTTGCGCATATCAGTAAAGCCTACTCAGCACAATTGTCTCGCGGATAATGAGCGGCAAGAGCACGACCAGCTCAGGCCGTATCCCGCTGAGCACGCCAATAGCATATAGGATTGTAGCGAATAGCGCCAGAATCAGGAAATGCAGCAGCCCGCTAAAGGGCTTGCGCTCCCTGGCGGCGGCGACCGCCGAAAGCGCGGTGTCCGCGAAAAGCAGCGCGATGGGGAGCAGCACGAAGGGGTGGGGGATGACTTCGCCGGGCGCAAAGAGCCCCAGCGCAATGCCCCCCGCGAACATCAGCACGCCGACGACGATGGTCGGAATGTTGAGCAGGATATCGTGGTGCTCGCCGTTGGCGCTCATTTGCGTTTCACCTCAATCGCGTCGGGCTGCGCGGGCTGCTGCTCAGGCTTCGTATCCTTGCCGATGTATCGGAAGCGCAGCGGCAGGTCGTAGGCGGGCAGGTCCAGCTTCCCGACCTTCTCCACCTTCACTTCTAGCCCGTAAGCGCGCAACTGCTCCAGCACCCCGCCGCGCATCTCCAGCGAGCGCTCAAGGATGTCAGGGTCACCGATGGCTTCAATAGTAAAAGGGGCAGTAAAGCGACTGGCGTTGACAATGACGGTCGGGCCGGTGCAGCGGATGTATGAGCTTGCCGTCAGGCGCTCTTTCATTCTCCCCGAGCCTATAGCGATTGCCTCTGCGCCGGCGGCGCGCAGCTCATTGAGTATGTAAAGCAAGTCGTAGTCGTGGACCATTCCCCGCTCCGCCATCAGCCCGCCGCCGCTGGCAGCATCCGCCAACGTCAAGCGGATGCCGGGCCCAGTTGCTGGAAGCAACCCCGCAGCATTTCGCGCGGCATCAAGCTCGGGTTTGACGCGCTCAGATGAAAGCTCGCCGGAAAGGAGTTGGCGTGTCAGGTCGCTCTTCTCTTCGCGCAGCGCCTGCACCTGCGCACGGTATTCCTCAACTTGTCGCTGTAAGGCATCATTGCCCACGCCGACTGCGAGGAACGCAGGGCCGCCAGTGTAGGTTTGCGTTATGCTGCGCGCAAGCAGCCCCAGCAGGATGCCTGCCGTGAGCAAGAATATCCAGAAGCCTGCGCGCTTAGTTCCCATCTGCGGCCACCATTCTACGGCAAATGAGGGCAAATGCTAAGCGGGTGTGTTGTGGCGCGCACATGCTCATTTCTTCGCGCGCGGGTGCGTCTTGTCGTAAACGTCGGAGAGCAGGCGGGTGGAGACTTTCGTGTAAATGTTCGTCGTCTCCAGGCTGGCGTGCCCAAGAAGCGCCTGCACTGTGCGCAAGTCCGCGCCACCGTCAAGGAGGTGCGTGGCGAAAGCATGGCGCAGCTTGTGCGCCGAAACAGGCTTGATGAGCGCTGCGGCTTCGGTGAGCTTGTTCAGGATGCGGTGGGCTGCGCGCGCCGTCAACGCTTTGCCCTTGTTACCGATGAAAAAAGCGCCGGGGTCGGTAGCGCCGTCTGGAATAAGCGCGAAGCGTGCGCGCATGAATTCATTGAGTGCGACCTCTGCGCGTGCGCCGAAAATCGTCTGGCGCTCTTTGTTGCCCTTGCCGCGCACGAGTAGCGTCCTTGACTGCGGGCTGACGTCTGTGACCTTGAGTGACAACGCTTCGCTAATGCGCAAGCCGGTGGAATACAGAAGCTCCACGAGCGCGCGGTCGCGGGCGGCTGAGGGCGTGTTGCCCTTCGCTGCGGCTATGAGCGCGTCCACTTCTTCAGGTGTGAGGATGACCGGCGGTTGCACCCGCATCCGCCCAAGCTCAATCATCGCCGCTGGATTGCTGGCGATAATACCGCGCTCGTTGAGGATTGCACAAAACCTGCGGATAGATGAAAGCACGCGTCGCGCGCTACGCATCGTAAGCGGCTTTTCGGCGCTAAGGCGGTGGTTGAAGTACTCGTAGAGCGCGGCCTGGGTAATAGCTTCAGGCGTAAAGTCTTCGCTGAGGAAATCAAGAAGCGTGCGCACGTCGGTGAGGTATGCCAGCCGCGAGTTTGCGCTCAAGCCCGATGCCGCCAGCTCCTCGTCAAACGCCTCGAGAACTTCATCCTTGTCCACGATAGAATTCTAGCATTCGCAAGTATAAGGCTAGTCATTATTAGCGCGCTGATATAATCGGTGCGGGAGATGCATAAATGAACAGAGCACGCCTGATTGCGGTGGCGCGCGGTGACGAACCGGCGGATTTGGTGCTGGAGAATGCGCACGTCGTAAACGTCTTCACAGGCGAAGTTGAGCGCGCGGACGTCACGCTCGCGGAAAGGCATATTGCGGGAGTCGGCGACCACGCTGATGCGCCTGCGCACAAGCGCGTTGACCTGCGGGGTGCATTCCTCGCGCCAGCTTACATTGACGCGCACATCCACATTGAAAGCACGATGCTGCTGCCCGCGGAGTTCGCGCGCGCGGTGCTCCCGCACGGTTCCGCCTGCGCGGTCTGCGACCCGCATGAAATAGCCAATGTAATGGGAATTGAAGGCATCAAGCTTCTCATGCAACTTGCCGAAGGCGTGCCGTTTGACTTCTTCTTTACGCTAAGCTCCTGCGTCCCCGCGACGCACATGGAAACAAGCGGGGCGAGCCTTAGCGCAGCCGACCTTGAGACGCTCATCGCCAATCCGCGCATAGCGGCGATGGCGGAGATGATGAACTTCCCCGGCGTGTTCATGCGCTTCCCCGAAGTGCTGGAAAAGCTGGAAGTTGCACACCGGCATGGCAAGCTCGTGGACGGGCATGCGCCGATGCTGCGCGGGCGCGACTTGAACGCCTACATAGCAGGCGGAATTAGCTCCGACCACGAAAGCACTACGATTGGCGAAGCGCAGGAGAAGCTTGCGCGTGGAATGTGGATATTCATCCGCGAAGGAAGCACGGAGAAGAACCTTGAAGCGCTGCTGCCGGTGGTCAATCCAACTACCGTTGCGCGCTGCTGCTTAGTCACCGACGACCGGCACCCCGGCGAGCTGCATGAGCTGGGGCATCTCAACTACAACGTGCACAAGGCAATCGGCTTAGGGCTTGACCCTGTCACTGCGATACGCCTGGCGACGCTGAACCCAGCGAGCTACTTCGGGCTGAAATGCCGTGGGGCAATCGCCCCGGGATACATAGCCGATATGCAGGTGCTAAGCGACCTGGGCGACGGGCTGCTCAAGCCGCTTGCAGTTTACAAGGACGGAATGCTCGCAGCAAAAGACGGCGCGCTCGCGCTAAACATCACGCGCCCCTGGCCCCCCGACTCCGCGCTGCGCACAGTGAACTTCCCGCGCTGTATCAACGCTGGCGATTTCGCGCTAAATGGTTCGCCGCATGTGCGCGTAATAAAAGTAATCCCCGGCCAGATTGTTACCGGCTCGTTTTCAGCCAATATGCCTGTCGTTGAGGGGAAGCTGCAAAGCGATGTTTCGCAAGACATACTCAAACTCGCCGTCGTTGAGCGTTACACAGGCAAGATGGGGCGCAGCATAGGCTTTGTGAATGGCTTCGGCCTCAAGCGTGGTGCGATAGCATCGTCGGTTGCCCACGATTCTCACAACCTCATCGCCGTGGGTGTGGACGACTCCGACCTTGAAATCGCGTTCAACCGCTTGGCGGAGATGCAAGGCGGTTTGGTGGCGGTAAAGGACGGCGCAGTGCTCGCGGAAGTGCCGTTGCCCGTCGCCGGGCTGATGTCGCTGTGCAGCGCTATGGAAGTCTCCCGCGCGGTGCTCAGGCTGAACGCGGTAGCGCATGTTGAACTGGGATGCGCGTTGGGCAGCCCGTTCATGTCGCTTTCGTTCCTCGCGCTGCCGGTGATACCCGAACTGAAGCTGACGGATAAAGGCTTGGTGGATGTCGCGAAGTTTGGATTCGTGCCGCTGGATGCTGGCGCTTAAGCTTTTTTCACGACGAACTCAAACGAGTCCAGTGTGTCCGTCGTGTGGAAATCTTGCCCTGCGCGTATCTCCATGATGCGCTTTCCCGGAATAGCCTCAATCTGGTCGGCCGCGCGGGCAACATCGCTGGAGCTGATGCTCCCGATTTCTCCGCTGCCAATGTCGGGAAGCATTCCCCTTGAAAGCGCAGTCGCGCGGATAGCCCCGAAAGCATTGCCGAACAATTCGGGTAGCCTGTCGCGCGTCACGTCCGCGTCAATGTTGATGCGGGTGATGACTTCGCCTTTGCGGAAAATCACCTTATCCAGCGCAAGCTCAAATGTGACCTCGGCGGTCTCGCCTGGCAAAACGTTTTTCCCAGAATAGACGATCACTAGCGCATCATCAGTAAGTAGCGAAAGCGTATTCATGAGGCTTGTCATAGCTTCTGCCGGCACTGGCTGAAACTTCAGCCCGCGCGCCTCAAGTTCCTGCCGTAACTCGTATAGGCCGGCAACAATTGCCTTCTGGCTTTCCGGGAGCGATAGCGCCGCCGAAACAGGGATATACCTAAGCGGCTGATTAACTTGCAGCGCGAGATTCCCCTGCCGCAACGCTACTACGCGCTGTTCAAGCTCCGACGCCTCGCTTATGAGTTGGGCCCTGGCGCCGTCAAGGGTGTCTATCTGAGACTGTAGCGCAGCCTGCTCCAAGCGCAACTTCTCGTTGTTGTCCTCCTGCGTTTCCAGCAGGCGAGTCACCACTTCAAGGCGGTTCTTGCTTGCAGACAAAGCTGTATTTGTCTTCGCCAGCTCCCGCATGATCTGGTCGCGGCGGAGGTTGCTGGCGTCAATCGCTGCGTTAAGGGAAACAGCCTCTTTCTCCTTGATGCTCAGTTCTTCTCGCGCCGTCGTGAGGGTTCCCTCAATTTTGCTCTTGTCTTCGGCCAGCGTTTTTCGGCTATATTCAAGGCTCTCAATCTCGCCTTGTAAAGATTTCAACTGCGCCTTTAGCTCGTCAAAGTGAAATAGCATTTCGCGGACATCGCGCGAAAGCAGCGAAAGCAGTCCGACCGTCCCAAGCGCGATGAGCACGCCAGTGAATACCGCAATCCATGACGCTGCGAGGCGCGGGCGCATCCCGAACAACGCGACTTTGCGCTTTGCAGCCGCGCGCCCCATCCGGTCGCCAAGCGCAGAGACCAGCGCCGCAATGGCGATAAGCAGGGCGACCGTCAGCACGGTATGCATTTACCTTCCCTTGTTAGACGCGGGATGACCCCGGTTAATGTTCAAAATAGCCCAGGCGAGGGTTAGCTTCATATCTTCATCTTCAGACTGCAGCATGAGCTCGTGTAAGCGCGCCAGGCTGCGCCCGTTGTCAATGTAGCCCAGAGTCGTCGCATTCTCCCGCCGTTCGCGGTCGTCTTTCGCGCCGTCAAGCAGCCTGATAGCCAGGTCAATCGCGCGGCGGTTATTCTCAAACTTGCGCAGCGCGCGCGTAACTTCCATCCGCGCAACGCGTGGCCCATTGTCAGCAACTTGCTCCAGGTAAGGAATTGCGTTGTGGCTATTCCAGCCCCTGAGCGAATTCACGATATCCGAGAGCTGCATAGCTTGTTGAGATTCGTTTAGCGCATTGTCTGCCTTCCCGCTCTTAGGCTGCGCGCCGCCTTCTTTATCTTTTCCCAGCGGAGTGTTGGTCTTCACCGAGGTGATGATATCGCCAAGCCTCGTTTTCTTGCCTCCAGCTTCTAGGTTGACGAATATTAAGTACTGCTCAAGGGACTGGACTTTGCCGTCCCACTTGGCAAGCACCTTTTCCTTGCCGGCCCATTTGAGGTTCACCAGCCCTGCGAGGGCGATCATGCGGTACTGGTTCTTCTCTGTGAGCGAGGCTATCAACTCCGGTGCGCGGCGGTCGCCGCTCTCTTTCAGGAAATCCGTGACCTTGCGGGCAACGAGCTTGGTGCGA
>JBBIJQ010000012.1:11433-16566 GCA_037445915.1 Planctomycetales bacterium | reverse complement strand
TCTTTCAAGAAATCTACGAGCGCAGGAACCATGTCCAGAGACGCATTCTCAAGCAACCGCTTAAGCTCGCTCCAGGCCTTCTCTTTCTCCACGCCAAGCTGATACAGTGTGGATGCGGCAGCGATGCGCGAAGAGGCAACAGGGGCAAGCTCCATAATGTTCAGGAGTATTTTGTTTATCTCATCATCAGACTTGTTCCATTCGCGCAATACTCGCGTCCCGTAGTATGCCATATCAGAATGCGGCTGCTTCAGGCAGTCAAGAAGCGCTTTGCGGCAAGACATTGGCGGCATACGGCGCAGCGCGTCAAGGGCGGTGGCTACCGTTTGCAGGTCGGCAGATAAAAGATACTCACTGAGTTCCGCTTCAGCTTTCTCGTAGCCAAGGTAGTGAAGCTCAGGAAGAGCGCCGATATAATCCCACATAAGCCCCCGGTCCTTCAGCGAAAGCATCCCTTCCTTCAAGTCGGGAACGGCGAGGAAACGCAGGCGCGAAGCCGCAGCGATGGCAGTTTGCGGCTTCTCGGAAGTAAGCGCAAGGCGCATAATGTCGGAAGCGTCCTGGTCAACTGGGTTGATGGGTTTCAGCACCGGAGGCTTTTCAAACTTCAGCGGCTTGTGCGATGGTACGCGAGCAAGCATGACGAGCGCTACGGCAAGAAGGCCGCCGCCCACAATGATCAGCACAAGCGCAAGCAAGCGCGAGCGCTGCTTCTTATCGGCTCTAGTAGTTTCGTCCCGTTTGTGTTCCACGGGTGAATTATACAATCTGCGCGGCCGATAGCGCGCTAGCGCCGCGATGATAATCCCTGCGCTAGGTTGAAAGCCAGTAGGACAGCGCCTGTCCGTGGACAGCCGCCAGCGTCTGCGCGGGAATGTCAATGCTGCGCGAAGGCTCTCCTTCCGCGCCGATGCGCAGTATATCGCCAACTGACTTGCCGAGAAGATGCGCAGCCAGGCCGTGTTCGGCTGCCATCGCCGTTAGCGCCTTGCCGCAGCTGGGATGTGCGCCGAGGATGATGCCTACGGGCGGAAAGCCGAACAGCGCCTTATCCAGCCCGCCGGCTTCACTAATCAACTCGTTAGGCAGCACAATGTCCGCGCCGCGCCCGCCGTGGCAGCATTCCGCCAGTGCCAGCGCGAGGCCGCCGCTGTCTATGTCGTGCGCGCAAGCAAGCAAGTCATCTGCGTTCGCCTTGAGCACAAGGTCTTTTAGCGCGGCGAGCTTTGCGAGGTTAATCGCCGCCAATGAGCCGTCACGCTCGTGAAGGATGTCCCACGCCAGGCAGCTCCCGTCCAGCTTCCACTCGCCGAAAGCGATGCAGAAAAGCTCCAAGCCCGCCACCGCAAACTTGTGGCGCAGCGTCCGCGAGACGTCGGGGATATAACCGACCATGCCGATGACAGGCGTGGGCATGACGCGCCCGCCGACGGTCTGGTTATAAAAGCTGACATTGCCCGACACAACCGGCGTGCCCAGCGCGCGCGACGCTTCCGCCATGCCCTCAACAATGGCGCAAAAACCAGCCATCACGACTGGGTCTTCCGGGCTGGCGAAATTCAGGCAGTTCGTGTAAGCAAGCGGTTCCGCGCCTACAGCGACGACGTTCAAGTAAGCTTCCTTGACCGCATGCACGCCGCCCAATCGCGGGTCCAGCGCGCAAAGATGCCCCGGCCCGTCGGTGGAGCAGGCGATGCCGCCCGGCTGCGCCTTGATGCGCAGTACGCCCGCGTCCGCGGCTTCAGGCGCACAGATTGTGTTGTCAATGACCTGGTGGTCGTATTGCTGCCAGACTACGCGCTTACTGGCGTTGTTGGGATGCGCGAGGATGAGCGCCAGCGCGCGCTCCTGCGGCGTCTTCGCATCAACGCGCACAGGGAATGCTGCAGGCAGGCTGCGCTTGGCCGCGAGCATCACGGCTTCGGTGGCATTAAGCTTGAGCGGTTCAGGCGCGGTAAGCGGCGCCATCGGTCGCTCGTATTCCGGCGCCTCGGTAGTAAGCAGCGCGGTCGGCAGGTGGACGACTTCCTCGCCCTTCCACCACAGTGAAACGACTGGCTCGGCGATGACTTCGCCGATGTCCGCGCTGTCCAAGCCCCAATGAGCAAATTCCTTCTCCACCGTGCCGACGCCGTCCTTGTTGACGATCATCAGCATTCGCTCCTGAGACTCGGAGAGCATTATCTCGTAAGGGCCGATGTCTTTCTGCCGCAGCGGCACCTTGTCCAAGTCAAGCTTGAGCCCCACCATCCCGCGCCCCGCCATCTCGCACGAAGAGCTGGTAAGCCCTGCCGCGCCGAGGTCTTGCAAGCCTATGAGCGCAGGATGCCCTTTTAGCGCAAGGGTCGCTTCAATGAGGCACTTCTCAAGGAACGGGTCGCCGATTTGCACCGCAGGCCTGTCCTGCGCCACGTCTTCCGCCAGGTCAACGCTGGCGAAGGTCGCGCCCTGCACGCCGTCCGCGCCGGTCTTTGCGCCGACGAGAAGCACGCGGTTGCCTTCGCCTTTTGCGTGCGCGAGAATGATGTCGCCAGGCTTGATGATGCCGAGGCAAAGCCCGTTCATAAGCGGATTCATTGAATAGCTTTCGTCAAAGACGACCTCGCCGCCGATGGTGGGCAGCCCGACGCAGTTGCCGTAATGCGCGATGCCCGCGACCACGCCCGCGAAGAGGAAGCGGTTGCGCTCAATAGCCTCGCGCGCCATTCCTTCGTCGTAGAAATCGGTGATAGGCCCGAAGCGCAGCGGGTCAAGCGTGGCGATTGGCCGCGCGCCCATGCTGAAGATATCGCGGATGATGCCGCCCACGCCCGTCGCCGCGGCCTGGAACGGCTCCACGGCGGAAGGGTGGTTGTGTGATTCAATCTTGAAGACGGCGGCGATACTCTCGTTCAGCGCGACAGCGCCCGCATTCTCGCCGGGGCCCTGCAGCACGCGCGGCCCGGTGGTGGGGAACTTGCGCAGGTGCGGCCGCGACGACTTGTAGGCGCAGTGCTCGCTCCACATCGCGCCGGCCATGCCCATCTCCACGATGTTGGGCAGGCGGCCGAGGCGGCGGCAAAGCTCATCGTATTCGGGGCGCGTCAGTCCGACGCGCGCGAGCGTCTTCGCATCAGGCGGGTTGGGTATCTCTACCGGCACATCTTCCTCCAGCGATTAAGCACGTGCGTATCTTAGCACGGGTGTGAATGGTATGATTTGCTTGAAAACTGCGCTTTGTTTTTTAGGAGGGTTTTGTGTCTTTATTATCTCCAGAAGGCGGCAAGAGAATTGTTTATGCTGATGGTACGGACTTCAACGCAGAGTGGTTTGGGCCATTAGAAGCAAGTTTCGTCGTTTGTGGTGAATCATGGGCTGTGGATTGGGACCTGATTGATGGCAAAGTGGTAGTAGATACTGCTGACCGATTCAATGAGACGGCGGGTAACTGGATTAAACACTATGGAAGTCACTATAGGCTCGCTAGCCACTTCAGGAACAGCTTACTCGGTTCACACCTTCACCTAGGTATGCAAGGAGACAAAGTTAATCGCCACTATATTGAAAGTGAGCAGAGAGATGTTGCGTTCGGTGATGTTTTACCTTGGCCTGCCGGACACAAAGGATACGCCAGATTCGGAAGCAGACAGAAGTATATGGAAGAACTTCGCGCGGCCATTCATCCACGTATGAGAAGTAGTAAGAGTGAGTTATGCAAATTCATTGAAAGACGGTGGTTCATGTCCCAGTGCGAGCGTTTTCCTAATGCTCGCGTAATCATCGTCGCGCATCGTGGCTCATGGAGGAGGCTAAAAGAACGTCGCCAGATTTTTGGAGCGGGCGTTGTCGCAGGAACTGACTATATCTATGAGACTGACGCAAACAAGCTATGGATTGCTTGCTGCGGTGTTGGTAGTTTCGGCAGCCCATATTCGTCTTTGGACGGCTCCATCAACGAATTTAAGTCATCGTTACCACGAGCCGTCGAAAAATTAGGAGAGGTTATGCGATAAGCGGGAGACGGGAATCGAACCCGCGTAACGAGCTTGGAAGGCTCGCGCTCTGCCACTGAGCTACTCCCGCGCAGAGAAAAAGTGGTGGGGGAAGGATTCGAACCTCCGAAGCGATGCGCAGCAGATTTACAGTCTGCCCCCTTTGGCCACTCGGGAACCCCACCACGCTTTGGCCTTCGCCTTTCGGCGAACAGCTAATATACCATGCCCATCGGCAGTGTCAACGCAAAACACGATATTCGGCTGTAAGGTTGGGGCTCATTTCCGGTCGTCTGCAATCTAAATGGATGGGGACGAGACTTTTCAGTCGCGTTCTGATTTTCCATAATCGGGACTAGAAAGTCCCGATCCCGTCCAATGTGGGAGTAGCATGCTTCCCTGAACATCGGCGCGGGCATCCTGAATGCGTTTTCACGGTATAATCTACCTATGCGCATACTGCTTACGGCGGGGCGGTGCGGCGATGGGACGTGCGGGGTTGCAGACCACACGCTGTTCCTTGCGGCGCAGCTTGCCAAAATCGAGCAGGTAGGCCTGATGTATAAGCGGGGGACGCGCAACCTTCCCGCCTACGAGCCCTCGCCGGGCGATGCCAACGGCCTGACGCTGCACCCTATGGACGGCTTCGGCGCGAAGTACTTGAAGCCGCTCCTCGCGCGCATCAGCGAACTAAAGCCAGACATTGTGCACCTGCAATACCCCGCCGCAGAATACCGCTTCTCGCTGCTGCCGCTGTCGCTCGCTGGCAAGCGCGTATTGTTCAAAGGCGCGAAGTTCGTGGTGACTCTGCACGAGTATCATGCTGCGCACCCTCTGCGAAAGCTAGCGGCCGACAGGCTTGCCCGGGCGGCGGATGCGGTGATTACGCCGTCGGCGGAAGATTATGAAGCCCTGCAGGGGCGATACAGTAAGAAACTGCATTACATACCCGACGGCGAGTTCTTTTCGCTAGCTGACGTGAAGCCTGAGGCGAAGCGGGAGCGCAGGAAGCAACTTATCCACTTCGGGCTTCCCAGCAAGACCAAGGATTTTTCGCGCATGTTCGCGCTCTACCATTCAATGCGTGAGCTGCTTCCCGGACTTACGATGAAATTCGTTACGCCGGCAGGCGCCGAGACTCGGCTGCAACAGCATTACAACA
>JBBIJQ010000012.1:0-11423 GCA_037445915.1 Planctomycetales bacterium | reverse complement strand
GAGGGTGTGGAGTTCATCCCAACGCAGCCGCTACCTGCATTGCGCGCGCTCGCAGAAGAGTCGTTGCTGGCGCTGTTCCCATTCTCGTTTGACACGCACCGGAGCTCGCTGATAAATGCGCTGTCATTCCGCACCCCGATTTTGTGCTTCGGGGTTCATCCTGCGGTAGTGAGGCAGTTCGCACCCGACCTGCCGTATTCACTGGAGTCCGGCGACAGCCCGGAGAAAGCCGCAGCATTCCTAATCAGGCTTTGTGACGGCTTTGAAGAAGCTGCGGCGAGCCGCCTGGCGCACCAAGCGCGGCTAAAGGCGCGGCTTTCCATGGCGCGGATTGCCGCATCTCACCGCTCGGTCTATAATTCACTCGCCTGACCGCGGCACAAACAATGATCGCCCGAAAGCTCATAGCGCTTCTGTTGCTGCTGGCGTTCGGCGCACTCGCTGCGCCCCAGCCGGCGGCTGGCGATTCCATTAAGCTTCCCCCAGGTTTCCCCGCGCAGAAAGACGACCTGGACACCAAAGCGCCGTTCAAGGTCATCCCCACAAATCCTGATTTGGTGCAAGGGCCGAACTACCAACCTCTGGGCCTCAACCTGGCGCCCGGATATCTTACGCCTGAGCTGCTCGCCAACGCAGGGAGCTTCGGCTTCGGGACATACCGACTGACCATCAGCCAAGAAGACTTCTCCGACCCCAACTCGCCGAACCTGATTGTCCTGGGCGATGTTCTCAGCAAGCTTCGGGCGCAGGGCGCGCAGGTTATGCTGACAATGGAAAGCGGGATGCCGTCGCCGGACACTTTCATAGAGTTTTTCCGGCTGGTTGACGCAGAAGTGGGAAGCTTGGTGGACTACTACCAGCTCCTAGACGACCTCAACTACCACCTTGGCGTTTCGGCGGAAAGCTACCACATCCTTTTGAGCGCCGTCCGCGCATACCGCGAGAGCAGCCAGCGTTCATTCGGCATAGTCTGCGGCGGGATTCAAGGCGTGGACTACAAGTTTATTGCAGAGCTTAAAGGCGCGCGCATCTTTGACCGCGTGGACGCTATCTCATTCAGCCTCTTTCCCGATCCCGCGCACATGGAACACCCCCTCCGGTACAAGGAACTGTCGCCACCTTCGGTTTATGAAACGGCGCAGATGATGGCTAGCTTGCGCCGGTACGGCAAGCCGTTTTTCATAACCGCGCTGGGCGTTTCAACCGCTTACGACCCGCTGGGAGTGTCGCAGCTTGACCAGGTTTCAATGCTCTGCCGCAGCGTGTTTTACCTGCTCAACGGCGGGGCGTCCCGCATTTTCCTGGCATCGCTAATGGACACAGATTTGAACAATGTGTTTCCCCAAAGCTGCATGGGGCTTTACGGCTACGACGGGATGGAAAAGCCCGCCGCGAAAGCGGTGCGCAGGCTTACGCCGCTGCTCAAAGGCTCGTACTTCTTTGACCCGTATTACTTGTTCCAGATGCACAACAACTTTCCCGCGGCGGCCGACCCGGTGTTCGCGCACCACCTTTACAACCCCGCGTCCCGCGCGACTTATTACATCTACTGGACAAGCACTATGAACATGTATGACCGCACGACGAACCTGGCCATCTTCCGGCCTGGCCTGAAGCCGGTCGCGACGCTGAACCTGCTTACCGGCGAGGTGACGAAGCCTGCGTTCAACCGGGGCGGCAACCTGCTCATATTCGCAGGCCTTCCGCTTTCGCAAATCCCGTTTGTCATCCAAATGACAGGGGAGAAGCCCAATGGATAAGGCGCCGTCACGCATCGCGCTCGTCCATGACTGGATAGTCACCTTCGGCGGCGCAGAGCGCGTGCTTATTGAGATGCACCGCCTATTTCCCACCGCACCCATCTTCACGCTGTTCCACGACCCCGGCGGCACGCCCGAGGAGCTTGACGACGCGCACATCATCCCGTCGGTGCTCAACAAGTTCCCCGGCGCGACACACCGCTACCAGTCGCTGCTTCCGCTTTACCCTTACGCGGTAGAGCAGTTTGACCTGCGCGATTACGACCTCGTCATATCGCTGTCGCATGCGGCGGCGAAGGGCGTGCTGACGCATTCTCGCCAAACGCACCTTTGTTATTGCTACACGCCGATGCGTTATGTGTGGGACCTCTACCAGACCTACCTCAAGCACACTCGCCTGTCGCGCTTCCGCGAAACCGTTTTCCGCGCGTCGGCGCACTACTTGCGCATGTGGGACTGGCAGGCGGCGCAGCGCGTAGACCGCTTCATAGCGATAAGCGAGACGGTGCAGCGGCGCATTGAAAAGACTTACAACCGCAAGTCGGTCGTCATCCACCCGCCCGTGGACACGCGCTTCTTCACTCCCGCGCAGGACCGCGAAAACGAGTATTTCCTGCTCGTCGGGCGCTTCGTCCCCTACAAGGGAATGGAGATGGTCATTGACGCGTTCAATTACCGCGACGAGCCGCTTTTAGTCGTTGGCGATGGGCCGTTGCGCGAGAGGCTCATGGGGATGGCGAAGAACAAGCGCATTGAGTTCCTTGGCACGGTGACCGACGAAGAGCTGCGCACGCTCTACCAGAACGCGCATGCAGTGTTGTTCCCCAGCGAAGAAGATTTCGGGCTCATCCCGTGCGAGGCTATGGCGTGCGGCACGCCGGTCATCGCCTATGGGCGCGGTGGCGCGACGGAAACGGTAATTTCCGAGGTCTCCGGCAACTTCTTCAACGAGCCGTCGCCGGAGGCGGTTGACCGCGCCGTCAGCCGCTACCACGTCATAAAATGGAACCGCGATGATATCCGCGCCTGCGCCGAGAGGTTCAGCACCGGGACATTCAACGAGAAGATGCTCGGCGCAGTGCAACAATTGCTCTGAGGTGACCAATGCCCAACGACGCCCACATTTCACAGCCGCTCCCAGCAAGGCTCAATTTCTCGCTGCTGCACCTGCTCGTTGACGCGGGATGCCTGCTGCTGGCGTTCCTCGCAGCATACACGCTGCGCTTCCACAGCGCGCTGGCAGTCCCGTTGGGCAGCGTCCCGCTCGTCAACTATTACGTTTTCTACATCATCTCGCTTCCGTTCTGGCTTGTCATCTTCGGCTATTACGGCCTTTACTTTGCCTGTCTCCGCGAAAGCGCATTTTCCGAGATGTCACGCATCCCAGCCGCCATCGGGCTTTCGTGTATCGCATCCATAACGCTATCGTTCCTCGTGCGCGGGCTTCCATCGTCGCGCCTGACTTTCCTCTTCATTTTCATCATCGCGCTCGTGCTCATCATCCTCGCACGCTGGGCGCTGCGCATCCTCACCGCGAACCGCACCGCGCCTGTCGTGCTTATGCTTGGCGGGGGGCCGGTCGCTGAAGTCCTGGAGTCGCGCATAGGCCGCATTTTCGGCAAGCGCGCCACGTTTATCCGCATGGCGGGCGACGAAGTGACGCGGCGATTCTTCGGCTCGCGCGAAACACCGCAGCACTTCCTTGACTACATCGCGGCAAACGGCGTCACCGACGTCGTGTGCCTGCTCACGCCTACGCCGGGACTTTGGCAGTCGCTGTTCATCCTCGGCTATGAAGGGCGCGTGCGCGTGCGCCAGATTCCCGCGGGCGAAGGGCTGCTCTTGGGCAGCGTGAAGTTCTCGCCGGAATTCGGATTCCCGCAGATAACCCCCAAGTCGCGCCACGAGCTTGCCGCCATCCGCAGCGTTAAGCGCGCAGCCGACGTCGTCACAGCGGGCGCTGCGCTCATCATCCTCTCGCCGCTCTTCGGCATCGCCGCGCTAATGGCTTGGCTGTCGTCGCCGGGACCCGTGTTCTTCCGCCACGAGCGCCTGGGCGCCGACGGCAAGACGTTCATGCTGCTGAAGTTCCGCACCATGCGCTGCGGCGTGAAGCTGACGCCGGAGCAGGAAGACGAATTCAAGCGCACGATGAAGCTCAAGAACGACCCGCGCATTACCAAGGCCGGGAGCATCCTGCGCAAGACGAGCCTTGACGAACTCCCCCAGCTCGTGAACATCCTGCGCGGCGAGATGAGCCTCGTGGGGCCGCGCCCCATCGTGCCCGAGGAGCTGGCGAAATACGGCGACTGGGGCCGCATCCTGCAGTCCTTCCCGCCCGGCCTTACCGGCCTTTGGCAGGTCTCCGGCCGCAGCGACCTCACATACCGCGAGCGCATTGACCTTGACATCTACTACATCACGAACTGGAGCCCCGCCCTTGACTTCTCCATCATCATTCGCACGCCAGGGGCGCTGTTGAGCCGGAAGGGTGCATATTAGCATTTACTCTAGGCTCAGTCATAGCGTAGGTTGCATTCACTAGAGCAGCCGATGTAGAAACCGCTTGTCCAAGACGAAAATGCGCTTTTGCGCGCTAACTTGCCGCATGCGACACCGAGGCGTCCTTCACTCCCCGCCTATAGCTCCCGCCTACGCTATAGGCTGCTAGATGGTATAATTACTGGTGTTATAGGGATGCCTGGGAGGCAACGATGGAAGCGAATAAGCTCGTGCTGGGGCTGGTATTAGCGGCCGCGATTGTATTGGCCGCCGTAATCGGCGTGAGCGCGCTGGCCGGCAAAGGCGGCGCCGGCAAATTCTCATGGAAAGACTACGGCTACGACCCCTCAACAGTGCCTACATATATCGTGACCGAGCGCGACATCAAGGGCGGCGAGGGCGCAAAGACGCTCAGCCTGCGCCTGTCGGTTCCTCCTGACACTGCGCCGCCTGCAGTGCGCAATGCGATGATGGACGCGGTGCGCACTGCTACGATGTGCGACAAGACGCTCAAGGCAGCAGTCGTGCTGGCCGACTTTGACGACGACCCCGCGAAGGGCGCCGAATTCTCGGCGCTGAAGGCGGTGTGGGGGCCGGGCGGCGTCGCTGAGGCAGGGACAGGGCCATACGCAGTGAAGTTCATGGAGCTTGCGAAGCCGCGCAAGAAACCGGTCGTCGCCAAGCCCGATACCGGCGGGAAGAACCCCTTCAGCAATGAAGACGGCACTGTCGGCATGGAGTTCGGCGGAGGCGGATGAGGCTAGCCTGACGCCCCGGTCGGGGCGCTGGACGAAAGCGTAACGGGCTGCCTACTCCGCGAAAACAGGCGCTTTCCTGTGCTAACATAATCCTATGCTTGCGCGGGGCGTAGCTGCGCGTGAGGAACTGCGCGCCAGGCCGCCTGCGCGGGCGCTAAATGATTTCCGGGGAGGGTTCACATGCCTGTTCAACGCGAACAATGGAAGAACCGGTTTGGTTTCATTCTCGCCTGCATTGCCTCGGCGGTAGGGCTGGGCAACATCTGGCGCTTCAACTACCTCGCCTACGAATGGGGCGGCGGGACATTCATCATTGTTTACATCTTCGCCATCCTCACGGCGGCTGTCCCCATCGTCATACTTGAATTCGGGCTGGGCCACCGCCATCGCCGCACTGCGCCGCTAGTCTTCCGCCGTATCAGCAAGCCGCTGGAAGTCATCGGCTGGATACCCTGCGTGCAGATGGTCTTTCTAATTAGCTATTACGCCGTCGTGCTGGCGTGGGTAACCAACTACCTCGTTTACGCGCCGACGCTCGCCTGGGGTAGCGATACCAACACGTTTTTCTTTAACACGTTCCTGCAAACATCAGGGTCGGTGTGGAAGCTGGAGACGGTAGTCCCCGCGATCGTGCTCACGCTGGCGCTGGTCTGGTTATTCAACTGGTGGGTTATCTCGCGTGGCCTGCAAAAAGGAATGGAGCTTTTCTCCAAGATACTAATGCCGGTGCTGGCAGTGCTTGCGCTCATTCTGGTCATCAGGGGCGTGACGCTGCCGCACGCGATGGACGGCATTACTGCCTACTTGACGCCGGACTGGACAAAGCTTGGCCAGCCCCGCCTGTGGGTGGACGCGTTTAGCCAGATATTCTTCAGCATCTCAGCGGCGTTCGGCATTATGATTGCGTTTGCCAGTTATCTCCCCCGGCGCACGAGCATGGTCAGTTCAGCGTTCAGCCTAGCGCTGGCGAACTCGGGCTACTTTGAGATTTTCCTCGGCCTCGGCAGCTTCGGCACGCTGGGCTACCTCGCCCATATCAGCGGCAAGCCCCTTGACCAGGTGATGCAGTCCGGCATAGGCTTTGCCTTCGTCATTTTCCCTGAAGCCCTGTCACGCATGCCGATATGGCCGGAGTTCTTCGCGGTGTGCTTCTTCATGCTCGTGTTCTTTGCCGGGATAACAAGCTCAATGTCAATTGTCCAGGTTGTCGCCTCAACCTTTTGGGACAAGTTCCGCTGGCCGATGAAAGCCATCCTCACCGCGCTGGCGGTATTCGGCTTCGCCTTGGGGCTTCTCTTCGTGACGCGCGGCGGGCTTTACGCTCTGGACATTGTTGACCACTACATATCGTCATATATCCTGCTTTTCATCGGCGTGGCGGAGTGCATCATCGTCGGCTACATATATGGCGTGGATAAGATTATCAGGCACCACAACTTGCAGCCGGGCCTGAAGCTCGCGCAGCTATTCCACTGGGTTATGACTTTCATCGTCCCTGCGATACTGCTCATCATAGCAGCCGCGCTTGCATGGACGAATCTCGTTAAGGCTGAAGTCGCTTTGAGCATCGCTGCGCAGTATGAAACGCCCGCGCCGGGCGCGCAGCTTTGGGCTTACGCCGCGAAGCTATGGGTGCCTGCGCTTATCGCAGTGGGCGCGCTGGCTGTTTCGGGGTGGAGCTGGCGCTGCAAGCGCAATGAGCAATTCACAGTGTTGATAAAGTACTGGATACCAGGGCTGCTCACTCTCATCTTCTACCAAGGATGGTTTGGCGAGTTCAAAGAAGCCTACGGCTCATACCCCGCAGGCGCGCTGGCGTTTTTCGGGGGAGGTTTCCTGCTGCATATCATTCTCATCGCGTTCCTGCTGGCGCACGGCAAGGGATACGCGAGTCTTGACGAGGATATGGATGCCGACGAGCTGGCGGCCGAAGCCGAAAAAGCAGCCGCCTAGCGCGCGGCTATCGCGCGTTCGCGCCGAAGAAGATTACGAGGTCGGTAATGAAGTGCAAGGCGACGGCTTGCCAAATGCTGCCGCGCTTCCATGTCCACCATGCGAGCGCCAGGCCGTAAATCCCCGCGAGGATAAGCCCTATCCAGCCGTTGGGGATGCCGTCTTTGAAGTGCAAGAAGCCGAACAGAAGCGATGTGGCGGCGATGCCCCAGCCTGGCGGGATGAGCCGCGCGCTGATGCCGAGAAAATACCCGCGGAACCAAAGCTCTTCCATCAGCGCGTTGGCAGCCGCAGACAGCATACCGAATATGGCAAACGCCGCTGTTAGCTTCTGCGTGCCCAGCGCGCTCCACCCGCTGCCAGAGCCTACAAAGTACATATACAGCCACATCGCGATGGCTGTAATGGCGGCAAAGCCGATGAGCAACGCCCAGTCCTCGCGGTACCAATTGAGCTTTAGAAAGAAACGCTCGCGCCAATCCGCAGGCGACGCAAACTGGAATAGCCACCAAACCAACGCGATGGGCACGGCATACCAGAGCATTTCTGCAAGAAACTCCATTCCTGGCACGTGCCATATCAGCGAGTTGCGCGGGAACAGGCGCGTCAAAGCGAGGAATATCAACGGGATGACGCTGTAGAACGCAAACGCGCCTGCCACGAGGAAGAAGATGGCGCGCGCCATCCGGGAAGCTTCAGTGCGCGTTGTCCACCAGTAGAATGTTAGCGACGCAAGCGCAGCGAGGCCGATGAGCGCCCAGGCGAATAGAGGGATGCCCATCTCGCTGCGCCATGCGAGGATGGATACGTATATCCCCGCCAGCGCAAGCAATACCCAGAAGCGCGTTCTCTCAGTGGCTTCATCCATGCGCGAAGATTCTAGCATTCCTATTGGTAGAACGTAGAACGTTTACGTGGAAGGCCTGGCGCAGAATAAACTTCATAGCTACACACCGTGGCTTTAGTCCGGCGCTGGACTCCCCTCAGAGACACGGCAATCCTGCCGTGCTCTGGAATCTGCTGTAAGGCGATCACCTGTGGGCCGCCGTCTGGGGCTTCTGAAGTCTGGAATGTGGCACATGCGTCACGCACGTGCGCTTCATTGCGGGGGCGTCAACTTCCAGGTCGGCACATTACTTGGAAACACGCGACCTGGAGGTCAGCACTCCTGTTAACAAATCCCTTACCCTTTGCCCCTTTCTTCTGCCGGCCCCACAATAGCGTTCGCAAGCGTGAGGCCGATGAGCTTCGCGCCCGTGTTCACGATGCAGTCGCTAAGCGCGCACCCGCGCACTTCCGCACCTGATGCAATGGCCACGCAGGGGCCGAGGCGCGACTTCTCAACCATCGCGTCCGGCGCGATGAACACCGGCGGCTTTATCTCGCAGCCTTCAATCTCCACCGGCTGCAAGCGCTGCAAGAGCATCCGGTTCGCATCCAGCATCCCTTCGGGGTTGCCGCAATCAAGCCATCTTTGCAGGCGAAACGAATGCAGGACATGCCCGCGCTCAAGCATCAGCTCAAACGCGTCGGTGAGCTGTATTTCGCCGCGCGTTCGCGCGTCCTTTGCAACAAGCTCATCAAGCGCGCCGAACAGCGCCGTGGGATTGCGCACGATGTTCATTCCCGCAATGGCGCGGTAGGAGATGGGTTGCGCGGGCTTTTCAACAAGCTGGATGATTCGGTCGCCGTCGGTAACCACAACGCCGAAGTTCGCGGGGTCGCGCACCATCATCACACCGATAGCAAGCTCCCATTCCCCGCCTTGCGGCAGTCCCGCGTCAATGATGCTGTCGCCGTATATAATTAGCAGTTCGTCCGCGCCCGCTGCAGCCTCGCGCGCCGTCCACAACGCATGCCCCAGGCCGTGCGCTTCGGTCTGCTGCACGCACGTAATCGCCAGCGCGGGAAACGCCGCCTGCGCGTAATCCTGAATCAGCTGCGTATGCTCGCCGGTAACGAGGATGACATCGCGCACCCCCATCTTCTCCACGCGCCGTAGAATATGCCCCAGCACTGGCCTGTCGGCGCACTGCAACAGGGCCTTCGGGTAATTTTCCGTGAACGGCCGCAGCCGCTTTCCCCCGCCCGCGACGGGGATGATGGCCTTCGTCTTTTCAGGCGCGGCGCTCATTCCCCAACCACAATTTCACTCTTGGGCTTACGGTCGGTGCGGTGGCCCATGCGCTTGGGCTTGCCGATGGGAATGAACGCGAGCGGACGCTCGTTGGGCGCAAGCTTCAGCGCCTTGGCTGCAAGCGCTTCGTCAAACGCGCCTATCCAGCAAGTTCCCAGCCCCAGCGCCGCCGCGGCAAGCATCGCGTTTTGCACCGCCGCCGCAGTGTCCTGGATGCAGTAAAGCCCCGCACCGCGCTCGCCGTACTGCGCGCGGCTGACTTCAGGCAGCGCGACGACGGCGATGATGACCGGCGCGTCGGCGATGAACTTCTGCCCGAACGCGGCCGCGGCGATTTCCAGCTTCAGCGGCGTGCTGCGAATGACGTGGAAGCGCCAGGGCTGCGTATTGCCTGCGCTGGGAGCCCATCGCATCGCTTCAAATATCAGCTCAAGGTGCTCCTGCGGGAACTCGTCGGGCAGGAAGTAGCGGCAGCTTTGCCGCTGCATAATCACTCTAATAGTCTCAGGCGCTTCAGGCATACCCGTCTCCTGCAAAAAGTGAGTGCATAGATTCTACTCTACTTCCTCTTCGTCCTTTTCCCATTCCTCGCCGGTCAGCGCGATGAATGCGTCCTCAAGCGTGATTTCGCCGTTGCCGTTCGCCTGCAGGCTGCCGTTGGCTTTCTCGCGCGCCAGGCGCTTCAAGCCGTCAGCCGAGTCTTCGGCGATGAACTTCCCCGCGTGCATGATCGCGATGCGCGGGCAGAGCTTCTCCATCTCCGCCATGTCGTGGCTCGTGAGCACGACCGTCGCGTCGTGGATGGTCTGCACTTCCTCAATGAAGCCCTGCACGTCGCGCTTGCTCTTAGGGTCGAGGCCCGTCGTCGGCTCGTCAAGCAGCAGCAGCACCGGGCTGGTGAGCAGCGCGCGCGCAATGGCGACCTTTTGCTGCATCCCGCGCGAAAGCGCCTGCAGGCTGTCGGTCATGCGCCCGCCCTCAAAGCCGAGCTTGTCCATCATTTCCTTTGAGCGCACGAGCGCCTGCTTGTCGGGCACGCCGTATAGCCGCGCCGCATAAAGCAGGTTCTCAAACGGCGAGAGCTTCTTGAAGAATGCCGCGTCAACGCTCACGCGGTTGATAAGCTTCTGCACCTCGTAAGGGTGCTTCATCACGTCGTGGCCGAAGATGGTCACAGTGCCAGTGTCGGGGTAGAGCAGCGTGCTCAGCATGCGTATGAGCGTGCTCTTGCCGCTGCCGTTCGGGCCGACGATGCCGTATATCTCGCCGCGCTGAACCTCAAACGAAACGCTGTCAACGGCGTGCTTAATCTTCTTGGGGGGAAACGCGCGAGCAAGCGCCCCCTTAATCCCGGGTGCAAGTGCGGCATTGTCCTTGCCTGCCGAAACAGCGAACCGCTTGTTTACCGATTGGACTTTCACTGCCAACATAGCCTTGTAGCGCCTCCATAGCGCCCCGCCCGTGGCACGATGGGCTTAAAACGAAAAACCCTCCCCCGAAGGAGAGGGCGAAAGGCAAATGCCTTGCCGCTAACCCCTGCGGGGACAACCGATGTTCGTGCCAAAGTTCATATGACTATTGAAACAGATGCGGGAAACGGGCGCATGGTTCCGCGCCGATCGCATATAGCGTTCAAACATCAGCCGTCCACCTCCTTATACAATAATGAAAATATGTGTCCCTGCGCTCGCACGTTGGGATGCGGAATTATACCTCAAGTGCCTAACCTGCCAAACGCAATCCACGGCTCGGCGAGCATGTAGATTCCCGCGAGTAGCACAAGCGCGCCGGAGACGCGGCTGAGTATCAATGAGAACCGCTTGTTCTCGCTCCACTTGAAATAGCGCTGCATCGTTCCCGCGGCGGTTCCGGCGAGCATGATGACCGCCGAATGTCCCAGGCCGAATGCCACGAGGAGCAGCGCGGCGAACAATGCGCTTGATGCCGCCGTGCCCAGCGCGACCGTCACGAGCGGCGCCATGAATGCAAGGCAGCACGGCCCGTGCGCGCAGCCGTAAAGCAGCCCCAGCGCAAACGCAGGGATAAGCCCGCTGCCCTTGGGGTGAAAGTGCGGGTGAAAGTGGGGTAGGGGAAGGACGCCGATGAGGTTTAGCCCCACGGCGATGAACACTACTGCCAGCGTAGTTTCCAGCCACGCCAGCTCGCCGATGATAACTCCAGCGAATGCGACGACCGCGCCGATTGCAGTGAATGAAACCAGCGTGCCCAGCGCAAGAGAAAGCGCGATTGCGAACGCTCGCGGCGTCCCAGTGCGCGCCTGGCCTGAGATCAGCCCGACGACGAGGGGAATGA
>JBBIJQ010000011.1:42728-45367 GCA_037445915.1 Planctomycetales bacterium | reverse complement strand
AAGCCCAACATCCTGTCCTTCACCCCGCAGCGCACATGGGCAGGGGAGGAACTCGCCATTAGCGGGACGAGCTTCGGCGCGGAAATGGGCAGCAGCGCGGTTACTTTCGCCGGGCCTGTGGACGCCGGGCTTGGCGACATAGTATCGTGGAGCGACACCGAGATTGTGTTGCGAGTCCCCGCCGGCGCGCGCCAGGGCGATGTTGTCGTGACAGTGAATGATGTTACCTCAGGCGGCGCCTTCCTCCTTGTTGTCCTAGCGCCGCCTGAACTCTACGGCCTTCGCCAGTATTAGCCGGACAGGAAAAGGATCATTCAGAGTACGCTGGGCTGACCAGCCCGGCTCTGGATTCTGGAATCTGGAATCAGGAACGATTCCCTAACCACGAACCCATAATTCCTAATTCCGTAGCGGCGCTAAAGCAAGCCAGCCTTCGGCTGGTGCCGCCTGCAAAGGGATGAGGTAGAATCACTGTATGCGCTTATTCATCGCCCTCGTTGCGCTGGCCGTCATGCTTTCCGTCCCGGCATGGGCGGGAGGCATAGGCGCGGCTGACGAGGATATTTTGCCCGACGGCGTGCAGCCGATGGACAAGCCGCTGATTGAGCCAGCCCCTGCACCACCCTCTTCCGCAATGCCGCAATTCACCGCCCCCGTCCGCGTGCTCCTTTCCTCGCGCGCCGCGCAAGTGCAGGTGGATTGCAAGGGCGCAGTGAATGTGTGGGATGTTCAAGGCCGCGCGCTGGGCAAACTCGCCCCGCCGGTAACGATCGTGCTCACCGGCAGCAGCGTAAAGGCGCGCGATGCCGCCGGAGGCTTCACCGCCAAGTCGCTAACGCTCGCGCCCGCCGACGGCAGCTCGTTGCTTGGCTATAAGGGGCGCAGCTACCGTGGCTGCTTCCGCGCTGCGCCTGCGATGGAAGGCGGAGTGCTTCTCTTAAATGTGCTGGGCTTGGAAGATTACCTGCGCGGCGTCGTGCCAAGCGAGATGCCCGCGAAATGGCATCCCGAAGCGGTGAAGGCGCAGGCTGTCGCCGCGAGGACATACGTGCTTAAGCGCACCGCTGTCAACCGCTCGGCGCAGTATGACGTGACCGCCGATGTAAACGACCAAGTTTACCTTGGCCAGAGCAAAGAGCATCCCGCGTCCGATGCTGCAATCAAGGCAACCGAAGGAATAGTCGCCGCCTACAACGGCCAGCCCATCACCGCCTACTACCATTCCAGCGGCGGCGGGCGCACGCGCAAGGGAACCGAGCCCTACCTCGCGGGCGTTGAAAGCCCGGAGGAATCGCCCTACAACGACTGGGTGCTTGAATACAGCCTTGACGAGCTTTCAGCCATCCTCGCCAAAGGCGGCCAGCGCGTGGGCAGAATTGCCTATGTGCGCCATGTTGCGGTTGCTGAGGAGCGCGACGGCTTCCGCGTGGAGTTTATCGGCGATGGCGCAACGAAGCAGCTAACGGCAATCTCGGTGCGAAAGCTGCTCGGCATCAACACCTGCAGGAGTCCCAACTTCAAGGTTGAAACGCTGACTGATATCCTTGACGCGCTTGCCCCGCTGGACGGCTCGTTAAAGGTGCTTGTTCGCGGCTCGGAGAGGGAAGAATACGTTAAGGTTGGCTCGGCATACGCCATCGGCGCAGAAAGCATGGGAAAAGTCACCGGCGCGAATGTCCTGGCCCGCCAGCCCAAGCCAAGCAAGGTTCGCATCGTCGGGCACGGCTACGGGCATGGCCTGGGGATGTCACAATACGGCGCGAAGTTTATGGCGGAGCGCGGCGCGGACTGGAAGGCGATTATCCTGCACTACTACACCGGAGTGCAGGTTGTGAATATCAGCGAATTGAAGCTGCCTTAAGCTTAAGGCTGAGGCTTGTCCCCGCCGCAGGCGAGCATTACCTGTTCCAGCGGGTTATGCACCACCATCGGCTTTTCACTCAGGAACGCATGCGCGTAACGGCAACTGACCAGCCTCCCGTATTGCCGCGCATGTCCCTCAAAAAACACCCGCATTTCAGGATTTTTCTCAGGGTCGCCGAACTGCGAGCGGTGCGCCATTATGGAGCCAATCCACTGCTCGTAGTAATCGTCAACAGGCACGATGATGCTTGGAGTGACTTCGGACGGCAGGAAGTAGTAAAAGAGAGCGCGCGCCTGGTGCGGCTTTGTCTCCGGCTCCAGCTTGGCTAGGTGCGCATAGTTGAAGGCGTGGCTGGCTAGGATGCCGGCCTTGAGGTGGTCGTTATGCCCGCGCCCCCGGCCCGGCTTCTGGCCGAAATACGGCGCGAAGATAATCTCCGGGCGGAGCTGGCGGATGACCCGCGCCAGCGCTTTGCGGTACTCAAAGGTGTCGTCAAGCCCACAATCGGGCAGCCCCATAGTCCCCCGGTAGTCCAGCTTGAGTATCTTTGCCGCCGCGACGCATTCCACGCGCCGCTCCTCAACCGTCCCGCCGGAACTCATCTCGCCTTCGGTCAGGTCAACGATGGCGGTTGCCGCACCAGCGTCCTTCAACTTCGCCAAAACGCCTCCCGCGCCGATCTCCGCATCGTCAGGGTGCGGCGAGAATACGAGGACGTCAGCCTTGAAACCCTCAGGAAGGGGCGAGGACGGATAGGTTTGGCGTAAAGTAACGG
>JBBIJQ010000011.1:1498-42702 GCA_037445915.1 Planctomycetales bacterium | reverse complement strand
AGCACTTATTTTGATGATTATACTTGGAACAGGCGCGTAGGGCAAGTTGACCCTGCTTTTCGCTATTCGTAGAATAGCATGTTCAACTCACCGGACACGGAGTGAAATGACAGTTGTTGTTATCGTCGGCGCCCAGTGGGGCGACGAGGGAAAAGGAAAGCTGACCCATTACCTTGGGTCCAACTTTGCCTTAACAGTGCGCTTTCAAGGCGGAAGCAACGCCGGCCATACGGTTATTACCGGCGGCGAGACTTACCGCTTTAACCTCCTGCCATCCGCCATCCTCCACCACGGCAGCGTCTGCTTGATGGGCGACGGGATGGTCATCAACCATGGCAAGCTGATGGATGAGGTCAAGATCCTCCAGGACAAGGGCCTTTGGGGCGGCAACCTCCGCATAGGAAGCCATGCTCACCTTGTCATGCCCTACCACATCCTCCAGGACGAGCTGGAGGAACTGCGGCTAGGCAAGGGCGCGGTTGGTACGACCAAGCAGGGCATCGGCCCCTGCTATTCCGACAAGGTGGCGCGGATGGGCATCCAAGTCGGCGACTTGCTTTACCCTGAAACCCTGCGCGCAAGGCTGGAAAGCGTCGTCAGCTTTAAGAACGCGCTTATTAAAGGCGCTTACGGCTGCGATAAATTCTACGACCATGCCGCGCTTTATGACGAGCTCATGCGCGCAGGCGAGTTTTTCGCGCCCTACGTGGCGAGCACGATGGAAACGGTGCGCGGCGCGATATCACGGGGCGAAAAGGTGCTTTGCGAAGGGGCGCAGGGCGCGCTGCTTGATGTTGACTACGGAACTTACCCATACTGCACAAGCTCGCACACCGTCGCGGCCGGCGCCTGCCTGGGAACCGGCATTACCCCTCGCGACATCACCAGCATCATCGCAGTCTCCAAGGCTTACACAACCCGCGTCGGCAACGGCTCGTTCCCCAGCGAGCTGAAAGACTGCATTGGCGTGCATATGCAAGAGCGCGGGCTGGAATACGGCACTACCACCGGCCGGCCTCGCCGCTGCGGCTGGCTTGACTTGGTACTTCTGCGCTACACACTTAGCATCCACGGCTGCACAGAGCTTGCGCTTACGAAGATAGACGTGCTTGACGGGTTGGAGGAAGTGAAGGTCGTGCGCGCCTACAGGAAAAACGGTGGCGTGCGCACTATCACAGAAGTCTCCGACCGCGAGCTGGCGCAGGTGGAGCCGATATACGAGGCGTTTGACGGCTGGAAAGGCCCGACGCGCGATTTGCGCAGCGAAAGCGAGCTGCCGAAACAGCTTGTACATCTCGTGGACTTCATTGAGCGCGAGGTTGGCGTGCCTATCAAGATACTGTCGCTGGGGCCCGACCACGACGAGACCGTCTCGCGCACACCTAAGATATAGCCGCCCCCGGCCGCGCGTTGACATGAACGCCCGTTCCATGCCGCCGGAGCTAGGCAAGTGGAAGAAGGGAACATTTCTTAGCCCACGTTGCTTGCTAACCTAGAGTGAGCTTGTATCCGAAGCTAGGAAGGCTTCACGAAAAAGGCCGTTGAAACTTGGAACAAACGCCTAAAACCGCTCGTCTACACAAAACCATCATGCCTGTGTGAGTTAAGAACGCTTATCAATTGCGACCCATAAGTTATTCGTATTCATATAGATATCAGCTCGATCATCATCCCCTTAACATAAAGGGGGTATGCAGTTGAAATCGGGCTTATAGAGTCGATTGAGGAGATTCCCAATAGCAACGCCTGCGGCTATACTTGCCAAGACAACTTCATCAGGAACCCCCCTCTCCCCCCAGGTTTCATTCGGCCAAAAAGAATGAAGGGCCAAGGAACATTAAGCCTTAAGCGAAGGTATAATCTAGAGAGCATGAATATCGCTGGAGACAGGCGGCTTCAGGCAGCCGTCGCCATCATTGTCGCAATCAGCTTTGTGCTGATAGCAGGGCTTTGTAGCTGTGGCGGCAAGGGCCGTGCTGTTGGAATTCAACCGGCGCAGCCCTCCTCGCGGGTAACCCAAGCCGGAACCGGCTTGGATTACTACCCTAACCGCATCATAGTGAAGTTTCGCCGCGCCGCCAACGCCCCGTCCGGCTTCTCTACCGGCAAAGACAGCCTGCCCAGCTCTGTGCTCTATCAAAACCAAGGTCCGGCGATTTTTGCGCGCTACTTGGCGTCAGAGTATAGCGTTGAGCTTGCCGAGGAAGCATACGTGCGCGACGTGAACTGGGCGTGCTTCCAAGCTGACACGGCGGAAGATGCTGCGAAGCTGCTTGACGAGCTGCCGCGCCTATACCCGCAGTGTGTTGAATACGCCGAATACGACGGGCGCTTTGAACTGCAGTTCGTCCCCAACGACCCGCGGTATCCAGGCGACCTTTGGGGAATGGTGAAGATAAATGCCGAGATAGCGTGGGATTACGGCGCAGGCGAAGGCGAGAAGATTGCTGTCATCGATTCAGGCATCCGCTACAACGGCAGCGTCCCCGACCACGAAGACCTTGCTGCGAACATACTTCACCCGCCTGACAACTGGCCCAACGAAACGCTAGACCTCGTTGATAACGACAATATCCCCAATGACTCCAATGGCCATGGGACACACGTCGCGGGAACTGCCGCTGCCGTAGGCGACAATAGCCTAGGAGTTGTAGGCGTCGCTTACCGGGCGAAAATAATCCCCATCAAGATATTTGGCTCCGATGCCCAGCTTTATTACTCCCGCGCCATCGCAGGGATTACGTTGGCAACGGAGCTGGGCGCAAATGTCACGAATATGAGCTTCATGGGAAGCTGGCAATCCCGCGCGATGGGCGACGCGCTGGCCGATTCGTGGGATAACGGAGTCGTCCTCGTCGCCTGCACCGGCAACAAGGCGCTGACAAAGCCCTGGTATCCCGCGGGCTATCCTGAAGTGATGGCGGTCGGCTCTACCGACGGCGACGACAAACGCTCTGATTTCTCCAACTATGGCCCCTGGGTGGATATCGCAGCCCCCGGCCGCTCCATCTGGTCAACCTACTGGATAAGCGGCAGCGCATATTGGACGATGGACGGGACGAGCATGTCCGCGCCGCACGTTTCAGGCGCGGCTGCGCTCATAATGTCCGCCCGCCCCAGCCTTTCCAAGGCGCAGGTGCGCGCGGTGCTGGAAGGCTCAGGCGCTGCGCTAAACCCCGCAGAGTGGAATAACACTACAATCCGCAGGCTGGATGTGGGCGCCGCCTGCACCTTCAACCTTGGGAGCGCGCCGTCAGTAAGCATCACCAACCCTGAAGACGGCGGCACAGTAAGCGGCACGGTTACTATAACTGCTGATGCCGGCGACTCTGACGGGGCAATAGCTAAGGTCATATTCTACGCCGGCGATTACCTGTTGGGCATTGATGCTTCTGCGCCGTATTCATACGATTGGGACACAACGCGCTACCCAAACACAACTTTCAAGCTGCTCGCCATCGCTTATGACAACCAATTGCAGCAAACTGCGGCGAGCGTGACTGTGACTGTCTCCAACTCATCGCTAACCCCTAACTACTTCAACGACTTTGAGGGCGATCTTGACGGCTGGTGGATTAAGGACGAAAGCGGGCCTAAATACTGGCACTTGACCTCGCTGGACAAGTTCAGCGGGGCTTACAGCTTCCACATGGGCGATGAATTAGGCACTGGCTACGGGCTGAGCGAATACGACCTGTTGGTTTCGCCAGTGTTTGACCTGTCGGGGATTGACCACGCGCGCCTGAAGTTCCGCCATAAGCACGACTTCGCCGACCAGTACGACCAGGGCTATGTCTGCGTGAATATAGGCGATGGCGAATACTACCCGCTTGCGAACTATATGTACCTGCAACTTGCCTGGGCGCAGGCTAGCCTGCTGCTTGACGATTACCTTGGTAAGTCAATCCAGATTGTATTCCTGTTTGAGTCCGACAACACGATGAACGACTACGGCTGGTATATAGACGACTTTCAGCTTGTGAAGTCATCCCAGCCGCCGGTCATTGACCTTACTTCGCACAACGATGGAAACATCGTCAGCGGCACAACAACTATCACTGCAACAGCATCTGACGATGTTGGGATAAGTAAGGTTGAGCTGTATGTAAACGACAGCCATCTCGCCACCGACTACACGCCCCCTTACTCGTTTGCCTATAACACGAACTACCTGCACGGCGGGGATAATACGCTGCGCGTGACCGCCTATGACGAGTTTCCGCTGACTGCCAGCGACAGCGCTGCAGTCATCGTGCGCAACCACCAAATCAACTCCTTCTGGCCCTTAAGCGCCGCGGCGGGGACAGCGGTTAGCATAAACGGCAACAACTTCCTCGGCTTGGGCGGGGATGCTTACAGGCCTGTGGCTGACAAGGTTTATTTCACTGGCGTGTCCGGTCCGGTGGAGGCTGAAGTCACCGGCTGGACTAGTATCATCGTGGACTGCAAAGTTCCCGAAGATGCAATCAACGGCCCCATCTCCGTAGTCATCGGCAACAGCGCATCACGCTCCTCTGCCAGTAACTTCAGCATCATGCCGGCAATGACCTCCATCGCGCCTCCGGCCCAGTTTGTCGGCGGCGTGGTAACCATAAGCGGCAGCGGTTTCCGGCCGGAGAAGGGGAGCAGCTTTGTCACCTTTGACGGGCTGCTGGCGCCGGATATCGTCTCCTGGGGCAACCGCGAAATAAAGGTGAAGGTGCCGGACGGGGTTTTGCCAGGGCTGGTGAAGGTGACGACTTCAACCGCTACCAGCAACGGCGTTTATTTCACTCCCTTGCCTAACATCACTTCGCTTTCTTCTGGCCGCGCTTATGTGAACAAGATTCTCACCTTCTACGGCACGAGCTTTGGCAACACCCAGGGCGCAAGCGCCGTTTATTTCCACAACAACATCCAAGTCCCAAGCTGGAAAATACTCCTTTGGAATCAGCGGCAGATAACGCTCATCGTACCCGCTGGAGTTACAACCGGCGATGCCTACATTGTCGTCAACGGCAGCGAGAGCAACCGAGTGCCGGTCATAATCACATTGCCCCCGCCCTACCTCAAGGGGCTGGAACAATACCGGGGTAGCTAATGGTTGTTTATGCTAGAATACGCGAACTTCAGGGAATAGAAAACCGAATGAAATTCTCACTAACTCTGCTTATAGCTGTTCTCTTGGCGATTGCGGCGCTGGCATCCTGCGGCGGAAATAATCCAGGCAGCCGCCTGCCGTCTGCGCGCGGCAATGCCCCCGTTTTGGGCGACCTGACGTACTCAGAAGGCAAGGGAGTATCCGGATTGCCAACCGGCGTCATTGTGACTTGGCCGCGCGTGAGCGACCCCATAACGGTGGGCTATTACCTTTACCGCGACACGCAGAGCATAACCGCGCCCAACCCGTCTTTGCGCACGAACAACGGCAACCTCATCCCACAATCCGGCGACAACCCCATCGTCTTCTACGACAACTTCTCGCCGGCGATAGGCCAGACTTACTACTACCGCTTGAGCGTTGTGGACATCAACGGCGAGGAAAGCGAGTTGAGCAACGAGCTTTCCATCACCATCCAGCCGCACGAAATATCAGGCTTAAACCCGCTTTCGGGCTATTACGGCGACACTCTCACGATAATAGGCGACAACTTCGGAATCTATAATCCTCCGTTAGACTTCGTTTACTTCATGACCGACGGGATGGAGCGCCTTGAAGCCGTCATCGTTGACTGGCAGGACGGAGCGATAGAGTGCATCGTCCCTGAAGATGCTATTACCGCGCCGGTGCAGGTGCAGGTTTCCGGGACCGTCTCTGAGAGCGACACAGACTTCGTAATACTTAACCCGTTCCTCTACTCCGTCTCGCCGACCTTTGCAATGTCCGGCGATGACATTACGCTTGCGGGCGATAATCTCGGCGACGCTCCCGGCGCGGGCGACGGCGTAACGATGCCCGGCGGCATTTTTATCCCTTACAACGATCCTGGCATAGTTTCCTGGGCTGACGGCGAAATCGTTCTCACCGTGCCTTCCGTCATAGCCGCGCAAGGCAACATCACTGCAACCGTAGGCGGGGAGACAACCAACGGCGTTTTCTTCTCTGTTCGCCCATCCATCACAGACTGCGTCCCGCGCAGGTTTGCCCCCGGCTCGCTCAACAGCGTAACCCTTACTGGCCTCAACTTCGGCAACGGGAGCAACTGCGCCCTTCAGATTGTTGATCTTGACAATACCAGTCCGGCGGAAGCTGTTACTATTCCCGTGGGCCACATTGTTTCCTGGAACAACAATAGGATTGTCTTCCGCGCCCCCATTGCGGCCTACGGGGACCTGCCTGCGCTTGTCGTAAAGCGGGGCATCTATGAAAGCGACCCCTACCAAGTAGTTCTCCTGGCGCCGCTGGCGTCGGAGTTTCTCTTTCCCGTCCCCGGCACGACAATAACCCAGCCTACGATTTTCGCCGTCAAGTCCGTTACCGACATGGACAAAGTGGAGTTTTTCATCAACGAAGTTGGCGTTCCTATTTACGTTGATGAAGCTGGGCCGGCTTTTGATATCACTCTTGACCCGGCCACAATGTTCAACGGGACTTACACGCTGATAGCAAAAGCCTACCGAGGCCTGGACACGGCTCTTGGCTCTATTGTCTTTGACGTGCTTTCTTTGCCCGGGGACACTAACGGCGATGGCGTTATTGATGACCTTGACGTTATCAAGCTGCGCGAGAACTTCGGCGTTCAGGATGGCAACGCCCTTTACCACCGCTACTTAGACCCCAACTTGGATGGAGCTATCAACGAAGCTGATGTCGCTTACATCGGCTACTACTTTGGCGGCGCTTTGGTGATATAGCAAATGCCGCCTCTCTACACACGCCGGGGAGATGACGGGACAACTTCAGTTCCCGGCCGCAAGCGCCTGCCGAAGTCCCACATGCTCATCTCGGCCCTTGGCGATATTGACGAGCTAAATGCCGCGCTTGGCATGGCGCGTTCGCTCATCGCCAACGGCGAAACCGCACAGACCATTGGGCGCATCCAACAAGGCCTCATCACGCTGTCCGCCGAGATCGCCTTTGAAGACAGGATGGCGCATCTAGAACGGCGCATCATGCCTGAAGATATTGCGGCGCTGGAGTCCGCCATTGACAAAGGCGAGGCGAAGCTGCTTCCGCTGGAGGATTTTGTCTTGCCCGGCCCGCCCGCCGGGTCCGCCGCGCTGCATTTCGCCCGCGCAGTATGCAGGCGGGCCGAAAGGTGTGTAGTTTCGCTACACCGCGAAAAGCCGCTGCGGCCTGAACTGCTGGCTTACTTGAACCGCCTGTCCGATCTGCTCTTCGTGATGGCGCGCGAAGCCGCGCAGCAAAGCTAATTCAGCCCAGGATCTTCGCACTTAGGCGCTTTATTCACCAAGTCGTCTAGCGCTGAAAGCCGCATTATCTCCTCTTTGATTAATGCGTATCGTTTATTCACGTTTGCTTCCTCCAGCCAAGCCTGCTTCAAGTTGGGCGGCGAAGGCAGGTATGCCGCGATGGAGTTTACCAGGGCTGCAAAAAGAAACTGCAACTCCTCATCAGTCGGGATGGCGAGTTCGCGGTCACGCACATAAGGATTAAGTTTCTTAACGAGCAATTCCGCTTCGTAAATCAGTTTCATCAAGGCGTCTGCGCCGCTGAATTCCAATGATTCCGCGCGTCTTTGAACATCTGCAAGATTTAGGGGGTCGGACGGCGTAAGTTTAAGAATGTCAGCGCAATAGTGGCCGAAAAACGTCACATTGACCGCTCCCCCCACTCGCTCCAATTCCGAAATCCTGCCGATAGTTCCTATACGCTCACAAGGAAGCGAACCTTCACCTTCCGTTGCAGGTCTTGCGCGGAATATCCCGATTGGCGCGCCGCTGGCGTGCGCTTCTTGAAACATGTCTGCTAACGTGCCGGGCCTTAACGCCCAGTCTAGCGCTGTCTGCGGAAAGAAAACCGTTTGCGGGAACGCCAGGATTGGCACACCGCTGGTAATTTCACCGATATCCATCTCACACCTCGGCTTTGAATCCGCCCTAGCCCTTCTCCTTTAAGTCCAAAAGGCAATACGTAAGCAGCGGGAATAGAATCTCTAGATTACCCGTCAGCGCGAAGCCCTTGCCCTCCGGCAGCATTGGGCGGCGCACTACATTTTCCTGCGGCCGGTAGTGCTGCACCATATCCAGGTTCGCCGCCGTGAAGTCCGAGACGCCGTGCCCCAGGTTGCGCGCGATGGACAGGCACTTCAAGAATACCTCTGGGAGAATCACCGCCGACCCGACGTTCATATACACGCCGCCCTTCAGATTGCACACTTTCGCCGCGAGTTTGCGAAAATCAATCTCAGTCGCCTTGCCGATGGCAGCGCCGTCTGCGCCCGGGTGCATGTGCACAATGTCGGTCCCGTAGGCGACATGCGCAGTGGCACAAATTCCGTGCTCGTGGCAATAGTTCAGCAGCGAGTATCCACGGTGCGGCAGCTTCCTTTCTGCTATAAGCCGCCCCAGCGCGCGCGCCAGCCCTTCGCCTGTGCTCGCGCCTTCAGTCGCCGCCGTGTTCACCAGTTCGCCCGTCTCGTGCGCCATGCCGAAGCTGCCGTCCTGTATGCTTTCCGCGACGTCCTCGCTGGTCTCGCCGATAAGAGCTATCTCAGCGTCGTGGATAACTCCCGCGCCGTTCATCGCAACTGCAGTGCAAAGACCTTCCCCCATCAAACGCATGATGAAAGGCGCGAGGCCTAGCTTAATCTGGTGCGCGCCAATGGCAAGGATGATTTCCCTGCCCCCGCGCGATGCGGCAACAATGCGTTCGCATAACTCCTTCAGGTCGCGCGCCCGCAATATGTTGGGCAGCGAATCTAGAAACGCGCTGTATTCGCCGCCTGGCGCTAGCGGCTTGCCGAAAGCGGCGGTGCTTACGAGATTCTTGCGCTGCGATAGCGGGTATGTCTTGACATTGCGCAGGTCAAGCGGTTCGGTCATGTGCGAGAACTCCTCCAGCCTTGAGCTTACAGCTTCACGCCCCGTTTCACAAGCCCCCACTACTAAAAATGCATGGCTGGAAAGCCGTACTGCCGGAAAACGGTCACACTTGCCGCTTCTCACCCCATCCCGCCTTCTGCGAGGGCTTGGCACGGCTCGCCGCCGTAACCTTAGCATAGTAGGAGCGAAGCAAAGGGCAGGAGCGGGAGGTAGCCTATACTTGTTCAGAAGGCGGTATTGCCTTGCCGTCGCTGAACTTAAGCAACTGGTGAACCTGAATGTAGGCCGCGATACAACCTATGAGAGCAAGCAAGCGCTAAATCTTGCCGTTAACACTACCTATATGCCACACTAGCTCAGGAAACGCATTTTCACGTTCAAGCGCGGTAACTCCTCTTCCATTCCCCGCAGCGAGATACACATACGCGCAGATGAGTGGGATGATTATTGTAAACCGAATCCATTTGAGATTGCTCGTTAGCCATTGTCTCTTATAAGCTGTTTTAGCAGTATCAATTCCCTTCACTAAAGCAGCGGAATAGCGGAACACCAAAGTGCAGCTGCGCCACCGATGATACCGATAGCTGAAAGATAATCGAATAGGTCGTTTTTCACTTCTGTAGGGATAGTACCGAAACCTATAAACGCTGTCAGGACGGCTATCAGTATTGAGACACCTGAGGGGGGGAGCTGCACCTGATAGCGCACGTTCATCTTTGTTAATGCTATAGGATACCCAAAGTAAAGCCGAGGTGAAAATGAACAGCAGTAACAGCTCGCTGAAGCTTTCGGTTAGTCCTGGCATTTGTTACCTCCCTATAGTCATAAGTACGCCTAAATCGTGTTAGGCCGGAGAGCGAAGGCCGTCCCTCCTATAATCGGCTTGTCCGTCGCATCAGAGTGTAACACGATGCGCGAGATTGATACTTCCAAAACCAGGCCGGTCAACCAGGCGTACTCAGCGCTTAGTTTGCCCATATTGCGGCGGTGGTAGAATCGGCGTGGATGTTGATGCCGCAGGACAACGATAAGCGCCTCTTGGAAGTGCGCGGGCTGGTGAAGCATTACCCCTTCATCAAGCGCGGCGCGGGCTTTCCGCGTCGCCTGAAGCTCAAGGCGGTTGACGGCGTTAGCTTTAACATAGCCAGGCGCGAGGTGCTGGCGCTGGTGGGCGAAAGCGGCTGCGGCAAGACGACGTCGGGCAAGCTCATCGCGGGGCTAGAAAAGCCAGACGCCGGCGACATCTGCTTCTACGGCATGAACATTGCGCAAGCCTCGCGGCGCGAGCTGCGCGCGCTGCGCCCTAATGTGCAGATGGTCTTTCAGGACCCACTGTCGTCCCTTGACCCGCGCATGAAAATCGGCGAGATACTTGAAGAGCCGCTGCTGGTCAACCGCATCGGCACGCGAGCCGAGAGGATGCAAAAAGTATCGTCCATCCTTGCCGAGGTCGGGCTACCGCCTGACGCCGCAGGACGCTATGCGCACGAGTTTTCAGGCGGGCAGCGCCAGCGCATAGGCATAGGCCGCGCGCTCGTCATGCGCCCTGAGCTTATCATCGCCGACGAGCCGGTGTCGGCGCTTGACGTGTCCATCCAAGCGCAGATACTCAATTTGCTTTTAGAGCTGCGCGACCGCTACGACCTGTCCATCCTGCTTATAGCGCACGACCTGTCGGTAGTGCGCGCGGTAAGCGAACGCGCGGCTATAATGTACTTGGGGCGCATCGCCGAGATCGGGCGCACCGATGGAGTCTTCTCGCGCCCGCTGCATCCTTATACGCAAGCGCTGCTGGCGGCGGTGCCGGTGCCCGACCCGGCAGTGAAGTTCAGCCCGCCGGCGCTCGCAGGCGAAGTCCCGTCGCCGGTTGACCTGCCGCCGGGCTGCCGTTTCGCCTCGCGTTGCCCGCAAGCGATGCCACGCTGCCGGGAGGCGGAGCCTGAGCTTGCGGCCGTCCCGGACCAAGCCGAGCACGAAGTTGCGTGTTTCCTGTATGATTATGTAGATGAAAGCAACGACTGAAACTGAAATTAAGCTGCGCAACCCCAAGTTTCGGCTTGGAGTGAACATTGCGCTTGTGATTGTCTTTCTCGCCCTGATGGTATGGCAGGCGGCGTTGGCGCGCGGTGAGCGGGCGGAATTGGGGCATGTTCTTAGCCAGATACCGGTACTTGAGCGCGACCAGTCCCTGAACGAGCAGAAGTTTCTCACCGAGCAAACACTCGTTGAACGCTCGCGACCAAGAATGACCGCGCAGGAATCAGTCTTGAAATCGCAGCAGCTTCAGGAATTGAGGGCTACTTCCGACCGCAGCCGCAAGCTCTTGGCACAGCAGCAGGCGAAGCGCGACGATCTGCAAAAGAGCATCGCCATGCACCAGCTTATCATCATTCTCGGGCTGGTAGCCACGCTGGTGCTGCTTGGCGTGAATTACCTGCTGGACTATTGAGTCCCGGCAGCTTCATCCAGCCGCTTTAGCACTGCCTGGGCGAACCTCGGGGCAAAGCCGATGTTCTTGACCCGGCTGGGCGTGAGCTTCTTTTCCTTGCGCAGGTAGAGCATCTTGTCAATTTCTAAAACGACCTCGCGCGGCTCATCGCCTTCGGCAGGGTTGCGCCAGAACTCAAAGCTGGGCTGGCGGACGCGAATCTGGTCCGGCAGCTCAAGGAAGTCCGCAAGCTGGTAAACGTAGGTTTTGTAGATGTCGGCGAATGGCTGCACGACAGTGGTCGCGGTGCCAATCATCACGCCAAGCCCCAGCAGGCGTTCCGTCTTGTTGAGTGAAGAGAGCATCAGCATCCCTTCCTGCTCGGCTATGTCAAGCATAATCATCATCCGCAGCCGGTCCACAATCTGCGCGCGCCGCGAAACAGCCTCCTCGCCGTGGAACGGGACGCGCAGGGTTTCGGACATCAAATCAACCAACGGCGAGATGTCCAGGCTGCGCATCTTGATGCGCAACTGCCGCGCGAGGATGGCGGCGTCCTTGATGAGAAGCTCGTTTTCGTGGGAATGCGTGAGTTGTAGCCCGTAGACGTTGTCGCTGCTCACCGCGCGGCAGGCGAGGCTAGCAAGAACAGAGCTGTCCACCCCTCCTGAAATGCCGAGGAGGACTTTGTTCTTCTTGCTTGAGCTGGTCGCGCCCTTGATGCCACTGACGATATCGTTCGCCAGCTTCTCAATGTTTATGCCGGGCAACTCTGGTGTATCTTTCACTCTAAGAGCCATATCCGTGTTTCCCCTTCCATTCAAGGAGGGATTCTACCACTATTTGAGAGGAAAGTGAAATAGGCAATCGCAAGTAACGAGCAGTTATGTAGTTAGCACTATTTAGCTATTGTTGAGGCAATAAACGATAACTATCAGCCAACATCTTCCCCGCTTCCTCAGTTGAGGAGTCGTCGCTTATCTCCCCGTCCATCATCATCCACCACAGCTCTTCCTGCGCGCGGCCGATGAGCGGGCCCTCGGGAATGCCTAGCTCAATGAGCTTTTCGCCGGTAAGCACGACCTTCCTTGGCGACAGCTCTCGCAGGTGCAGGAACAAGTTGTGCCGCAGCGGCTCGGTCTCAGGGACGAGGAAGCTGTTGAATGCTGCGAAAAGCAGCGTTTTACGCGCGTATTCCTGGCACACGCGGTAGATGCGCGAGGGCTTGAAGCCGGCATGATTCATGCGCCCGGTAATCTCGGCTTGGAGCTGGCGAGCCAGCACCATGTTGCGGGCGAGCTTTGATTGCAGGCCGATGCGGTCAAGCAGCCCAGCAAGCGTCTCCTCCGGCACCGCCATAAGCGCCCAGGATATCCGCGCCATCCACTTTGGGATTAGCTCCTGCTCAAGAATGTCGGTTTGGTTGCGTATGCCAAGCTCAAGTATCTCCGCGTCCCACCCCGAATACGTGGGCAGCGCCGTCCACGCAGGGTGGATGCTCGCAAGCACTTCAAGGTTTTGCGCGGTCCAGGCCGTGCCGAACCAGTAGGGCTCGCTGAAGATGCACTCCATCTCGTAGCGCACGCGCTCCGGCGAGACCATGTCAAAGTAGCTCTCCTCAATGCCAGTGCGGAAGAGGATTGCTGTGTTATCTTCAATGTCGTAGCTCAGGCGCACGCTGTAGCGCACCGCCCGCGTGAGGCGCGTGGGGTCTTCAAAGAACGACAGCGGGTGCAGCACGCGCATGGTCTTGGTGAAGATGTCGCCCACGCCGCCCGAAGGGTCGTAAAGGAAGCCGAAGTCTTCCTTGCTGATGGACACGCCCAGCGCGTTGCACGAGAAGTCGCGCCGCATCAAGTCTTCGTATATCTCCACACCGCCGGTGACTTCGGGAAGCTCGCCGGGGATGGGGTAGTCCTCGCGCCTGCACGACGCGAAGTCAACCGCGTAGCCCTGCGGCGTGACCCACTTCGCGGTGAGGAACTGCGAGTTGCGCACAAGCTGACCGCCGTGCTTCTCCACGATGGCTTCAGCGAGCGCGATGGCGTCGCCCTCAACCGCGATGTCCACGTCAAAGAGGAAGTAGCGCAGCGTCTCCGCGCCGGTTTGCTCAATGAACGCGCGCATAAGCTCGCGCGCCCCGCCGCCGACCAGGTATGCCTTCACGCCGAGCGCAAGCGCGGCCGCCGTGACCTCGTTCACGATATCCATGGCGTAAGGCGGGAGGTTCGCCTCCATGAAATCCGGCAGCTTCGTGAAATCCCACCTCGGCATCTTGCACCACGGGGATTATATCAGAGCGCATATTCCTCTCCCTACTTGTGTGCTAGAATATAGCTTGGCTTAACAGCAGGTGTATTTGTGGCGGCCGCTTGTCCTGCAAGGTAAGTGGCCGTTTCTTTAACTATGATGGATTTGCTGGAACTTGAGCGTCAGCTTGAGGAGTTCCTGGCTTTGAACGCATACGGCCTGGTTGACATGCAGGTCGTGGGGCAGGGCCGGGGGCGCTCTTACAAGCTGTTTGTTGAACGCGCCGACGGTTCGCCTGCGGATTTGGGCGACTGCATGCGGCTGTCTCCGCTCGTCCAGCTTCACCTGGAATCGCTGGACGCGTTCGCGGGCGACTCTTCACTCCAGGTGAGCAGCCCCGGCTTTGACCGGCTGCTCAAGCGCGACGTTGATTTTACCCGGTTCGCCGGCAACCAGGTTGTGGTGACGCTGCGAGTGGAAGGCCGCAAGGCATCGCTTACAGGAGAGCTGCTCGGGCTCTTTGACGGCATGCTCAAGGTGCGTACCACCGATCTTCCGCCTGACCTGGTGGGCGAGCTGGGGATTGGATACGATGAGGGAGTTGCGTCGCTCCCGCGAAAATTGGTGACGGTTGTCCGTCTGAAGGTTGAGGTTTGAGATCATGAAGATCGATCCGCGCGTATCTGCCGCGCTGCAGGAAATTGAAGTTACCCGGGGCGTCTCGCGCCAGCGCATCATTGAAGTGCTGGTGGAGGCGATGAAGGGCGCATACGAGCGCAAGAACGGGCCGACCGCCAACCTGGAAATAGAGGTTGACCTTCCTTCGGCCACCATTGACGCATACTTGAGCAAGAAGGTCGTCGCGGAAGTGGCCGACCCGGTGTTGGAGATTTCGCTTGAAGAAGCGAGAAGCTACGACCCCAACGCCGAAGAGGGAGACTCGCTGCTCATTGAGACCGAAATGAGCGACGTCGGGTACTGGGGCGTCGCCACCGCCAAGACGATGATGAAGAACCTCATCCGACAGGCGGAGAAGGAGCACATCCAGCGCGAATACAAGACGCGCATCTTTGACCTGATAACCTGCACGGTTGAGTTTGAGGAGCGCGGCGACGTGTTTGTCATCACGCCGGACAAGGTTGAGGGTGTCATCCCGCAGAAAGAACGCATCCCCGAAGAGAATTATCGGGCCGGCCAGCGCGTGAAGTGCCTGCTAGTTGAAGTCCGCAGCGGCAAGAAGAACGGGCCGCTGCTGGTTTTCTCGCGCACGCACCCCGACCTCATCCGCCGGCTGATGGAAAACGAGATACCCGAAGTGCGAGAGCGCAGCATTGAGCTTATGGCGATCGCCCGCGAGCCGGGCTTCCGCAGCAAAGTAGCCGTTAAGAGCAACCTTCCTGAGCTAGATCCAGTCGGCACCTGTATCGGCAGCCGGGGCGTGCGCGTCACCGCAATCTCGCATGAGCTGAACGAAGAGAAGATTGACCTGGTGCCCTACCGCACCGACCCCTTTGAGTTCATTGCGGAAGCGCTTTCCCCAGCGAAGGTCATCTCCGTAGAGATATTTGAGAGCGAGAAGCGCGCGATGGTCATCGTCCCCGACGACCAGATTTCGCTTGCCATCGGCAAGTCATGGCGCAATGTGAAACTAGCTTCCCGCCTGACTAAGTACTTCCTGGAAGTGCGGAGCGTCACCGAAAACGACGCGGTTCCCGCGACCGGGGCGAAGCCAAAACAAGAAGCGGCCAAGCCGAAGAAGCCGCGAGCGGGGCAAACGACTTGAGCAGCGCCGTCCCGCACCGCCCGGTAAGGACGTGCGTCGGCTGCCGCGAACGCTATTTGCAGCAGGACTTGATGCGGCTGCGCATCCACAAGGAGCGCGTTGCAGTCGTGAGGAAAGGCCAGCCTGCCGAGGGCCGTTCCGTATATTTGTGCCCCCGCGAAGGCTGCTGGGAACGCGCGCTGAAAAGCGGCCGGCTCGTTTTCAAGTCCGGCAAGTATGATAGGATTATTGTTTGTCTGGATTCCCGCGAGCGGGAATCACTTCTGATGCGGCTAAAGCGCAGTTGCCGCGAGGCTGGAGAAACGAAGTAATATGCCTAAGAAGGTTGTCTATCTTCTTCAAGAGCTGAAGGCAAAATCCACGCAGCAAGTCATTGAGTGGCTGCGTGACGTAGGCTACGATGTTAGCCAGGAAGGCTTCGGCATGATGTCGGAGATTGACGATGAGACCATAGAGAAGCTAAAGGATTACTCATCCGGCAAAGCTCGCCTTGCAGGCCCGCCCAAGCGTATCAAGCGCGCGGCTGCGACCGTGGATACGCCCCCGCCCGCAGACACAACGCCTGTTACAATGCGCGACTTTTTCACTGAAGAAGCCGCTGCTACCGATTCCGCAATTGCGCAGGTTATGCAGGTTGAAGTCACGGCAGAGCCTCCGCCGGCGGCAATCCAGCCCCCGCGCCTAAAGCCCATTATTGAAGACCGCCCAGCTGGCAAGAAAGTCAAGCTCACTAAGACGAAGAAGGATGAGCCAAAGGCTGGCGATGCCGCGCCCGAACCTGAGCTTGAAGCCGACATTCCCCCAGCCCCTTACGTTGAGGAGGCCGTTGAAGAGGATGTAGCGGTCGCCGAGCGCAAGCGTGAAACCAAAAAGGAAAAATCTCCCGTTGTTGCAGCGGACACCCGCGCCAAGGCAAAGGACCGCCGCCCAGGCCGGCATGCGACGACGGAATTGCAGGCAGATGATGATGTTGTTGTTGGGCGGGGCGTTAAGCGCGTTTTTAAGGTCAAGGGCGTTACGCGCACCGACAAGAAAAGAGTTGAGGTAGTGCGCCATCTTCGGATTACGCGCCCGATGTCGCTGCGCGATGTATCCGAGGCTACGGGCGTCAGAGTGTCGTCCATCATACGCTTCCTGATGGACGAGCTGGATGTCCTCGCCACCATCAACTATGTCGCTTCCATAGACGAAGTCTCGCTGATATGCGAAAAGTTCAAGATTGACTGTGAAGTCGCGCCGACGGGCCAGCCGGAGCAAGACCTGGAGACGTTTGCGAAGGTTGATGCCACCGCGTTGAAGCTTCGCCCTCCGGTCGTCACCATTATGGGCCATGTTGATCACGGCAAGACGAAGCTGCTGGATGCGATACGCGTGACGAATGTTGTTGACCAGGAAGCAGGCGGCATAACCCAGCATATCGGCGCATACCAGGCTAAGATAACGGTTGAAGGCCAGGAGCGCGTCATAACGTTCATTGACACGCCCGGCCACGAGGCGTTCACCGCGATGCGCGCGCGAGGCTCGCAGATTACCGATTTAGTCGTTTTAGTAGTTGCTGCGGACGACGGCGTCATGCCGCAGACGGTTGAAGCGATTGAGCACTGCAAGGCTGCGAAAGTTCCTGTCATCGTCGCTGTCAACAAGATTGACAAGTCTGACGCCCAGCCCGACCGGGTGCGCCAGCAGCTTTCACAGCACGGCTTGGTGCCCGAAGACTGGGGCGGAGAGACTGTCTACTGCAATGTGTCTGCGCTAGTCGGCACAGGCATTGAGGCGTTGCTGGAGAATATAGTCCTGCTCGCGGACTTGATGGAGCTTAAGTCGGATGCAGGCGCAGCGCCGATGGGCACCATCATTGAAAACGAAATAGACCCTGGCGTTGGCATAGTTGCGACGATACTCGTAACGCAGGGCACTTTCCACAAGAGCGATTACATCCTCTGCGGGACATCTGTCGGGCGCATCAAGCGGATGATGGATGAGAAAGGCAAGGAGTTGGCGAGCGCCGGGCCTTCAGAGCCCGCCCGCGTTATTGGGTTTGAAGCCCCGCCTGAAAATGGCGAGAAGGTTTACGGCTTCCGCGAAAAGAAGCGCGCACAGCAAATCGCGGACAGCCGCGAATCTGTGGCGGACCGTTATACCCCAGGCGCAACCCCTGCGCGCGTTTCGCTGGAAGATGTTTTCTCGGAAATACGCTCCAGCGCGGTTAAGGAACTTAATGTCGTCATCAAGGCTGACGTCCAGGGAAGCCTGGAGGCGGTAAAGGAAGCGCTCGCGAAGATTGATATTGAAGGCGTTAAGGTCAACATAATCCGCTCCGGCGTCGGCCAAATCAACGAGACGGACATAATGCTCGCGTCGCCTGCCGGCGCAATGGTCATCGGCTTTAACGTGACTATGGCGGGGCAGTTGCGCAAGCTCGCTGAGCGCGAGAAGGTGCAAGTGCGCATCTACCGCATTATCTACAAGCTCCTTGAAGATGTTGAGCTTGCCGTGAGCAGCCTGTTTGAGCCCGACATTGTTGACGTCCCGCTGGGCGAGCTTGAGATACGCGCCATCTTCCGTGTTGACCGCAACTCGGTTATCTGCGGCGGGATGGTTACGCGTGGAAAGATCCAGCGCAACGCTTACTATAACCTGCGGCGCGGCGGCGAGATAATTCTTGAAGGCCAGCTCGGCTCCCTCAAGCGTTTCAAGGATGACGCGCGCGAAGTCACCGAAGGCTTTGAGTGCGGCCTGCGCATTGACGGGACTTCCGACATCAAGGAAGGCGACGTCCTTGAGATCTATGTCAAGGAAACCCGCCAGCACGTGTTTGCCCCATCTTCCGAGAGGGCAGAGTCCCTATAGGAGACTGAGGAGATAGGATTGGATATCCAGGCCCTTGATTTTCCAGTCGTTCCGCTAACCCGCCGGAAGCAGCTTGAGAGCCTCCACAAAATCGCCGATTACTCGCGCTTGGGTCGTAAGCCATTCTGGCTTGCCGGGGGCTGGGCGGTTGAAACGCTCACCGGCGAACAAAACCCGCGCTTGCACGGCGACATTGACCTGCTCATATTCCGCGCTGATTATTCCGCCTACCACTTCTGGCTCGCGCGCCACCGCTACGTCTTTCTCGGCGAGCAGTACCACGGCTTCAGCACAATCAAGCACACAGGCGGAGCCCCGGTGCTTCTGAGCTTCATTTTCCTTGATTGGGAGGACGGCCGCCTTGTCACTTACCTCCCCGACGCTACGGTAAACTGGCCTTGCGAAGACCCCTACAAGATGCCGGCGGATAGGCTGGGCGGAAAGCTTTTGCCGGTTTGCGATTGGGAGATGGCGTATGCATACTCGGAGCTGCTAAAGCACGTTGATCCCGAGCAGCGCGAATCTCCCGATAAGGACATTTTCGCAGAGCAGGTAAAAGCCGCGCGCCGCAAGGCGATTAGCAAAAGCCTCATCGTCTCTTGCGAGCCGGGCTAAGGGCGGCCTGCGTCCAACGCTTCCATCACCGCGTCAACAGTGAGTTTCGTTGCGCCCTTAAGCGATCTGGCTACTTCCTGCGCCCGCAATCCCATGCTGGTGCGCCGCGCCTCATCTTCCGCCAGCGCAACCGTTTCTTTTGCAAGTTGCTCCGCAGTTGTGCTGGCCACGGCGTCAGCCAAGCGCAGTCGCTCCATTGAGTCTGCAATAGAATCTACGTGCGGGCCGGCAATGACTGCCTTGGCGAGGTGCGCCGGCTCAAGGATGTTGTGCCCGCCCACCCGGGGATTGAACGTTCCGCCTAGGATGGCCAAGTCGGCGCAGCGGTAGTAGTCAAGAAGCGCTCCCATTACATCTACAATAAGCACCGGCGCGCCTGCGCCGCCATTGCTAAGCAAGTCCGCCTCCAGCCCCTTCTGCCTGCACAGCGCGAGCACCTCGTCTCGCCGTTCCGGATGGCGCGGAGTTATCGCCAGCACCCACTCCGGGTGCTTGGCGCGCAGGGCTGCGAATGCGGCCAGTATAGGCTCGTCTTCACCGGTGTGCGTTGAGCCCGCAACCAGCACGCGCGCGCCTTCCCATCCGCGCTTGCCCTTGAACTCATGCAACTGCGCGCTGCTCCAAGGCAGGATGTTAAAGTCGCTCTTCATATTCCCGACCGCGCGCAGCTTTTCCCTTGGCACGCCGATGCGCGCGAAGTCGTCTGCAAACTGCTGCGTCTGGCAGAGGATGAGGTGAAATCCGCGCATCAGCCAACGCACCCCGCGCAGTTCCAGCGCGCCTTTGCTCTCCGCAAACAGCCGCGCGTTCACGAGCAGGCTCTTGACGCCGCGCCTCTTGAGGATTGAGGTGATGTTAGGCCAAGCTTCCGCCTCGGTCGTGATGTAGATTCTCGGGCGCACAGCGTTGGCGAAACGGCTGCTTATCCACGGCAAGTCGGTGAGCGGGAAGTATGAGGCCACTACCCCGTTTCTGCCGGTGAACTGCTCAAGTACGCGCATGCCCGCGGGCGTGATAGTCGTGGCAAAAAAAGCCGCATCAGGCAGCCTGCGCTTCAGCTCTTCAATTATCGGCAATAGCAGCCGTACCTCTCCCGCCGACACGCCGTGCAGCCATATAGCCTTGCCGCTAATCGCGTCAATGCGCTGGCGGTCTTTCCACATGCCGAGCCGCTCCGCTAGCCCCTCGCGCAAGCCGGGATGCCACCACGCAAAGGCGAGTATCGCCGGCGACAAAATGGCAAGGAGGAGGTTGTAGAGCAACATCAACATTGGCGTATTCTATCAGAAGCCATCCCGGTTAAGTTCCGCCACGGGTAACCTAACTAACCGCAGCCACAAAAGCGCAGATTTGTCCGCCATCCCTCCGCGCCCATTGATGCGCCCTGAAAGCAGCGGCATAAATTCGGCGTCGCGCACAGGTGCGCCTCCACCCCTTGCCAGCGGATGCGTATGGCGCAGCTTGCCTGCCTGCGTGCGTTTGGCGAGGATGTAGCCAGCATGAGCGAGCATGAAGCCGTCGGCGCGAAGCACCGCCAAAAGCATCTGCCATGAACCGAGCGCTACGACATGGCGCGCGACGCACTCCGCAAGGCATAGCGGCCCAAGCTTCCACAGCGTGCCTGCCTGCAAATAGATGAGGCGGTTTAGCACGCGGTTGCGCGCCTGGTAATAGAGCACGGTGGCGCGGGGCAGCTTGCGCGTGGTCACGCTGCCGAGATGGCGAGCGCGCGCGGACGGTATCTTTATGACTTCGCCGCCCGCGAGACGGATGCGAAAGCCTAGGCTTACGTCTTCGTGGTAAATGAAATAGGCGGGATCAAACACCTCGCCGCCGATAGCGATGAGCGAGTCGCGGCGGATAATTGCCGCGCCGCCGCTGGGGTAGAACGTCAGCGCGCTACCGCCGAAAACGCGCGGGATGGTGTAGCCAAGGAAGCTAACGCTATCGTTGGTTTCCTCGCGCCCGCCTTCAAGCAGCACGCCGCATCCCGCATCTGCGCTGGTTTGCTCCATCGCGCCGATAAGCTCGCCGAGAAACTGCGGTTCAGGCTCGGCGTCGTTGTTGAGCAGCACAAGATACTTGCCTCGCGCCACTTTCGCCCCGATGTTCACGCCGCCTGCAAAGCCGTGGTTTCTCTTCGCGCTGATGACGTGCGCAGACGGGTATTCAAGCCGCAAAGCGGCGGCTTCATCGTTACTGCTGCCGTTATCCACGATAACAGTTTCGTAATCGGTAAACTCCTGCTGCGCCAGCGCATCCAGGCAGAGCCGCGTTTCATCAATGCCGTTGAAGTTAAGGATGATGACAGACGCAGCCAGCGGATATTCGCGCTCAACAAGTTTCGTCGTATGCGCCGCGCGCGCGCCGAATCGTGGTTTAAGCATTGCGCGCAGCTCGCGGGGCTTTAGCTTTCGCCTGCGCATCAGCTCAATGCGCTTGAGCATCATCTCCGGCAGGTAGTAAAGATACGCGAATAGCGCGAGCAGCAGATACGGCCGCGCCATCACATTGAGAAAGTGCCAGCATTCGTAGAGCGCGAGCGCAGGCAAACAGGGCAGCCAGTCCGCCGCCGTAAGGCATTTCGCCATGCACAAGTATCGGTTCTTCTCTGCGATAAGCCGCATGCGCGCGCTGCGCCGCATTCCCGACCCGCCCCCGGCGTGTTCGGCCACCAGCGAAGGCTCATGCCACGCGCGCCAGCCTAATAGCTGTGCGCGCAGGTCAAGGTCAACGTCTTCAAAATAGGCGTAGAAGCTTTCGTCAAAATACTCGTTCTCAAAGCGCACGTTTTCAAGCATTTCGCGCCGATACAGCACGCATGCGGCCGTCCCGCCGAAGACGTAGCCAGCCTCGCTCGCCGCATCTTCAGCGCGCGCGCCGTGGTCGCGGTGCGCAGCGGTAAAGTCGGTGCGCATAATGTGGCCTGTGCTCTCAACGGAATCTCGATTGCCCCAGCGCACGGTGCGCGGGATGACAGCTCCTATGCGCTTGTCGCGCGCAAACTGCGAGACGGCGCGGCTGATGAAGTTCGGCGGGATGCGCGCGTCGGCGTTTAGCAGCAGCACGAACTCGCCGTTGCAGCGGCGGATGCCCTGGTTGTTGGCACGCGCGAAGCCTGTGTTGTCGCTGTTACCGATGAAAAGCGCGGGGTAAAACTCGTCAAGGACGGCTCGGTCAAAGCCAGGGCTGGCGTTGTTGATGAGGACGAGCTCCACGGCGGGGTAGTCTTGGGCGCGGACGCTCGCCAGGCACTCGCGCAGGTAGCGCTCCGTCCTGAAGTTAACGATGATTACCGATACGAGCCCCGCCTGCACATGTAAATTATACCGTGGAGTGGGAATAGAGGGGCTAGGGAACGGGGCATTGCCGCCTCCCCCACTTTTCCCCGCTGTTTTCCTCCATCCTAATCCCCGCTCCAACTCCCAACTCAGGACTCCACACCCCTGGCTTCTCCCTTTCATCTCCCGTCGATGCTAGAATCATCGCCTATGAAAACGCAAGTCGCGAATAACGGCTCAACCCTGTTCACCAGCGAATCCGTAAGCGAGGGGCATCCCGACAAGGTCTGCGACGCTATCGCCGACGCCATCCTTGACGACATCCTCGCACAAGACCGTGATGCGCGCGCGGCGGTGGAAGTCGCCTGCACGACCGGCGTCGTGATGATATTCGGCGAGGTGACGACGAAGGGCTATTCGGACATCAACGCCATCACGCGCAAGACCATCCAGGACATCGGCTACCACTCGCCCACCTTCGGCTTTGACGGCGGAACCTGCGGCGTCCTCGTGAGCATTGACGAGCAGTCTTCGGACATCTCTAGCGCCGTGAACACATCGCGCGAAGCCGTCGGCAAGACTGCCAAGGACAAGTTTGACCTGCAGGGCGCGGGTGACCAGGGGATGATGTTCGGCTTTGCCTGCACCGAGACCGAAGGCTTCAGCGCAAAGACGAAAGGCGCGTTTATGCCGCTGCCCATCCAGCTTGCGCACATGCTCGCGCTGCGCCTAGCCGAGGTGCGCAAGAAGGGCGTCCTCCCCTACATCGGCCCCGACGGCAAGACGCAGGTGACCATGCGCTACGAGGGTGGGAAGCCGGTCGCGGTTGACCGTATCGTCGTGTCGGCGATGCACCTTGAAAACGTGAAGATGAAGAACATGGCTGACGACATCATTGAAACCGTCATCAAGCCCATCATCCCGCTGAAGTGGTTCCCAGGCGGGCGCATTGAAAGAGACCGTATCCTCGTGAACCCTTCGGGCAAGTTCGTAAAGGGCGGCCCGTTGGCGGACAGCGGCCTGACCGGGCGCAAGATAATCGTGGACACCTACGGCGGCTCTGCACGGCACGGCGGCGGCTCGTTTAGCGGCAAAGACCCCAGCAAAGTTGACCGCAGCGGCAGCTACTACGCACGCTATGCCGCAAAGAACATCGTCGCCGCGGGTTACGCGGGCCGCCTGGAAGTCCAGGTCGCGTATGCCATCGGCCGCGCCCACCCTGTGAGCATTTCCTCAACCGCGTTTGGCACCGAACGCGTGCCGCTGGAGCGCATCAACGCACTGCTAGCTTCGCACGAAGTCTTTGACTTCCGCCCCGCCGCGATTATCCATAACCTGAAGCTCAAGCGCCCCCTTTACCGCCCCTGCGCCGCCTACGGGCATTTCGGGCGCACCGGCTTGAAGCTGCCCTGGGAGGAGCTTGACCTCGTTCCCGCAATCAAGTCCGCGCTGGGAAAGCCAACTCTTTAGCGCGGCGGGTATATAATCTGGCTACATCTTTAGGAGGTGCGCAGATGCGCAGAAATATCTTCGCGCTGGCAGTTATGCTTGCGCTATTCATAGCAAGCTCAGCGTTCGCTTCGCCCAGCTTGGGGTCAAAAGCGCTGGACATCACCGGCAAAGACATGAACGGCAGCCCGGTGAGCCTCGCGGACATCAACGCGCAGGGCAAGTTCGTCTTCATTGACTTCTGGGCGTCTTGGTGCGGCCCGTGCATGGGCGAGATTCCATTCGTTGCGCCCTTCTACGACAGCTTCAAGTCGGACAAGTTTGAGATGATCGGCGTCTCGCTTGACAGCGAGGAAACCTACAACGATATGCTCAAAGTCATCGCTGACAACAAGTTGAACTACCCCATCATCTATGAAGGCGGCGGCTGGAAGAACCGCATAGCCGTTGAGTGGGGCGTCAAGTCAATCCCCGCGACGTTCCTCGTGAACCCTGACGGCGTCATCGTCCTCAAGGACATACGCGGCCGGGAGGGGCTGGAGCTCGTGCGCAAAGTCGTCAACGACATGCCCGACTTCCTCCCGCCGGACATCGCCGTAAGCGTGGATGTTAAGGGCAACAAACTCGTCGCGCACGCCGAGACTTCCGAGCTGACGCTTGACCCGCACCGCTTCAGCTTCGGCATCGCCTATTACAAGGCCTCCGAAGTTGAAGGTGAGGACGGCAAGTGGATGGGCGGCGACTACACGCTGGACATAGTTCCCGGCCCGGAAAACTGGGAGCTTACTGTGGTCCCGTCGGCAGACAACGAAGGCCCCGAGGCGGTCACGGTTGAGATGATGGGCTCAAAGATTATGTTCACGCTGAAGTCGGAAAAGCCCATAACCATCGGCTACTTTGAGTTGGCGATGTTCGTGCCGATGCTTGAGACCGACATCAAGCTCTGGTCGTCATACGCCCAGCCTCCCAAGCCCGAAGAGCAGGCTGAAGGCGCTGCTGAGTAGCCGTATAGCGGCCAGCCGCAGGGTTGCATGGCGTCGCGCAGAGATGCGTGATACCTGGGCGCGGACGGACTCGAACCGCCGGCCTACTGGGTGTAAACCAGTTGCTCTAACCAACTGAGCTACGCGCCCGAAAAGCGAGTGGATATTATAACGCCTGCGAAGCCCTTGCGCCCCGCTTCACGCGCCAACGAAGCTAGTGGGATTGCTTCAGGTAAAGGCGGAAATGCAAAATGGGCCCAGCCGGATTCGAACCAGCGACCAAGTGATTATGAGTCACCTGCTCTAACCACTGAGCTATGGGCCCACGCGGATATTATAACGCCAACGCGCCGACTGTTGTAGCTTCAAAACAACTTGTAGGCGGCACCAGCCGAAGGCTGGCTAGCTTTAGTGCCGCTCTGGAATCTGCCGTACGTGATCGTATCCCCCGCCTTCTGGACTCCCGCAAGTCTGACGACGGCGTCCCACAGGTGGCCGCTCTACAGCCAGAGCCGGGGCTAGTCAGCCAGGCCTGCTCGTCATTGAATCCTCCCAACTCCCAATTCTGAACTTTAAATCCCAACTACGATCTGCGAGCTACCATCTTGCCGCCCTCGCCTTTAAACCAAGGTGGGGACTTGCGTTCCCACTAGGAATACTTTAGTCGCGCAAAGTGGCCTACTCGGGCTCGCCGGTGCTCCTAAGCACAGAAAAGATGGATGCGAACTGCAAGCTTGTATCGTCACCTTAATTGCCGCCGCTGCCTGCGCTTGCGCCGCCCTATTAGCCCGAGCCTGTGCCAGATGCGCCAGATATCCACCGGCGCAGGCACGCGCAGCCCGTTTCTCCTGAACACGTGATGGCAGTAATGATTGCCCTTATGCGGGTTTGCGCACCTGAACTCGCATACCATTTGCGCCTGCACGGCGGGCGTAATGCTGTTCACGCTGCCGCGCCTGGGCCCTGGACGGCGCGCAGTTATCACCCTCCCGCACTCCCTGGCTGCCCGCTTCACGCGCTGTATTGTCCGCCTGCTAACGCCATGCTCCTGCGCCAGCTCGCTCGTCCTCATGCCCGCCTTAGCCTGCTCCCATATCCGCCAGTTTCGCGCCGTCAGCGCTTCCAACTGGCCCTGTGTGATACCCTTTCTCACTGGGGAGTCCTCCTTAGGATGGCGTTGTCATCCCTATCCTGATGGACTCCCCCCTGCGACACTATCTATGCACTTATTCGCCCCGCTTACTTTAAGGTATAATCGGCGTATGTTGAAGAAAGCGCTATTACTAGCTGCATTGCTTATTGCCGCAATGCCTTGGGGTGCGCTCGCGCAGGCAAAAGACCAGAAACCAGGCGGGACTGATAAGTCGGTAGACCTGCTGCTCCAATCAATGGTGATAACCGTTGACTTCGCGCTGCCGTCTTGGAAGGACGGCCCGCAGGCGTGGGGCGGCAAAGCGCCAGAGCTCGCTTTCATTAAGCGGGGCACCCAGCCAGACATGAGCGCGGTGCATGACAAGTTCTTCCGCAACACAAAGGCGACGCTGGGCACTGAGCCCATCAGCTCCCCGGCTTATGGTAAAGGAACCCGCTACAAAGGGCCGAGGCTCTCGCTGGACAAGGCAGGCGCGCTTGTCGGATACTCGTTTTACCTGGACAAATACACGTGGGGCTTTGAGTATGTAAACAATATGGTTATAGCTCCCGCGAGCACTGAGACCTCGGACAGCACGCCCCAGAACCGCAAGTACAACTTCCGGTTCACTAAAGAGGCAGGCGTCGCAGCCGCCAAGAAATTCATCGCCGACCTAACTCCAGGTGTTGGCGACGCTGGAACAGGCTTTGATATCAAGGAGGACGCGTGGTTTGACCATACGAAGGGCAAGCTGTTCGTTTACCGGCTTACAAAGAGCTGCAACGGAGTCCCGCTGGCGGATGATTACATCCAAGTCGCGCTGGACGGCGAAAAGAACATTGCTAACGTCTCCTACTTCTGGAGCAAGGATGTCAAGCCTTACGGCGAAAGCTACGCCGCGCTCGACGCTGGAATTTCGCTGCAAATCGCGAAGAGCATTGTTCTGAATCGCTTCAACAACGAGCCCCCCCCGCTGACGCTTTTTAACGCCAAGCTCGCTTATATCAACTACCGCAAAGACCCGACTATACTCCAGCCGGTGTGGCTTTTTGATTGCCGCTGGAACGAGACGCGCAAATATGAAAATCCTGGTTGGGATGCCAAGAAGGGCGGCCAGCGCTATGGCTCAGAGGTTATAACTAACCAATACCTGGTGGCGGTGGACGCGCTATATGGGTTGCCTGTTGAGGGCATTCCCCCGGTGAGGCGTTAGCGAAGCCTGCCTTTATTGCCGCTCACTCACTGGTGTAATTAGATAAGCCAAACGCAAGTGGCTTTCGGGAGATGACGACAATGCAGCATTACCAGCGGTCCTTGCACACGGCACGGTTTACCGTTCACAGCTTCATTCGCGCAAGCGCGCTCCTGCTTGCTTTTTGCGCGACACTCACGTTTCTGGCGTCCTGCTTCGCCGGAGGAACGCCGATGCTGCGCCGTCCTTCCGCTGGGCAGCCGGTGGACATTGCCGCCGCGTTAGAGGAACTTGACGCGATGCAGCCGCCTGAAGGGGTGGACGCGCGAGTGTTCCAGCATCTGAAGGACGCGCTGGCGGACGCCCTGCGCGAGCAGGCAGGAAAGGTAGTGAGCGCCCCGCCAAGGGGGGTTAAGAACCTAATTAACGACTTTGCCATTTACAGCGAGTCCGGGCAGTTGCGCCTTAACTGGCGTTACCGGAACGTGGGGGATTACGACCAGAATGGCATAGTAGGGGTCTCGGACATCACGCCGATAGCGATGCACTGGCAGGAGGACGCGGCTGACGTGAACTCCATCCAGGGCGTGATAGACGGCAGCGGTAGCGAAAAAGTGGACATCGCCGACATCACGCCTATCGCTCAGAACTTCGCGGTGAGGTGTGAAGGATACGTGCTGCAAAACTCGCCGTCGCCTGGCGGGACGTGGAACAGCATTCAATCTTTTGAATTCAGCACTGGCGGCGGGATGGGGCGCAAGACTTTTGAATACGTTACTCCGGAGGCTAGCGGGAAGTATTACCGAGTGCGCGCTTTCCATGGCGCGGAGGTTGGCGACCCGAGCAATGTGGTCTTTTATGGCGGCCCGCCTACACCTCCAGAGATTACGGGAGTAACGCCTGCAGAGGGCACAACCGGCGCGCAGATAGTCTTTGTTGCGTCTACGACTGGCACTACGCCCATCACCGTGACCTGGAACTTTGGCGGTGGTGCAACGCCTAACACTCCGATCGGACATGTAGTGACAGCCACTCTCGGCGCGGTGGGGGAATATACGGTTAACGTGTGGGCATCTAACGCTGCTGGCGCGGACAATTACCAGTTTACGCTGAATGTAAACGACGTGCCGTTGGAAGCGCCGGTGATTAACTCGGTTGCGCCGTTGGGCGGGATGAAGAATACGCCTGTTCAGTTCACCGCGAGTGTGACGGGCACTCCTCCGCTTGCTTACGCTTGGAACTTCGGCGGCGGGGCAACGCCAAACACGCCCTTTGAGGCAAGTCCATTTGTGACACTAGCGAACTCATCAAATCTTTACTACGCAAGCCTTACTGTCACCAACGCCGCCGGAATAGACACCTTTGACTTCACGCTTATGGTGACTGACACGCCGCAAGGCGCAGTTGTTGTGGACGCAATTGGCGGGGACTATGTAAGCTTGGCAATTGTCGACGGCAATCCTGCTATCGCTTACCAACGAAAGATCGACCCGCCGGGGAATGAAAACCCAAGCTGCTTCTTTGTCAGGGCAGGAGACGCTAACGGAGTGTTCTGGAACCCGCCGGTGCAAGCGTTTTCCGCTGAAGGCGCATTCCCCGGCAGGCACAACAACCTTGTGGTGGCTAATGGACACCCAGCCATCAGCAATACTATTGGCTTTCTTATTGAGAAGGCGGATGTGAAGTTTGCGCGTGCCCTCGGCAAAGACGGCAAGGAATGGAACACCCCTGTCCAGGTGTGGAGTACTATGGGGACAGATAACGCGCCCAGCAGCTTGCTGATTGTGGACAAACGGCCGGCTCTGGCGATACCGGAGAACTCATATGGCGCCACATCGCTGCTTTATTACCACTCGGAAGATCTAAACGGAGACAGGTGGCCGGAGACCCCGGTGGTTGTGACATCCAGCTTTACCAACACCCATATAGGCAGTTGCGATATGAAGATAGTCGGCGACGGGATTAACCTGCCCTTCCGTCCGGGAATACTGCTGAGCCTGGACCGGGCGGAAACGCTGTTCTTCCTGTCGTCGGACGAATTAGGAACGCAATGGGAACCTGGCGTGAAGATTGAGGGCGTATCCAACAGTTCCGCTCTCGCGCTGGTTGAAGGCCATCCGGCATTAGTCTGGCGCATTGGCGGCGAACTGCCGCGCGCGCTTTATTACATGCGCTCGGACGACGAGAAGGGCCAGGGATGGTCAAAGAAGGTGCCTTTGGACGAATGGATAGATGACTGCTCCGGACAGATGGGTTTTGCGATAATCAGCGGGAGGCCGGCTGTGGCTTACGCAGACGGGCCGGCGGACGGCCGCCGCCTCTATTACACCGTTTCCGAAGATGTGAGAGGCGAGAATTGGAGAGAGGCAATAGAGATTCCCACTGCGGGCAGAATCCGCGACAATGTTGCGCTGCTTGAAGTGAACGGCCGGCCCGCTATCGCCTTTGGCGTGGCGGATGCGGGAGGAGCTTTATTCTTCATTCAGGCAAACGATGAGTTTGGGCACGATTGGCCGGTTTGAGCGCACTCCTTGATTACGATGTCATCATCGCCGGATGCGGCCCTGCAGGCGCATGGGCGTTGCGCCACCTGCCATTGGGAATGCGCGCGCTGGCGGTTGACTCCGGCGACCCGCTGGATACAGCACGCAAGCCAAAGCTTTGCGGCGGGCTGCTCACGAAGCAAGCGCAGGCGCTTCTGCCTGAGCTTCCTCAACGCCTGCGCGCCGAGCCGTTTAGCGCAGGGCTTGAGATGCACGACATTGATAACCAATTTCGCGCTCGCTTCCCTGTTCAATATGCCAACTGTAAGCGCGGGGAGCTTGACGCGTGGCTTCTCAGGATGGCGCTTGAAGCGCACGGCGGGGATGCCGAGTGGTTACCGCGTACCCAAGTGGAGTGGCTGCGCGAACTTGACGGGGCGGTTGAAGCCGGCATTGGCGGGAAGACAGTGCGCGCAGGATGGTTGGTTGACTGCACCGGCTGGCGGCAGCTAGCGCGGAAGCGCTTGAAGCTTCCGCTTGCTCCGCACTTGCATTCCTTCCAAGCGCGATGTAATACGGCCAGTGCATACCCGCATTTCATCTCAGTGTTCAAGACGGGATGGACGCCATTCTTCGGCTGGCACATTCCCAAAACCGCCGGCGAGTGCGAAGTGGGGGCTGCGTTTTCAACAGAAGAGCGCTCAACTGCAGAACAGCGGCTAGCGCCTTTGTTCGCACATTTGCGCTCGTTGGGTATAGACGCGCAGCCGGTGGACTACCGGGGATGCCGTTTGGCTAGCATCGCGAACATTCATGACATTCGCCTTGGAAGCGGCAGAATTCTAATCTGCGGGGAAGCTGCGGGGCTGGCCAGCCCCAGCAGCGGCGACGGCATTAGCTATGCACTCGCCTCTGGCCGCGCCGCCGCGATTGCGCTGGAGCGTTCCCCAGAAGAGGTTCACTTGCAGTATCGCCGTGGGCTGTCAGACGAGATAGGCGAGCTGCGGCGGAATATCATAAAAGCGCGCCTAAGCCGCATTCCGCTGCTTCGCCGCCTGGGGGCGCAGGCGCTGATGGTGAAACACGGGAAGCGCGCCGTGCGCCTATCCTTGTAAACCGCTAAGTCTTAGCATATAATCAGATCCAAGGACTATTATGTTCGCTAAACTGATGACTACACTTGGTTTCCTCTTCACCGGCAAGATCGGCAAGGGTTGTGAATTGCTTTACAGCCTGCGCGAAGGGCTTGACCCCAGGGATCCTGCTTATGTGCGCTGGGCGGTCGCCGAGAAAGTGGAGAACTTGCCGCCGCGAACCGAACTGGAAATTGAAGTTCCGCCGAAGATGTACAAGCTCATTTTGCGCGACAAGTTCAGCCTGCGGCCGGATGATATGTTTTACTTCTCGCAGGACAAGAGGCGCATTGACGTGTGCCGCGAGCGTTTCCTGGAAGAGCTGCGTTGCAGGACAGCCAGCGAGTTTTACGATATGTGGATACGCAACCGCAACCTTGACTTCCTGACCGGCGTCAAGGACGACTTCGAGTTCAAGGAGGGCTAAACCTAATGGACTTTCTGAAGCTTGTGCGCCCGCACCTGAGCGCGCTCCAACCTTACGTTCCCGGCAAGGCGCTGCGGGAAGCGAAGAACATTCTCAAGCTCGCCAGCAACGAAAACCTGCTTGGCCCCCCGAAATCCGTCGTTGAAGCGCTGAAGAAGGCCGCCGAGACTGTGCATTACTACCCCGACGACGGCTGCCTCGCCGTGAAGGAAAAACTGGCGGCAAAGCTTAACCTGGAGATTGAGAACTTCATGCCGGTTGCAGGCTGCGCCGAAGCTATTTTCTACATCAGCCAGGCGTTCGCCAGCGAAGGCGACGAAATCGTAGTTAGCAACCCCGGCTTCCCAATCTTCAACATTGCCGGGGCTATCCAAAACGCCAAGCTAGTAAAGGCGGCCGTGAAGAAGGATATGACGCCTGACACCGAAGGGCTTGCGGCGGCGGTGAATGAGCGCACCAAAATAGTCTGGCTGGACAACCCTAACAACCCGTGCGGCACGATTGTGCGCCGCCCGGAAGTTGAGAAGCTCATCAGCGATATCGCCGGGCGCGCCATTCTCGTGCATGACGAGGCCTACTTTGACTTTGTCACCGACCCAGGATATTGCAGCGGCCTAGAGCATATGCGCAAGAACGGCAATGTCATCGTCCTGCGCACCTTCAGCAAAGTTTTCGGGCTTGCAGGCTTGCGCATCGGGACGGTCATCGCGCACAAGGACGTCATCGCAGCCCTTTACAAGGTTCGCATGCCCTTCAACGTGAACATTATGGCGCAGGCGGGGCTGCTCGCAGCGCTGGACGATGAGGATTATCTTAAGGCATCGGTCTCTGCGGCGATTGAAGCGCGAGGGCTGATGGCAAAACTGCTTGAAGAATACGGCTTCCACCCTATCCCCAGCCATACTAACTTCCTGCTCTTTGACGCAGGCGTGGATAGCGTTGCGCTGGCAAACCTGATGAACGAGCACGGCGTCTTCGTGCGGCCGCAAAAGGGCGCAGGGCTTCCGACCTGGCTGCGCGCGACCGTCCCGGCGAACCCGGTGGACTGCTACCGTTTCGCCGACACATTTATAGCCTGCCAGCGCAAGCTCGCGCAGGGCGGGTAACTCAGGTCTTTGCCGCGCGGCGGGAGGTTGCCTTGAGCCTTCGCATCATCACTGGCACGCTAAAGGGGCGCGAAGTATTCCTGCCCAAAGGCGCGGCATTCCGCCCCAGCACGCACTACCTGCGGGAAATGGTCTTCTCCATCATTACGCTGCAAGCCGTTGAGGGCTGCGTCTTCCTGGACGTATTCGCAGGCTCTGGAATTGTCGGCATTGAAGCGCTTTCGCGCGGCGCGGCGAAAGCGGTGTTTCTGGAAAAATCCTACAAGACGGCTGAGAACATCCGCGCCAACTTAAAGCGCCTGGGAGTGGATGGTCGGGGCGTCGTTGTTAAAGCTGACGCCACGCGCGAATTGTTTGCGGTTGGGCGCGCGCTGGAACCAGGCGAGCTGATTGACATAGTTTTCGTTGACCCGCCGTTTTCCACGCCGTTGGAAGTCGCCTTCCTCGCATCAGCCGTGCGCAACCGCCACTTGTTTCACGCCGACTGCCGCATCTACTTGGAAACGCGCTTCAAGCCTAAAGACTTGCCCGAAGGATTGGAAGTTAATGACCAGCGCAAGACCAGCAGCAGCATTCTCACGACTATGTCGTTTCGCTAATCGCTAACGCAGGCAATACCGCGCAGCTCGCGCAGCACCCTCTCAAGACCCTTGCCGTCAACCAGCTTGCGCCCGGCATCCGATTGCCCTAACGCGAACTCACGCTGCGTAAGCTTTGTTACCGCTTCGCGCAGTTGCATCGCGGCGTTACTTCTCCCATCAATGTAGATGCCATAACCCGCATCGGCGAATTTCCGTGCCGTGACTTGTTCGTGTGCCACTGCTGGAACGATTGCTACCGGCACCCCTAAGTGTGCTGCTTCGTAGAGCACCGTTCCCGCTGAAACGACGGCGCAAGGCGAGCCCGCAAGCAGATTGTAAATATCCTCTGGCGGAACCAGCGGCCTAACCTCTGTGTTCTTTCCGGTGTAACGCTCAATCATGTCGGGGAAGGTGGCGTGGGTAACGAACCGTCGGCAGTGAAGCTCCTTGAGGGAACGCATCACATTTTGTGCCGGAAGCAACACCTGGTTAACCGCCTGGTCAAGTCTCAAGTTGGAACTGAAAATAACGGGAATAGGCGCATCTATTCTGGACGGTTCCCACTTGGGTGAAGCAGCGAGTTCCGGCGGGAGGATGAGGTAATCCGTCCCGTAAAGCAGCCTGACCCCATCGGCTTCGCTCTCTTGCGCCCCGAAGGGCGCAAGCAGCGAATTGATGATTAGGCTGAACGCAACTGGCTTGTAAGCCTCGCGCTCCGGGAAGGGCTCGCGTTTGGAACGATTGTAGATGTCCAGTCCCACGAATACCGCGTCGGGGAACTGCTCGCCGAAAAACCGCCGCGCCCAATACGTGTCGGCGAAGTCATACATGTCAAAGATTACGAGCTGCGGCCTTTCTTCGGGAAATAGCTCGCTGATAGCCTGCGCCAACTGCTGGCGCCGTAATGCATAGCTCAACTCCCAGCTGGGGAAGAACTTCACTTTCTCCCGCCTGACGTAAGTGTGTAACAGCGCGGGCTCATCTCCGAGCAGCAGCACTTCTGTGCGCACCCCTTCCCTGCGCAGCGCGGGGGCCAGCGTCAGCGAACGCGTGAGATGCCCGTGCCCGAAAGCTGCGTCTGCGCGCGTAATGATGAGCGTTGGTTTGGGCATGGAGCTAGCGATAATATGGCGGACCTTCTCCTTCGCGGCTTATAAGGTCGTTATTCCAGAACGTGAGCTTCTCGCAGTACTTCCAGTTGAAATCAAAGAACCCCATCGCGCGCACTCCACCGAAGCCCTGCAGCTTGAACTCGTCGCCCCAGACCATCCAGTCGGGGAAGCCGCTGCCGGAATAGATGCCGATGACGGCGGGCAAGCGTTTCATCGCCGCGAGGCTCGTCCCGCCTTCAACCAGCACCAGCGTCTTGTAATCGGTGAGCGGGTTCGGATACACATACTTGTATGTCAGGTCTTTGCCGGGGATAGCAGTCCCGCCGACTTTCACTCCATTTTCCATCGGTGCAATGGGCAGCTTGTCCTGCAGCTTCGCAGTGACCGCATTGCACTCCGGGCCGCCGATGATGACGAGGTTCATTTCCTGCGCGATGAGCGTGGCGATGTCGCCGGTATCAGGCACTATGCGCGTGTATCCGTTACTGCGGTACCACCAATGGTATGAATACAAGCGTGCGAGTTGCAGGTTCCATTCCGTCTGTTCCGGCGAACCAGTCGTCCCGTAAACGACGACGAATGGCTTCATCAACACCTGCTTCCACGGGCCGTAAGTATCGCGGAACTTATATGGCGCTTGAGGATTGGGCTTTCCAACTTCCCAGCCTTCTCCGTCTTCGCCCATTACGAAGCTCGTCCATCCGCCAGTAGGCACATTCATTTCAATGCCATCAATGCTCACGCGCACTGACTGCCCTGGCGCGATCGGCGAATCCAGGTTAAGGCTTAGGGAGCTCACGTTACTTGTCGTAACGTTAATGCCTGTTTTGGGATCGGCTGCAGCACGGACAACCATATCTTGGTATGGAAGCACAGGCCAGTCAAAACTAATCAACGTCTTATCGTATTGCATCGGCGCATCAACGCGCACCCAATACGCGCCGTCGTTGATGGAGTAATTGTGCGTGCGGAATGCGACCTTTTTGGGCCACATATCACGCGTGTGCGACTTCCAAAACTCGTTGTGATATTCGTTGTCAACGCAGTCCACGAATGGAGTATTGGGGTCATCCCACCAGTGCCCCATTCCGGGAACTTCCTCGTAGCGGATGTTATACCCGCGCTTGGTGAGAAGTTCAGCGAGCATACGCGGCTGCTGAGGTGGGACGTTATCATCCGCGCCGCCTTCTAGCGCGTAGATAGGGAGGTTCATAGCGTTTTCGCTCAAGACCAGCGTGTTGTCCTCGCGCATGGCAAGGTTCCATATCATGTTTGCCTTAGGCGCGCCTATCATCACATTTTGCCGCAAGAACATTGGGACGTATAAGTCAAAGTTCGTCCAGCCCGCGCTGGGCGCCGCCGTCGCCCACATGTCGGGGTATGTGAACGCGTTATACCAGGTGCCGTGCCCGCCCATGGAATGGCCGGTGAGATGAACGCGGTTGGCGTCAATGGGCCAGCGCGCAAGCACGTCTTCATATACTTCGCGCATGTCCAGCCGCCCCCAGTCTTGCCAGTCAAATCCGAAACGCCTGCGGTTCGTTGGCGCAACGACGAAGGCCCAATCCTTTGGCTTGTAAGCATCAACCTGCCCTTCCGCTTCCACGCCCGCGCCGTGCAGGCTGAGGATTAGCCCGTATTCCTTCAACAGGTCGTAGTTCGTTGGCGGAAGAAGCCCGTAATACTGAACCGAGCCGTCCATCCGCGAGGCAAACGTTACGCGCCGCGATTGCGGTGCATTGCGCACGCGCATTTTTAGTTGTGCAGTTTCATTTTGCTTCACGCCGCCGGAGAGCGTGTAACTTATAGTTACGCCAAACTCGTAGATATCCTGCGCAAAATCATGCGGCAAGTCCCCTTCTGCGCTGAACTCACACGGAACGTTGACGATGCTAAGCGGGGCGATGTCCGCAGCCGTCAGGGCGCTTGAATCAAACTGGCCGCCCGGGCTTGGCGTGATATAAGCATTTATCCATTCATCGGTTGTGTTTATAAGCGGCAGCGATATTAGGACGCGCCGCAAGCTGTCCCCCCGCACCAAATCCGGCAGCGTCGCCGCGCTCGTTAGCACGATGATATCGCTCATCACCGGCAGCACGCGCAGCTTGAACATCATTCTTCCAAAGCCAACCTTTAGCTCGTTGCGCCCTTCCTGTAGTATTACCGGCGTGGAAAACATCCCATGCCCGTAGGAGTCGCCGGGGTAGGGTATTCCGTTTAGCACAAAGCCGCCTATCCCCTGCGCGTCAATCAGCGCGCGTTTCTGCCTGCCCTCCACCTCAAAGGACGCGAAAGCGTAGCCAACGAAGGAATTCCCTGCGTTGCCCCACCCATCCGAGAGCAGCTTCCACGCCTCTTCGGTCATACTACGAAAACTGACGGAAACAGACCCGTCCGGCGCGGCTTCGTAATACTGCCAGCGCGCTTTTCCCCCCGGTACCATCAGCGACGGAAACGAGCCTTGCATCAGCGGGTCGCCCATCGCCGCATCCTTGTCGTAATACGCCAGCGGGTCCGTCCCCGCCTCGCGCACGCCGCTGAGAAACGGCCCGATAACGCGCCAGCGCGCAATGGGTATCGGCTCGGCGATGCTGGGAATGTTGCTGGCGCCTGCGAAAGCGGGCATTAGCGCGAGTGCGCAGCAGGCAATGGCGATAAGCAGGCAAAGGAAGCGCAGCGTTTTCATATTGTCGCCCCCGGCAAAGATGCTGCGATTATATCACCGGCGGCGGGCGCGAGGGGGGCTTTGGCTGGTTTGATTTCCGCAGGGATTGGGCGCAAGAAGCCACTCCAAATGGAGGCATTACTATGAAACAGGCGACTTATTCCGCACTGATTCCAACCGCGATGATACTCGCGTTGTTCTTCGACGCGAATTCCGCGCGCGCGCAGGGCAATCTGGAAGTTGTCGTTGCCGACGAGGTCGTCCCCCTAGCGCTGCGAATTGTGGATGCGGACTGCAACGCGCGCGCTAAGGTCAGCATAACCCCTGACCGCACAACCGGCCGCTGGCTCTAAGGGGCAGAGCAGGAGCTTCGTGCATACATCGGCACTTCCGACGACTGCACGCCCAACTTGTCTATGTATGACGCGGGCGAAGACGGCTCAAATCGGGCTGTAATGATCTTGTTTGAAGACGACTCGTCGGGTTTCAGCGTGACAGATGCGGCGGGCAACGCCAGCGTCGTCGCGTCTGTGGATGAAGGCGGCAACCCCGTTGTAACCATCTACTACGCTCAAGGAAACACCCTCTTGGGAGCTCCGTAAGCGATAACTCAAAAGATATTACGGAGGGGGAGGGATTCGAACGCGCCAAAGGCGCGCAAGCCCCCTTGGGGCGCAGCTTTACTCGCCTCTGGCGAGCTTTACCCGCCTAGGGCGGGCCCCGGCTTCAGCGTTTCGTCTAGCCACTTCCTTCCCTGCCCGCTTTTCAGAAACTCTCCCTATCCCTCGCCTCACTGTAGCTTTGAAACTCCTCAACTAGGACTAACTCGAAGTCTCCCAATACCTGGCCACCTTTCGTCCTTCGCGACGCATGCTCCTTCAACCTCCGCGTGAGGTCGTTGGTTACGCCCACATACCTCTTGGAGGAAGCCCTGGACCTGATGACGTAAAGGAAAACTTTCATTACCGCGAGACTCCGAAACGGAGGGGGAGGGATTCGAACCCCCGGAGCATTTCTGCTCAACGGTTTTCAAGACCGCCGCCATCGACCTCTCGGCCACCCCTCCAGGGGCGAAGCATTTTACCCTTTTGTGGCAGCTTTGCCAGCCCTAAGCCTGTGTGCGGTTATCCAGCCGCCTCGCATCCACGCGAAAAACGCTGCGAAGAGCAGCACGCTGAAAGCTATCTTGCCGATGTAGAGGGTAAGGCGCTCGCCGTAGGTTGACCAAGTGCGGTCGGAGACCAGCCCCGAGCCAAGCGGGGTGATAAAGCCCTCAATGAATCCCGCAATGACGAGGAGTATCGCGGCGGCGCTTACGAGCAGCAGCGTTTCGCGCGCCGTTTCAGCGAGCGCTACCGACCGCCGCCTGCGGCCGGGGAATATCCATGACGCGCCGATAGCCACGCCTGCCGTCGCGCCGAGAAGTATCGCCGGTATTTCCAGCACGCCGTGCGGCCCGACACCCGCCACGAAGTACCACCCCAATTCGGGCTTTGCCAGCGCCACTGCCGTATGGAGGTAAAGCGCAGAGATGTAGCCGAGCATGTAGCCGTTGGTAAAGAGGATTACTAGCGTGAAGTAGGAGAACAGGACGCCGAGGATGAACGAAAAGACGGCGATTCGTATGTTGTTTGCCATAATCTCCACGCTTGCCACCGGCCGCTGGTTTTCAGGGATTGCGGCAGCCAGCGCCCATTCCGTATCTTTGGCGACGATTTCCTCAAACTGCTGGACGAACTGCGGGCTGAGCACAAGGCGGGGGGTTATGGCATCGCCGCTGATGACAGAGATGGCGCCGAATGCCGCCGCAAGCAAAACGACTGCAACGACGGCGTAGAACTGCTTGCGGTAAGCGTAGAGCACTTCAGGTGTGCGCCGGTAGAACACGCGCAAGAACTCAAACGGCGGGCGCTTGTAGAGTGGTAAAAGGCCGTAAACGGCGTTGAAGCTTTCGGCGACCAGCGACTTGAGCGTCTCCTGCTCTGCTGCGCCCTTCTCCCCCGCGAGCGACAAGTCGGCGGAAGCGCGCTCATGCAGCGCGATTAGCTCGCGCACTTCGGCAAAGCTGAGCTTGCCCGCGCGCTGGAACTGGAGGAGTTCCTTAAGGCGGGCGTAAGGGTTAGCAGGATTCTCCACGAGCCTACTCACACTTGACAATGGTCACGCCGACGCGGCGGGTGCGCGGACCGTCAAACTCGCAAAACAGTATGCCTTGCCAGGAGCCAAGCACGAGCCTTCCGCCCGCAACCGGAACCGTAAGCGAAGCGCCGAGGAGCGAGGACTTGATGTGCGCTGGGCTGTTGCCCTCCTGGTGGAAGTAATGCAGCCCGTCCTGGACGATTCGCCGCAAGGACACGAGGATATCAGCCTTTACGTCGGGGTCGGCGTTCTCATTTAGCGTCAAAGCGGCGCTAGTGTGCATGCAAAAGATGTTGCACAGCCCCTTTTGCACGCCGCTTTCCTCAACAACTTGCGCGATGCTGGCGGTAATGTCCAGCAGCTCTTCACGGGCGTTCGTTTTCACGGTGATTGGCCGCATAGGGAGAATATACCAGCAAAAGCAGGTTTGTGCGCCCCCGCGCCCCAAAGCGGAGCGTTGCGGCGGTATAATTAAGCTCAGGGCTGCAATTCGGAAGGCAGGAAGTCAGGTCTTCTTGCCGGGAGGTATTCAATGAAACGTTCGTTAATTTTATCGGGGGCGTTATTCGCCATTCTCGTTATCATTGCATTTATCGCAGGCTGCCCAAAACCAGCCGCCGACAGCAACACCATCGGCAGGCCGCTTCCGAAGGGTGAAGCTGCCAAGCCAATCACTACCGCCGATATTGACATGGCAGGCAACGACGATAAAGAGCTGGAGGGCATCGCTCCCAAAGTCCTGGACAAGGATGGAACATTTGTGGCGAGCGAGCGCTTGACGCCGAAGGAGTGGGACAAGCTCAAGGCGCAGCTTGCCGGGAAGGCTAAGAGTGATCCGAAACCCTTCGTCTATTACCTGCTGGCCGGCGTGGAAAACGCCATGGGCCCTGGAAGCGCTGAAGCTTTGGCTGCAGCGCAGGAAGCGGTGAAGCTGGCGCCGGAATCGGCGTGGGCGAACGACATCCTGGGCCAGGTGCTGCTTATGGGCGGGCGCGACGACGAAGCAAACGCTGCATTTGAGAAGGCGAAAACGCTGTCCGCCAAGGGCGTTCCACCGCCGTATGTCACAGCGAACAGCGGCGGCCGTGACGACGAAGTAATGAGCGGCGGCCGTGACGATGAAGTAATGAGCGGTGGCCGTGACGATGAGGTCGCCGGCAGCGGTGGGCGTGATGATGAAGTCGGCGAGAGCAAGCTTGCCGCCGATCTGGGGACCGGCCCTATGCGTTATGCCAACTATGCGCCGGACATCAAGCTCGCGATAGAACCAGGTAATACCGCCAAATACGATGCCGCAAAGCTGGGCTTCAAAGGCGCTGAAGACAAAGAGCTGGCTGAAATCGCAGCGAAGCTCCTCACGCCGCAAGGCTATTTCTACCGCGACACCGCCATCGCCGAAGCAGACTGGAAAGCGATGATGGACAAGCTGGCAGGGAAGACCAAGGCTGGCGACAATGCGCTTGCTGCATGGCTTTATGCGGGCGCAATGCTCGTTGAGAAGGACATCGTTGAGTCGCCTGCGCTCAAGAAGGTCATCGTGCAGGCTGACAAAGCAGCCAGTCTCCAGCCAGAGTCGTCGCGCGCCCTGTATATGCAAGGCGTGACTCTGGCGCTTTCCGGCGCGTCGGACAAAGCTATCAAAGCGCTGGCGAAAGCCGCCAAGCTCGACCCTGCGTATGCCGCGCCGCGCCTCGCGTTGGCTGATGTTTATGCCAGGCTGGGAAATAACGACATGGCGAAGGCGGAGCTGGACATCGTGGCGAAGATGCGCGATGTGAGCAAGGCCGAGAAGGCCGCCGCCGAAGCCAAGAAGAAAGCCCTGGCCGCCAAGTAGCTAATACGATATGGCGGAAGGCAAGCCAGGCGGAGAAGTTCGCGCGCCGGTATGGGTGTCGGCGCTTGTCGCCATTCTCGTTGTCGGAGTTACGTCTGCAATCCTGCTTCCGCCGTTCATCGTTGAATACTTGCGGGTATCGCAGATGGCTTCCAAGGCGCCGGCAAGCGGGGATGCCGAGGATGGCAGCGCCGGCCCTAGCGACTTTTACATCGTCGGCGGAATGGACATGCCCGAGAGCGCCGAGATTGCAAGCATGCCAATAAGCCTGAGGGTGCCCAGGCGGTACGGATTTGACGCGGCATTCGCGCTCGGCGTAGTCGGCAGCCTTCCTGTTTCCCCTGAAAGACTTGATGAGCAGCAAGTCAAGTCCGCGCTCGGCCTCAGCATAGACCCTGGCGTGGATTATTTCCTGCTTTTCCTCGCCGCGCCGCGCTTCAACGAATACTCGCGCGGCGGCTTTCCAGACGCGGTGACGGTGCTGGATTCGGTGAAGCCGCAAGAAGTGCGCGGGATTTTGGAGCGCGTGAAGGGTCGCTTTATCCTCTTCGCTGAACCGGCGCAGGTCGCAAACGAGCTTTCCCGGCTGCGCAAAGAAGCCCCTATGCTAGAATCTAGCCCATGATGACGCGGCTTCGCGCGGTTGCGCTTGTTTGGATTGCTGTCGTGCTGCTTACATCCTGTATGTCGGGCAGCACAAGCCCGCTGGCCCCCGGTGCAGGTGGGGATAACAACGCCGCGCTGGTGCGGGCGGTTGAGCAGGCAGTTGCCGAGCT
>JBBIJQ010000011.1:0-1488 GCA_037445915.1 Planctomycetales bacterium | reverse complement strand
GGGCGTCAACATGGAAAACCTGAACGGGATGCGCGACTTGTTCTCCCCGCTTTTCCAGCTTAACAGCAACCTCGCGCTGCGCTTCCCTACTACATCAACAACCGCAGACAACCCGTCCGCGACCTCAGACGAGATAGTATTCTTCAACGACTTCTTCGCCCAGAACGAGAATATCGCTTGCAGCCTGGAAGTAACCAACACTTCCATCACAGGCTCGGTGGCCACTGTGCGCGCGCGCTTTATTCTTTCAAGCCTCTACATACTTGATGTTCCGCCGACGACCTACCAGTCCGAAGGCAAAGACTTGATGGTCTTTGCCGTTTCCGACGGCGCGTGGAAGCTCACCTCGTGGCAGCCCGACCCAGAGGGCGATGAAGGCCACGCGTATGAGCAGCAGCGCGTCCTCAGCCAGCTCAAGGCGCTTACTGACGCGCTCAAGGCCGAAGACCTCGCCGCAGCGGAAGCAGTTGTTCAGCCGGGGGCGCTTATCGGCCGCGCAGTGCAGCTACGCTTCAAGACGGCGCAAACGGTAGCCGAAAACCCGAACCCCGCCTCCGACTTCAGCGACTTCTTTGCGACGGTCTTTGTTGAAAACGAAAATATCGCAGCCAGCTTCAGCGTGAACTCCGTCATCATCCTAGGCACGCGCGCTTTTTTGAATGCAGGCTTCAGCCTTTCAGCGGTTTACGCGGGCGTAATCCCGCCCCAGGCTTATAGCGCGTCCGGCGCGGATGAGATGACCTTTGACCTGATTAGCGGCCAGTGGCGGCTTGCGACCTGGCGCGAGACTGTTCAAGTAGTTCCCGGGCCGACCGAGCAGCTTCTGCGCTCGCAGGTGAGCGCGCTTGCGGCCGTGCTGACAGCGGAAGACACAAGCGCGTTCAACTCCATCGCTTCCGGGCTGCTCACTCTGGATAGGGCGATAGCGCTGCGCTTCAAGTCATCCAGCACGCTTTCCGATCCGCCCACTATTGGCACGAGCTTCGGACCTTTTTTTAGCGAAGTCTTCACGCAAAACGCGAACCTCGTGGTGGGAATAACCGTAGATTCGGTCAGCATATCCGGCGAAGTCGCGGTTGCCGACCTGAGATTTACCCTATCCGCGACTTATTTGCTTGCGATACCGCCGGAGAACTACGCTGCAAACGGCGTGGACGAAAGCGTTTGGGAGTTTGACGGGAACAACTGGCGGCTCGTTGCCTGGCGGGAGAAGCCCGCGCCCCCGGCTTAAGCTACCTAGCCCAATACGAGGAGAAAGAGTGGTATAGGCTGACGGCTGCCCAAGCTGCGAGAATAAAGCAGATAATGAATACGATTCGCGCGGAGAACCTCGCGTGCGCGTCGTAATTCCCCTCCGGCTTGCGAAGGATATCGGCGGAAGTGAACATCATCCTCAGCGCGATAATAAGGATGACTATCTGAGCAAGTAAGATTGTGCCCCTATACATTGTTCCCCCCGATTATAGCACCGGGTAATTATGCAAAACG
>JBBIJQ010000010.1:0-45595 GCA_037445915.1 Planctomycetales bacterium | reverse complement strand
CGGAATACGACCCTCGGTAGTATCGGTAGTTCGCCAGTTGCCAGGTTCCGGGGCCAGTTGGGTTGTAAATGCGCCAGTAATCGTCCAGGTGCGCTGCGTCTTCAAACCCGTAGTAGTACGCGGGGGTTTGCATCCCGTTATCAATGGTGTATGTGACTTGAGCCTCATCATATTGCTCATCGCGGTCATAGGCCCGGGCAAGGACGGTGGCGCCACCGTTGAAAACATCGCGCGAGTTCCATGTGTACACAAACGGGGAAGACGTGTCTGCGCCGACATACTCCCCATTCATCCAGAACGCGACGTAAGTGACTCCTACGTCGTCGGTTGCGTCAACCTCAATCGCGACATCGCCGGAGACGGTTGAGCCGTCGCCGGGGGTGATGCTGTTTAGGGACGGCGGGCTAGTGCGCTCGTGCAGGTCAACATCGTCAACCCACACTCCGCTGCCGGTTGCAGCGCCTCCGCCGCTGCCCAAAGAGGTTGAGTTCAGTTCAAAGGCGATGAATACTTTCTGGCCTGCGAAACCGTCCAGCCAGATTGCGCGGCTCTTCCAGCTCAAGTCGGTCCCGGTAAACGATTTAACCTGCGTTTCCACGCTGCCGTCTTCGCTGATGACATACACGCGGGCGTTGTGCAAGCTTCCGGCTATCTTGTAGCGCATGTAATAAGTCAGCGCGGGCTGCGTTGAGCCTGTCAGGTCAAGCAGCGGCGAGAGGATGCGGTCGTGCTCGTTGGTGTCATAGCCGGGGCCGATGCCCAGGCAGCTCGGCGGGGAGTTGTAAACGGTAGTGCGAAGCGCCCAGGATGCAGTGCCGGAGGGGTCAAGGATTGCCCAGTTCCACGTATTAGTGATGCCATCGCTGAACGGCCATTCGCCCTCGTTATCTACTGTTACGCTGATGCTCCTAGTGCCTGTTTCGCCGGTGCTGTCGGTTGCCTTAGCGCTGATGAATACAGCCTTGTTGTAGCAAGTGCGCGAGTTCCATGTAATGCTGTATGTGCTGCCGGTGGCAGTCGTGTCTGTGCCGACAAAGTATCCGTTGGCGTAGAAATCAACCTTGCTTATCGTGCGCGCGCCGCTGGCAGCCGCAGTCGCAGAGAAAGTCACATCGCCGCTGACAGTGCCGCCAGCGGTTGGGGCGGTAATCGTTACGGACGGGCGCGTCGCTGTTTCAACCGAGATATTGGCTGTCATCGTAGAGCCGCTGGCGGAAATATTCTCCACTTTCACATATGAATCAGTGTTTGCGTAAGTCTTGCTCGGCGGGTTGCTCGTGAAGTTGAATGCGGTCTTGTTGCCGGAGTAGAACGGGTCGGTCGCCTTGCCTCCGCCGCCATCCTTGCGGTCTAAGTGGTCTTTATTATTGCCATCCAGCCCTTCGGCGACTTCCACGTCAACCAGGCGGCGCGCGTCGTTGGTGTTTCCGTTTTGGGAGTCATCGCAATGGTAAATCATCAGGCCCGCGCCGGGGCGGGTTGCGTCAGTGCCGACTTTCTGGCGGTTTTCAACTAGGAAATACTCCTCGCCCGGGTCGCCGTTCTTCCAGAGCTTCAGCATGAAGCGGTTTGTCGCAATTTGCGGGATGCTCACCCCGGTGGCGTCCTCAGTGATGACGAGAGGGTTAATCCAGCCTGCCTGCTGGCGAAGCCAAGGGTCGGGCGCGGGAGGCTTCTGCTGGCTGTCATACTGGTAGGCCATAAGCGTCCACCTCCCGCAGCCGTTGGAAGACCCATCGGTGTCGTAAAGGTCAGGGAAGCCCATTATATGGCCGTATTCATGGCAGGCGACGGTCATGTTATCAGCCGTGCTGAAGGCGCCGCCGAAGCCGCTGATGTAATGGATGTCAACGACAACGCCGTCGGCGTAGTAGTTCATCCCGCTGCTCATATGCGGCCAAAGCCCGCCCGCAAACTCCGCATACGGGTAATAGACGATAAACGAATCTACATAGCCATCGTTATCGGAATCGTAATCTGAGAAGTCGGTGTGGGGGTCTATAGACTGCGCCGCGAAGAGCATAAACTCCATTATGCTGGTGTCGCGGTAGTAGTTGCGCGTGTTGGGCGCGGTGTACCAGCCGTTATTCGGGCCTTGGTTATCAACAGTGCCTTGTATGTCCAGGTCCCCGTAGGAAACCTCCTCAAAGAAGTCGTGGAATGAGGGGTTGGGCGCGGTGCCGTCGGCAAGCATCAGGTTGTATGTGTAGTCGTAGTTCCAGGTGGCCGTGTCGGCCAGGCTGTTAGAGAAATCCGCGCGGACGATAATCAGGTTGTTCACGCCCTTTGTGTTGGCGACAGAGACTGCCTTGCGCGGCGCGGGCTTGTAGCCAAGCTCCAGCACGTCAAGCTGGTCAACCACGCCGTCAAAGTTCAGGTCAAGCTGGCCAAAACGAAGCTCGGCGCTGTCCAGCGAGACAGTGCGGGTTTCTCGGGTTTCGCCAAAGTGCGCGCCGATGCTCTCCAGAGCCACCGGCTCCGGCAGCCGCCAGTCTTCCACCTCGCCCTTGACCCACTTTTGGAGCTGGGGCTTCATTTGCTCATAACGCTGGCGGTTGGCTTCGCTCGCGTCCAGCCATTCCTGCGGGGGCTGGACGGAAGCGAAGGCGGAAGCGCTTAGAATTGCGGTAAAGGCGGCTATGCTAGCAATCAGGGCTGCGCGCGTGTTCACTTCGCACCTCCTTCAACTACCGCGTCAATCTTGTGCCGCAGCGAGTCCCGCGCCAAAAGCTTTTCGCCAACCCAAACTGGCTTCTCCGGCAGCGAGCCTTTAATGCGGAAGCGCGCCTGGATAATCACGCCCGCGCCGGTGGAGCCGGCTCCGACATCGCGCTTAGTGAGCGCAAAGGGGATGCCGCCTGCCTCGCCGCGCTGGAAAAAGATGACGTCCGGCGGCGCGCCGAGGAATGCGCCTTGGCTCACGCTTTCCAGTTCCAGCGCGCCTTCGTCGTATCCAAGCTCGCCTGCTACCTGGTAGAGGTCAAAAAAGCCCTGCGCCCGCAGCGTCGCAGTGAGCTTCCCGCCTTCAGCCGCCTGTTCAAGCGTAAATGTATTGGATGCTCCTGATGCAGCCGGGTTTGCGGCAGCATCCAGGGGACGCTGGGCGCGCCCGTGCCCGCCGCACGCGGCAAAGGCTATGAGGGCGGTCAAGGTCGCCAATGTGATGAGCAGAGGTATGAGTAGGCGCATTATTACCTCCTAGAGTAACCAAGTGAATGAGCGTTATCTACCGACTGCCATTATACTCCTGCTGCGCAATTATTAGCTGAACGCGCTTAGCTCGTGGATGGCAAATTCCGCCATCTTCGCCTTTACCGAGGCAATGTGCTCCGGCAAGGCGCCAATCCATGCCATTTCGCCTGTATCAAGCAGCGCTAAACCTGCTTTCACGGCAAACGCAGGATAGAGAAGGTGCGCAGCCATTGCGTATAGCGCAAGCTGCGGAGCGTAGCGGGTAACTAGGCTGTCTCGCTGGGCTGCGCTGGAGATGCGGTCGGTTTTGTAGTCAATGATGAACAGCTCTGAGTCCAAGGCTATCAGCAAGTCGCAGCGTCCGCGCAGGAATACGCCAGCATCCGGCGCAGCGCGCAACATAAAGGAATGTTCAGTGCGCAGCGCTTCAGTAGCGCATGCAACCTGAAGCACGCCGGTTTTCACAAAGCCCTCTAAGAGCTTTTCCGCACGCTTTTTCGCGCGCGTGAGTACTTCGTAGTGCTCGCGGAAATGTTGAAGTAACAGGTCATCGTCAAGCAGCGCGAGGGGAATCTCTTGCGGCTCTACTTCAAAGCGGTGCTGCATCGCGAAGTCTAGCAAGGCGTGAATGGCGGTGCCAAGCTCGCGCGCGCCCTCCTCGCCGTCAACCGTCTCGTGCGAAGCCACCCATTCCGCCAGTCCGCGCTCAAGCTCGCCGTCATTGTCAATAAAGCTCAACCGTGGGCGGGGGGCGTCATCGCCGCGCATCCAGCGCAAGAACTCGCTTATGCCAAACAGATATTTGTGCAGCTTGAATTGCGGCGGCTTGCGCGACTCGTCGAGCATAGCTTCTGCGGCTTTATTATCAGCCTTGCGCACCTTCACTTGCTTCGCAATATCTGCAAGCTGCGGTAATACCTGTTGCGCGCGAACTTCCGAGGCTTCACTTTGCGCGAAGTCTTCCCTTTGCACGATGTCGGAATACCGTGCATCAAGAGCGCGCGGGAGGACGGACTGCCATAGCTTGCCCGGCCCTTCCTGCACGCCGAAGATGGCGAGGTGTTCAATCGGGCGCGTCAGCGCGACGTAAAGCAGCCGCAACTCCTCTTCCTGCACCTTCGCCTCGGCTTCGTCTTTCAATTCCTTGTATTGGCGGTTGGCGTCTTTCGCTGCCGCATAGCGCTCGTAACGGTGCTTCACGGCGAAACGGAACGACGCAGCCTCTTCAACGCCGGTGATGCGCTCGTCAAAGAATAGCTGGCGCGTGGGCGCGATGTTGTAGTCAGTTTCGCCGAGAATCACAGCAGGGAAGCCAAGGCCCTTGGCGCGGTGGACGGTCATTATCTTCACGAACTCGCCGCCTTCAACGAACATTTCGCCGATGTTCGCGCCCTGATATCCCATCTCGCGCAGCGAGCTTGCCGCCTCTTCCAGCGCGGCATAACCTATGCCGCTGATGCCGTCGGCAAAGTCAATGAGCTTGCCGACATTCAGCGCGGCGCGAAACGGCCTGCCGCACGCCGCGAGCTTTTCGCGCAGGCGCAGCTTCTCCACCGCCTCGCAGAGCACCGCTGATGCGGAAAGCTGCGGGATGCGCGGGCGCAGTTCGCCAACAAACTGCGTGAACTCGGCGACTGCGGCGGCGTCATTGGTATCCGTCAGCTTTGCTTTGGCGAGCGCTTCTACCAGCGTCCGCTTGGCATCGCCGAAGCCGCGCACATTCGCCAATTCCGCCAGCCCGTCAGATGAGATACCCACGAGATCGCTTCGCAGCACTTCCGCGCAAAGCAAATCGCTTTCCGGCGTGAGAAGAAACTGCAAGAACGCAGTAAGCGCGCCAATTTCAGGCGTGCTCAGGAAGCCCACGCTTGTTTCGCTGACGAACGGAATGTTCGCGGCGGAAAGCTCCTGCTCAAACAGCGGCACAGTCTTGTTTTTGCGCACGAGGATAGTGAAGTCGCCGTAGGCCAGCGGCTCGTTGTGCTTCGCGCTGTCTTCGCGCGTGTGCACAAGGCGTTTGTTCTCAACGAGGTCTTTGATGTAGGCGGCGGCGGCCTGCGCCTGACGCGCCCTACGCTCATCTGCCGAAGGAAGCTTCCCGCCTTCGCCGAGCGGGTATCTAAACAGCGTGATGCGCTTGGGGGCGTTCGCTGGCATCGCGCCGGTAAATTCGCGCGCCGCGGTCATCGCGTCGTATTGAAAGCCAAGCTCTGGCGGCTCGCCTTCCATCCCCACGAACAGGCGATTCACGAACTCAAGGATGTCGGGGTGCGAGCGCCAGTTTTGCGTTAGCGTCTGCGCGCCGTCGGCGAACTCGTTGCGCTTCAAGCCGATGGTCTTCGGCTCCGCATAGCGCCAGCCGAAGATGCTTTGCTTCGGGTCGCCGACGTAATACAGCGCCTTTGGCTCCGCAAGCAGCTCAATGATGCGCACCTGCAGCGGGTTCGTGTCCTGGAATTCGTCAACGAACACTTTGTGGTAACGCCCGCGATACTCCTCGCGCACTTCTGGGAAATCTTCCAGCAGGCGCAGCATCTGCAATTCCAAGTCGGAGAAGCTAAGCACGCTGCGCGCGCGCTTCTCGGCCTCCAGGCGCGCGTCCAATTCGCCTAAGATATGCAGCATTTCAATGAGCACGCTGCCCGTGTCCAGGCGGATCATTTCGTGGAAACAACCGCAGACCGCCGCAAGCATTGCATCAAAAAGCGCCTTCACATCGTTGGAGACGTTGCGCTTCACCGGCTTGCACAGGCGGTCAAGCAGCCGCGCCGCCGGTTCGCCGACTTTCATATTCGCAATCTCTTCGCCGTAACGGCGCAGGTTCGCCTGCACCAGCGCCAGCTTCTCGCGCGACTTTTCGGCTTTGACGCCTTCCGGCTGCGCTAGCGTTACGGCTGATATCGCCCTTTGCAGCGCGAGCAGGCATTCATCCCACTTTGGCTCAGGCAGCGAGAGCTTTGCAGGCGCGATGTTGCGCAGGCCCTGCGCGCGCAGGCGGTTGTAGTCTGCGAGTATTTCGCCTTCAAGGCTTGCGCCGAAGCTCGTGCCGCGAAAGTAGCTGGTGAAGGCGACGCAGCGCGGGATGTCGCCTTTCTCGCGCTTGTCCTCGCTGTTGTAGCGAGCGCTGAGCACCTCAAGCAGCGCATGGCGCGCGATGCTCCCCGAGCCGGTTTCTTCCATCACGCCGAATTCGGGGTCAATTCCCAGCAGCAGCGCATGGCGCTTCAGCTCGCGGCGGCAGAAGCTGTGGATCGTGCTTATGGAAAGCGACTGCGCGGCGGGCAGCGCCTTCAAGCCGTGTTTCTCCAGCATCTTTTGCTGGATGCGCGCGCGCATTTCGGCGGCTGCGTTTTCAGTAAACGTAATCGCGGCGAAGCGGTGCGCGCTTTCGTAGCCGTAATGGTCAAGCGCGGCGTGGAAGTCTTCGGTCAGGCGGTATGTCTTGCCCGTGCCTGCGCTCGCTGTGTAGATCGTGGGGCGAAGCAAGAAGCCCAGGTCTGCGCTCATTCCCGCTCCTCCTTCACTATCACGCACGGCTTGCCGTCAGCGAAGCTCTCTTGCACCACATTGGGCGCGCTTTCAGTGAACACATCGCGTCGGCAGATGCTATACATCTCGCACTCGCTGCATTCCACCGCCGCAGTGTGCGGCGCGCGCGGGAAAAGCCTCGTGCGGATTGACGCAACGTTTTGCAGCATAGACGCGGTAAGCAGTTCATATATCACGCCATCGCAGGCGACAGCCATGCCTTCATTGTCGCGCACGAAAAGCAGCGAGAACGGCGGCGCGTATTTCGCCTTGAACGCTTCCTGCACAATCAGCGGGTAGATGAGCCACGCCAGCGACAGCCCGAACACAATTTCCTTGCCCTCGCCCATGCCGAAGGTACTGGCGCGGCCGGACTTGTAATCGTAAACTGCGTAGCCGTCGCGCGTGCGGTCGGCGCGGTCAATGAATCCGTGCAGCGAAAACGGCGCGCCATTCGCGTCCTGCATCTCCAGCTTCAAGTCGCGCTCCATCTCCGCGACCTGCGATTTGCGCTTTTTCATCAGCCAAAGCTCTGTCTCATAAAACTCGCGCAGCGCGACGCGCCAAATCGTAAGCTCGCGCTGCAACTCAAGCTCAAACTTGCCGAGATACCCGCGCTCGCGGGCCACGTCTTTTATCTTGCGCGTAAAAACTCCCAGGAGCGCGTCCGGCGCAAGTTTGCGCTCAAAGGCGTCCTTCAGGGCAGCGTGAACCGCCTTGCCGACTTCGTCAGGGCTTAGCCCGTCTTCCAGCGTGGCCATCTCGCCGCCCAAGTCAAGGAGTTGCGATGCGAAGTAGTAATAGGGGCATTTGCGAAACGCAGTCAGCGCATAGGGGCTGAACTTCTGTGGAATATCCGCTGCCGCAACCGGCGCGGCTGCATCCTCCGACGCAATGCCGCCCGCGCGCAGCATTCCGTCGCGCAGCGCCTCATCGCACTTCTTGAATACCGCCGATGCTACGCCGCTCTCCATGCCGGTATCAATGCAGTCACCCCAGCGAAGCTCCTTCGCCGCGGTCAGCGCCAGCGCCTGCTCGTCGGCGAAAACCTGCGCATCATGCTCGGGCTTCGCGCCGCCAAGCTTCTTCAGCGCTTCTTCAAGCGGGAAGAGGAACGGCGAGGGCAGCAGCGGCTTGCCGTCAAACTGGCGCTGTGGGTAAGTCACAAATGCGTTGTCGCAGGCGCGCGAAAGCGCGGAGAGGAACAGCGTTTCCTCAAAGGCGTATGTGTCCTCCGGCGCGCGCAGCTCCATCCCGCCCTGCACCAGCGCTTTGCGCAGCTTTTCGCCGCCGACGTTAATCTCCTTGAACGGGCGCGGCCAATTGTCTGCGCTGCACTGCGGGATGAACACCACGCGCTTTTGCCACTGCCGCGCCACCAGCGCATCCACGAGATACACCCCGCCTGTGCGCCGCTCAACAATCGGCGCGCATACGCCACTGCACGCCTCCGCCGCGACCGCCAGCAAATCGTCAGGCGGCATCACCATTCCCACAGGCGCATCCAGCGCATCAATCGCGGCATCCAACGCCGCCTTCTCGCGCGCGATGTCGGCGTCATCGGCGCATGCAGCGCGCATCTTCGCGAGCAGCAAATTGCCCCACTCTTCAGCCGCGCCCTGCGCGCGAAGAATGGACTCGTTTTTGCCCATCACGCGCCTCAGGCCGCCAAGCTCCTCCAGCAAGGCCGTGAACGACTGCTGTTCCGGCGACGCCAGCACCGGCGCGAGGCTTTGCACGTCAAGGAACGCGCCCATTCGCATGATGTGCGCGAAGAGCAGATGGTTCCAGCGCAGGACGTAAGGGCACGACGCGAGCAGCAGTGCTCGTAGTGTCAGCGCGTCTTGCTTCGCGGCGTAGGCGAAGCATGCGGCGAGGAACGGCCCCATCAGCGCAGGCTTCCCGCGCTTGGTCAGGTCTATGAGCGGTAGCCCGCGCGATGCGAACACGCGCTCCAGCGCCGCAATGAAGCGCGCGTCAACCGAGTTTAGTATGACGAGAAACTCGTCCAGCGGCACGCCCTCGCGCCGGTGCAGCTTGAGCACCGTGTCGCCGATGAAGTCCGCTTCGCTTTGGTGCGTAGTGCACGGGCGCAGCTCCACGCCCTCAGCCGCAATCGCGCCGCCAAGTTCCTTCGCGCATTCCTTCCCTTCGCGCGCGGCGGCAAGCGCAGTGAGCAGCCTGCCCAGCGCCTCGTTTCGCGGGGGAAGCTCCTCGCGCTCAAGCCCAAGCTCGGTCGCAAAACTTTCAAGCTTCGCCAGCGGGCGGTCGCCTGGCGCGAGCGGAATGCTCATGTAAATATTTATGCGGCTATACTGCGCAAGCTCCCTCAGCGCGATTTTGTGCAGCGGGATGAAGTCCCAAAAGCCATCAATGAGCAGCAACTCCGGAAGCAATTCGTTGATGTAATCGTCGCCCTCGTGCAACATTTCAATGAACACTTCCTGCGGCAACAGGCCGTCGTAGGTTTGGTTCATCTTGTAGCTCTGGCGGATGTGCAGCGAATACGCTTCCATCAACTCGCAGCCGAGGTCTTGGGGAACGTCCTCCCCTGTCGCGTCCCGCGCATACAATCCTGCGCGGCGCAAGGCGGTTAGGCCTGCGATGAAGTGCCCCGCCGATGCCAGCGTCGCAGGCACGGGCTTGAGCTTATCGTCCTTGTAAACGAGGTCTTGCAGGAACCACATCGCGACGATGCGCTCCTCAAGGGGCGTCATGCGCCGGCCGGTGACGAGCCCTGTGCGCAAGCCGAGGTTGTAGAGGAATTCGGGGAAGGTGATGATTTCGCCCTCGGGCAGCGCGTCCAAGCCGCCCTGGCGCATCACCTGCACGCGGAGATGGTTGCGGTGCGATGTGTCGGGCGCGAGGAAAGTGCGGCGCGCAAACGGCTGTTCGCGCAGCGAGTCGAGATAAACGCCGATGAGCCTGCGCGTCTTCCCCGACTGCGGCGCGCCTGCGACGAGGATGCGCTTGGGGGGTAGTTGATTGGCAGCATCGGCTTTTGGCTTACCTGCGCCCGGCGCGTGCTCACGTGACGGCTTTTGCGCGCGCCCCATCGGCGCAAGCTTCCCCGCCTTGTGCGGCCCTTCTCCCGGCATCTTTCGCATGTATTCCATCCCTATTGCTCATTATGGCATATCGCCGAAAATAGCCCAAGAGGGGTTGATATGGTCGTCACGACCAGAGCGGGACTAAAGTCCCGATTACAAGGGGGGGTAATTTCAAAAGGGAGGTAATCCTCTCCGCGCTCGCCCCCAATGATATAATCCACGCTCGTTCATGATGCGGGGGGAATCCCCATGGGTGTAACCGTGGCTGAATACGATTTCAAGGAAATTGAGGCTCGCTGGCAGCGCGAATGGGCTTCGCGCAGCGCCTTTGCCGCGCATGAGCCTAGCTCGCGCGAAGACAAGGCGTACGTCCTCGTCATGTTCCCCTATCCCTCCGGCGACCTGCACATGGGCCACTTGCGCAACTACACCATCGGCGACGTGGTCGCGCGCTACCGGCGGATGCTGGGCAGGAACGTTTTGAACCCGATGGGCTGGGACGCCTTCGGCCTTCCCGCAGAGCAAGCCGCGATTGACCACGGCGTCCACCCGCGCGAGATGACCATGAAGGCAGTCGGCAACTACAAGCGCCAGCTCAAAGCGTCGGGCATCAGCTACGACTGGGACCGCGAGGTCAATACCAGCACGCCCGAATACTACCGCTGGACGCAGTGGATATTCTTGAAGCTCTACGAAATGGGGCTCGTTTACAAGCGCGATGCGCCGGTGAACTGGTGCCCCACGCACGGCGTCCTAGCCAACGAGGAAGCGTCCGACGGCACGTGCTGGCGATGCGCGCAGCCGGTGGTGAAGCGCAACTTGAGCCAGTGGTTCATCCGCACGACCGAGTTCGCCGACGAGCTGCTCGCCGACATTGAAGGCCTTAACGACTGGCCGGAAAACTACAAGACGATGCAGCGCAACTGGATCGGCCGCAGCGAGGGCACGCGCATCACTTTTGAAATCCCCGATGTGTGCGAGAAGGTTGAGGTTTTCACCACGCGCGCAGACACGCTCTTCGGTGTGACTTTCCTCTCCATCGCGCCTGAACATCCGCTGGCAGAGAAGCTGGCGCAGGCGGGCGGCAAAGCCGATGAGCTTGCAGCATTCCGCGCGAAGCTCACCAGCGTCAGCGCGATTGAACGCGGCGCGGAGGAGCGCGAGAAGGAAGGCGTGAACCTCGGCGTGAAGGTGCGGCATCCGCTGACCGGCGCAGAAGTGTTCATCTTCGCCGCCGATTACGTCCTGATGGAATACGGCACTGGTGTCGTCATGGGCGTGCCGGCGCACGACACGCGCGACTTCGCCTTTGCCACGAAATACGGCATACCCATCGTCAGCGTTGTCAAGCCTCCCGAAGGCGTGGATGGCGGCGAATGTTACACCGGCTACGGCGTCATGTTTGATTCCGGCAAATACAGCGGCATGACGAGCGCCGACGGCATCGCCGCGCTGAACACCGACCTTGCTCAGGCTGGCATCGGCGGTGGCACGGTGCAGTATAAGCTTCGCGACTGGCTCGTTTCGCGCCAGCGCTATTGGGGCGTGCCCATCCCTGTCGTGCATTGCGAACATTGCGGGCATGTCCCCGTGCCGTTTGAAGACCTGCCGGTGCTGCTGCCTGAGACGGTGGCGTTCAACGCCGAGACGGACTCGCGCCTCGCTTCCAACCGCGAATTCATTGAAACCAAATGCCCCGAGTGCGGCGGCCCTGCGCAGCGCGAAGCCGACACGATGAGCACTTTCATGTGCAGCTCGTGGTACTACCTGCGCTACACCGACCCGAAGAACGCCTCCGCGCCGTTTGATTCTGCGACGTGCAACGCATGGATGCCGGTGGACTTTTACATCGGCGGAAAGGAGCACGTCGTCGGGCATATGCTCTATTCGCGCTTCATCTGCCACGCGCTCAACCGCGCGGGCATGCTCAACTTCCGCGAGCCGTTCCTGCGCTACTTCTCGCAGGGCATCCTCTACAAGGACGGCGCGAAGATGAGCAAAAGCCGGGGCAACGTCGTCAGCATTGACCATTTCCTTGACCGCTACGGCGCGGACACAGGGCGCATGATCAGCCTGTTCTGGGGCCCGCCCGACCGCGACGTGGAATGGCAGGAAGGCGGAGTCGGCGGCTGCTTCCGCTTCTTGAAGCGCTTATATACATTCTTCAGCGACACATGGGAGCAGGTTGAGGGCGCAGGAGAGGCGGACACATCCGACGAATCGCCCGAAGCTAAGGCGCTCCAGTCAGCGCTTCATGCCGGCATCCGCGACATCACCACCGCGCTTGAAGCTTGGAGCTTCAATATTGTCATAAGCTCGCTGATGGTGCTGTTCAACCAGCTTTCCGAGCAATGGGACGCGCTGCCCGATGCGCGCAAGTCGGATGCGAACTTGCGCGCGATGATGAACGCCGCGCTGCGCATCTTTCCAATACTGCTTTCGCCGATTGCGCCGCACCTCGCCGAAGAGCTTTGGGCGGTTAGCGGCGGCGAGGGCTTTGCAATGCATGCGAGCTGGCCCAAGCACGATGCGCGCTTCCTGCAGGTCAGCGAAGTGGAATACGGCATCAGCGTGAACGGGAAGCCGCGCGCCCGCATAATCATGCCGGTGGACGCCGCCGACGCCGACATTGAAAAAGCCGCGCTCGCGGACGAGAAAGTCAAACAGCATATGGAAGGCAAGACGCTGGTGAAGATTCTCGTCGTGCGCGGGCGGCTCGTGAACATAGTCGTCAAGTAGGGGAATCGTTGGAGCTTCAGGAAAAAGTCATAGCGCTCGCCGCGGGCGCGCTCCTGTTCGCCGCGGTGGCTTCCGGCTACGGCACGCTTTACGCCGTGCCCAAAAGCGCGCAGCCCCTTACTGCGCTCCCCGGCATCACCGCCGATGCGGGCAAGCTAACGGTGAAAGCGATGAAAGCCATGCCGGAAGTGACGGACATCGCAAGCGAGCTGGCTGGCGAAGCGCCCGAATCCGCAAACTCGGCAAAGCTCGTTGGAAGCAGCACTCCTGCCCGCAAGCCTTCCGCGAAAGCAGTGCCCGCGAAGCCGAAGGTTCATTTCCCCATTGATATCAACACCGCGAGCGCAGATGCGCTGGATGCGCTGCCGGGCATCGGCCCAACGCTTGCCGCGCGCATCATCGCGCACCGCAAATCCATCGGTCGCTTTAAGTCCATTGAGCAGCTAAAAGACGTGAAGGGCATCGGCGACAAGAAGTTCGCCGATATCAAAAAGCTCGTGGTCGTGAAATGAGCGAAGATTGGCTCAAACAAACCGCCGAGGGCGTGATTATCACCGTGAAAGCGCTGCCGCATTCCGCGCGCGCGGAGGTGCGAGGCGTTGACGGTGGCGCGCTGAAAGTCGCCGTGACCGCGCCGCCTGAGAAGGGCAAGGCCAACGAAGCCGTCCTCGCTGTCCTCGCCAAGTTCCTTGCCGTCCCCCGCTCAAAGCTCGAGCTTCTAAGCGGCGATGCTTCCCGCAATAAGCGCATCCTCGTTAAGGGCATGAGCGCAGAGGATGCGCGTGTGCTGGTGGGCGGTGGCTAAAGTGAATAAGTCGCTGGTTTGGAGGCGCGGGGCTAGGGGCTAGCTGCGGTCGCGGACTGGCTTGGCAAGGGTCTTCAGGGCTTTCATGGAGACCTTCATTTTCTTGCGGGTGCCGTCGGGCATTGTTACCACGGCCATGCGCAGGTTGGGAGACCAGGTGCGCTTTGTGTGCCGCTGCGAGTGCGACACGCTGCACCCAACCATGGGCTTCTTACCGGTTATTTCGCATTTCCTAGACATAGTCGTTTCCCTTGAGGGGCGTGTAAGATACCACGTCCGCGCAGGGGTGTCAAATCCGTTTGCTTGTTGGTCGCGAAGGGTTGAGTACTGGAAGTTCAGGAGTAAAGTTGGCCCAGCGCAAAATAGCTTTCGGGGGATGCGTGATAATATAGCTTCGGGAGGTAATAAGACCCTATGGAAGAAACGAAAGAAACCGAAACACACAAGGCTAAGCCCCGGAGCTGGCGCTATGAATGCCGCCTGGACTGGAAACACAACAAGAGCGCTGAGCTGTATTTTAACGACGACAAGCCGCGATTTATGACCGGTGGCGGCCCTGAGTTCGGCGGCGATGCCGCTAACGTCACGCCAGCGGACATGCTGGTCGCCGCGCTCTCGTCATGCGTGATGTCAACTTTCATCAGCATGGCTTCGCGCGCCGGCTTAGAGTTCACCGCTTACGAAGACAGCGCGGACGGCGAAATGGCGATGGTTGAGGGTGCGCTTCGCTTCACGCACGTGAACCTGCGCCCGCGCGTTACTGTCAAGCGCGAGGAAGACCGCGAGAAGTGCGAGGCGATGCTGCACAAAGCGCATTCGGCTTGCGCCGTCGGCAACAGCGTGAACTTCCCGGTCAACGCCGAGTTTCAGGTCTTCGCCGGTTAGCTTCCCGATGCCCTAGGCAATCACAAAGTAAGCTTGAGGGCAAGCGCGTCACCATCGCCGCCTCCGCCTGCATCCTCCACGCCTGGCTCGTTGCGCGCGGCAAAAGGCTGGTTGTTGACGACGCCAGTTATGCTCGTGAATGGGTCGGCTGTTTCGTGCGTGACTACTGCTGTCGGCGCTGTTTCGGTCCCGGTGACATCCGACCACACGCATGAGGCGTCCGGCGAAATACCCGCCAGCAACAGGTTCCCGAGATTGTCCAAGCAGGCCGCGATAATATCTTGATGGCCGCTTCCCCCCAGACTGCGCGACCATTGCAGCGCGCCAATAGGGCTGTAGCGAAGCAGAAATGCATCCCCATCCAACGGGTCAAAGAAGCTCTGCGAATTCCCTCCCACTGCAATATCGCCATTCTTGAACACGGCAATCGCGTCACCCCTGTCATACTGCGTGCCGCCCCAGACCTTCTCCAGCACAAGATCTCCGCTTTGGTTGAAACCAAGGAGCATTACGTCCTGGCTGGGCGGAAAGGAGACCTCTGCAAAACCCGTCAAATACAGCGTGCCCTCAACCGGGTGCATGGCGATGGCGCGAGCGCCTTCGGATAGCGGCGTTCCCCACGTATTGCGCCAATACAGGTCGCCGTCTGTGCTTGCGGCTATTAGCAGCGCATCCCGCCAACCTTCGCCGTAGCTGTAAGTCGTTCCCGATAGGTAGAAGCTTCCGCCGCCCGCGACAACGCCCATAGAGAAATCGTCCTGTGCGCCGCCCCAGAGCTTCGCCCATTCAACATCAGCGTTGGCTCCTGAAAACTTGATTGCGAAGATGTCTTGCATTTGCGCGCCAAAGCTTGTGGTTTGGCCGGATACAATCAGGTTTTCATTGCCATCCAGCGTAAGGCCGGTTGCGAATTCCTGGCCAGCGCTTCCCCAAGTCAGTGCCCCGTGGAGATCCCCTGCCGGGCTGAATTTGAGGAGAAGCACATCCGTATTCCCCTCACCGTAGCTTGTTGTATTCGCAATAACAAACACTTCGCCGTAGCTGTTTACAGCTAAGCCCACTGGGTCATCGCTCGCCGCACCGCCCCATGCTTTCTCCCATAGTAAATCGCCTTGCGGGCTGTATTTGAGCAAGACGATGTCCGTGTCCGTGCCGCTCAATTCCAGCGTTGCTGTAACGAAGACTTCGCCGTCTCTGTTTGTCGCCACTCGTGTAGCGAAATCCCATCCGGCTTGCCCCCAGGAATGCGTCCATTCCTCCTTCGCTGTAATGGTTGCGTAAGCCGAATCCTGCGCAGTAGCGTTGTCGGTCACGATAAGGCCTACTTGGTATATGCCTCCGGCGGTGAATTGATGCGTGGCGGTTGGAATAGCATTAGTTTCATCAACCGTCCCGTCGCTCTCCCAGTCCCACGCATAACTTACAATCGTCCCGTCCGGGTCAATGCTTGCGTTTGCGTCAAATGTCACGGTAAGAGGAGCAGACCCTGAAGGCGGGTCAGCAGTGAAGGACGCTTCAGGCGGTTGGTTCACCGGTATCCGCACTGTTACGCCAGGCTCACCCGGATTTCCTTCCGAATCAAATGGCTGCACGTTATAGAACCAGCCTGATGACAGGTCAAGCGATGGCGCGCTGAATTGCTTGCGCTGGCTTCCTGTTGCGTTTGCAAAAGGAATCGTAGTAACCTCCGTGAAAGGACCTGCTTCGGCTGCGCTTTGCATTAGCGCGTAATGGTCGCACTTGCTCAGGAAATGCATCGCCAGCGGAGTGACATCGGCGATGTTGATAGCGCCGTCGTTGTTGCCGTCAACCCATTCGTTGTCCGGAGTAACCGGCTGCAAAAACTCCATTGCCAGCGGGGTCAAGTCGGAAATGCCGACCTCACCATCTTGGTTGTAATCACCGACGTTACGGTAAGACCAGGTTGCGGTATAGAATCCGGCATCAAATACCAGCGCTAAATCCGATACTGCGTTATCGCCGCCCACAGGCGGCGAGCTGGCCATCTTGCCATCCGCCAGCTTCGCCCTGAAGGCATCCTTTAGCTTTTGGAAAAGCTCAGGGTCAACGCCAGGCGGCGTTTGCAGCTCTTCCAATTGCTTCAGTTGCTCGGATAACAACAGCGATTGTGCGGAATCGGCTATTCGTGCGGAGTTGCGGGCTTGGCCGGAGCAGCCGCCCGTGATTATACAAGCCGCAAGCAGCGCGGCCCCTACGGCGATGAACACACTACGAGCGTTCATACCGAACCCCCAATACACTTGGCTAGAGCAATAATAGCACAAGCTGCTAATTCAAGCTTGTGCTTAAATCCCAATCTCGCATAGGAGGATGGGATGGTAAACAAGATCACTTGTGTGTTGTTCATAATTCCGGCCGTGCTCGCCATCGGGCTTGCGGCGGAAGCGGGAACACTCTTCATATAACAATTCCCTTGCAAGCGGGCGGCCTAACAGCCGACTACACTATTCTCCCCGCGGGCGGCAAAGCGCCTTCGTCGGGGCTGTCGTTTTCCTAGCTTTCCGAGCCGGTTGAGGGCGAGAACGGCGATATCCTCTTCCGCGCGACGCTGACATGGGATGGTCCCGGCGATATGGACCTGCATGTAGTAGGCCCTAACGGGGAACATTGCTATTACAGCCAAAAGGTCATTGGGACCGGTAGCCTTGACGTGGATAACGTCACCACTTACGGCCCGGAGAACTTCACTTGCGTCGTGCCAACAGGTTCGCCCGAAATAGCGGGGACTTACTACGTTTATGTCCACAACTACGACGGGTCATTTATAAACGGCAACTATATCTCCCTGCTCTTGAACCCTGGCACTCCTTAAGAAGAAACCGCGACACTAGGGCCGCAACCCCTTGACAGCTCTAGTGGAGATTGGTATGCTGTAAATGTCGTTGTAGGCTTAAACGGAATCGCAACCTACACGGCTCCTGGAACGCCTCCACATTAATGGGCGGGGCGAAACGGAATTATCTCGCCTCTAAGGAAGCGGGGTCGGTAGATTAACCACAACTCCGGCCCCGCTTTCTGCGTTATTCAGCCGGGAACCCGTGTAACATAAGGTGTGCGCTTTAGTGCATGTTTACGGTGAGGAACGAATATGACCAACGAAACTGACGCCTTTACGCAGTGGCTATACACCGATGTCGTGAAAGACCACTTCACGAACCCGCGCAACGCGCTCTTCGGCGATGATGCCGAAGCCGTGGCCAAGTCCGATGGCGTAGGCGTGGTGGGAAGCCCGGTCTGCGGCGATATGATGAAAGTCTATGTCAACATTGACGAGAAGAGCGGCCGCATCAGCGGCTTTCAATGGAAGACTTTTGGCTGCGCAAGCGCTATCGCATCCACTTCAATGCTTTCGGAAATAGTGCTTGAAAACGGCGGCATGACGATTGAAGACGCATTCCTGCTAAGGCCGCAGGACATCCTCGCAAGGCTGGGAGGGCTTCCCGACCGCAAGATACACTGCTCTGTGCTGGGCGACAAGGCGCTGCGTGCTGCGCTGCGCGATTACCTCATCAAGGCAGGGCAGGAACACCGCATCCCGCCGGAGCCCGCGCGCGAAGTGTGCCATTGCCTTGCGGTGACCGAAGCCGACATTGAAGACGCGGTGCTGGAGCACAACGTCCGCACCTTTGAGCAGCTTCAGGAGCGAACGAAGATTTCCACCGGCTGCGGCCTGTGCCGAGCCGATGCTGAGCGCACACTTAACCAAATAATGGATAACTACATGATTGCGCGGTAAAGGCGCTGCCTGCGGCTAGTCTTCGTCGCTGTCAATGCGGTTGGTGTCACGCGCAGCGTCGCGAGCGGACATAAGCTGCATCAGGCGCGGGAAGTCTTCCTGGAAGTCCATCATCAAGTAGAACCAGCGCAGCGCCGGGTCGGCCTTGCTGGAATCCTTGTGCATGTCGTTGATTATTTTCTCAACCAGCTCATCAGGCTCAATGCGGCTAATCTCATTGAGAAGCGATTCGGTCAGGAACAGGGGAACCCCGGAGCTCATCGCGCGGACAAATAGCTGCTCCGGCGTTTGGGGCAGGAACTCAAACTCCTCGTTGACATCCATATGGAAACGGACGCCTCTCCGGTTTTTACGACCTTCTTTCAAATGCGGTTAGCCTAATGCAATTATAACATCGCCACACCTTATGTTTGACCAGCAGTACTCTGATTTGTTCCACATTTAGCCGGCATTTCTGCTGATATCTTGGGAAAGCTCATCCAACAGCCTTTCTAGCTCCCGCGCAACGCGCCTATGCGCCTCGTCGGTAAGGTGCATAATGTCGCGGAAATCACCTTCGCTAAGCCCCAGCAGCGCCGGGTCGTGCCAGTCGCGGAACACTGCGCCGCGCGCATTGGCCATCTTCGCGATTGCGTCAGCGCACTTCACGTAAAGGTGTCCCGCGCCAAGCTTGAGCGCTTCCGCAAGGAGCTGGGGGTTTTCAGGCGCGATGAAGATGATGAATCGCGTTCCCTGCGCGCCGCCTTCAACTAGCAATTGCTCTAAATACCCTAAACGCTCCCGGCTTGGCTCATGGAAGGTGCTCAGGCCGATGCCGGAGCGCGGGTAGCGGCGGGTCTGGCGCGCGATGAGGCTCTTGCGGGCGGCATCGTCTAGAGGGTCAAGCCATGCGCCAACTCCGCCTGCTTCCCAGCGAAACTTATGCTCAAAGCCCTTCTTCTTTCCGCGCGCAATCCACTTCAGGTGGTTAAGGCTTTCGCGCAAGTGGCTCAGGCTGAACAGCGCGGCGTATTTCCACATCGGGCCGCGCCTGAGCGCGCCCATCGCGATGAGTTCGTCGGTGTATGCGCCCGCGGTCAAGCCTTCAAATGGCTGCGGCAGCGTGGGATGAAACGCCGAGATTTCACAAGAGACCACCGCGACTTCCGGCGCCGCTTTCTGCCTGCGCACGAACATGCGGTAGCTGGCGAGGTAATCTTCAGCGCGCGCGGCGGTGACGGAATAGTTGAACACGGGGTGCGGGAAACGCACTGCCGGGTTGAGGTCAAGGTTCAGCACGCGCGATGAACCGAGCACGACGGTGCGGAAGGGCTGCACCAGGTTCTTGAGCAGCACGAGCTTGCGCGCGCGCACGTTGCGCGCCTGGCGGCGCTTGCCCTTGCGGTGGTAGAGCAGCCCCGGGTCGGCGTAATAATTGATGAACGCAACCGCGAGCATCAACACCGCAGCTATCGCCGCAGTTACGCCAAGCACTTTGATGAGCACAAGCACTTGGGAGATTATAGTGGTTACCTTTACTCAACAACCAAACGGGTACGCCGCGCTCACCAGCGCGGCTGTGGTTCTCAATTTCACGTGACGGGTAGGCGGTGCTGACTAGCGCCACTCTGCGTAACATGTTCCCTTCTTTGTAGGCTGCACCCGCCGAATGCTGGCTAGCTTCAGTGTCGCGCTTGGTTATTTATCCGGAGGTGGGGCATTCTTGCCTCATTGCGGAATGCACGGCTGGAAAGTTTACGCGTTTGTGGCGCGCCGTGCCTCCGGCTTGTTATTGGCGGCACATGCGCTTGCCCGCCTGCGGAGGGTCCCGCTTGTGCTGCCAAACGAACAGGCGGGTCGCCTGTTCCACCCTTCGGAATCCGGATGGCGGGGGATAAACCAGCCTGAGGCTGGTAAACCCCCGACCCTTCAGTCCAGATTCCAGAGCCACACTAAACCTCCTTCGCCAAGGCTACGAAAGTCAAGAGTGCGGTCTACGGAGGGCAAGCCTGCAGCGCTATGCTACTATCACGCCGTGCTTGATTACGGGAATTTGCAGCGCGCACTGAAGGAAAGCCCGTTGGCGTCACGCCTGCCAGCGCTTGGCCTTCAGGGCTACATCGTCGGAGGCTTCATCCGCGACGCGCTGCTTGGGCTGCAACCGGGCGAAGTGGACATCGTCCTTGAGGGCGATTACGAGAACGGGCTGGCGGAGCTGGCGAAAGCATTTCACGACGAGCCGTTCGCGCTGGGCGGCCGCTTCCGCACCCACCGCATTGTCACGCCCGATGGCACGCTGGACATCTCGCCGGTGATGGGCAGGGCGCGCAACGACGACTTGCTGCGCCGCGACTTCACCGTGGACGCGCTGGCGCTTCCCTTTGGCGGTTTCGCTGATTCAGCGAAAAACATTCTGGATATGGCTGGCGGCTTGGACGACCTTGAAACGCACCGCATCGCCGCGATTAACGAGAATAACCTCATTGACGACCCGCTGCGAATACTGCGCGCATTTCGCCTGATGGTGCAGCTTGGGTTTGAGATAGAAGCAGACACGGCGCAGTTGCTGGAATTGCACGCGGGCAAAATCGCCGAGCCTGCGCCCGAGCGCATCCGCGAAGAGCTTATGCTTATGCTTAACCGCCCCGACGCGTACCGGGGACTTGAGGCAATGGATGAGGCGCGGGTATTAGGCGCGCTGTTCCCTGAGCTTGAAGAGCTGCGCGATTCGCAGCAAAACTCGTACCACCACCTGCCCGTCCTCGCGCACAGCTTGGAGGCGGTGCGCCAGCTTGAGCACGTGCTTCGCACCGGCGAGGGGCTGGAGGCGGAGACGTTTGGCGCGCTGGCGGTGGAGATGCAGGAAGTTGTTTCGCCGCCGGCCACGAAGGCTGCGCTCACCAAGCTTTCGCTGCTATTCCACGACCTTGGCAAGCCCGAAACTTCCACCGTCCAGGACAATGGGAAGATCACTTTTTACGGCCACCAGGTGGCAGGCGCGGAGAAGGCTGCGCCGGTGTTCGCTCGGCTGCGCATGTCCAACCGCGAATGCGATATGCTCCAGCTCCTCATTGAGGAGCACCTTCGCGTCGGCTTTTACTGCAACAGCCACCCGCCACCCCCCAAGCTCATCTACCGCTTCCTGCGCAAGCTGGGCGATGCAGCGGCAATGAGCTGCCTGCATGCGGTCGCGGATGCCCGGGCGGTGCGCGGGCCGGATGCGCCGGAGGATTTCGTGCGCGTTCATGAAGAGACGATAGGGCTGATACTCCACCAGCGTTATTTCGCGCGCGAGCTCGCCGAGCCCACGCCTTTGCTCACCGGCGAGGAAATCATGGCCGTGGCGGGCATTTCCTCCGGGCCGCGCGTTGGCGAGCTAAAAGAGCTTCTGCTTGAAGCGCAGGTTGAAGGCTCGGTGAAGACGCGCGAAGAAGCCGAAAAGTTCGTCAGCTGCAACGCAGGCATTCCGCTGGTATAATCACAGCGGAGGGCAAATATGAAAGGCGTGCCGAAAATCGCCATCATCGACTGGTTTGCAGTCTTCATCGTGCTGTTGACCATCCTGCTGTCAATCCAGTGGTTTATTCCCGCGCTAATTGTTCTCGCCGTCTTCAGCTCCATCTTCGCCTGGTATTACCACACATACCTTGACGTCCCGCGCACCGAACAGGAGAAGCTTATCTTGAGCAACTGGTATGCTCGGCTGGAGCAGCGCTGGCGGGATACCCCGCCCTGCGTCCAAAGCGCGGAGTATTACCTGCGCCATGCGCCGCTAAGCCCGCTGGTCGCCGGAGTATTCCTGCTAGTGATGGGCTTGCTGCTTTTTTGGTTTTTCGCGTCGTTACTAGGGTTTCGCATCTATTAAGCGCAGCGCTGGTATAATCGCCAGCCAGTGGCCGGCGACAACATAGGCTGCGACCTGCACTTCCACTCGCGCCATTCTGATGGCCGCTATTCTCCCGCGCAGATTTCCAAGATGCTCTTTGCGCGCGGCGTGCGCGTGGCGGCGCTGGCTGACCATGACACGATGGGCGGCTTCCCCGAGTTTTACCAGTCTGCGAATGCGCTTGGCATCCTCGCCATTCCCGCGCTGGAGCTGACGACCTGGCTGGAAGCAGGCGGCGAAGGCGCGGAAGCGCATGTTCTCGCGCTAGGCGTGCGAGTGGACGGGAAGCTTGCGCAGTCATTGAAGGAAATAAAGGAGCAGCGCAACGAGCTGCACCGGCTGATGTGCGAGCGCGCTGCCGGAAGCGGCTACGGCTTTGACTTTTCGCGGCTGGAGAAGCTGGCTGGCGGCGACCCGGTGATGATAAGCCATTACCTCTGGGACCTCTTTCGTCGCAGGCCCCTGTGGGCGCTTGGCGTCGTCATTCGCGGCAAATTTAAGAAATGGTACGACGGCTTTGTCCGCGAGACCATCGGTCCCGGCGGCAAGGCGTATCTCCCGCCGCCGCTTAAGTTCGCCGACGGCATAGCCTGGGCACGGGAGCACGGTGCGCTGGCGATAGTTGCGCATCCTTACAAGATAACTTCGGCGAAAGTGCGCGATGCCGCGCTTGTTGCGGAATGCGACGGCTACGAAGTGTTTTACCGGGGGCAAGACGCGGTGCGCGGAGAGCTGCTGCGAATGGTGGACGCGCGAGGGCTTATCGCAACCGGCGGCAGCGACTGGCACGGCTACCTTGACGGCCCCTATAAGGGCTGGGAACTCCCGCGCGACCGCGTGCGCATGTTGCTGGACAGGCTTGGTCTTACGAAGGCGGAGCTTTAACCTCGCAGCAAATCGCGTGTGAAGCGCAGGCCGGGGCAGGTGGTCTTGCTTCCCTTGATCTCGCGGTGCAGCACGACGGACGGCGCGGGCTTCAACTCGTCTTGGATTCGGAAGATGAGCCAGCGCAACGCGGCAAGCTGCGCCTCCTGCGGCGTTTCGCGCGAGAAATTCCCCACGAGGCATATCCCGATGCTGTCTGCATTCGCGCCCTTCGCGTGATAACTCACCGTAGTCAGGTCGTTTGTTTTCCACGCCTCCCCGCGCTTGCCGATTACGAAGTGGTAGCCGATGCCCGGCCAGCCGCAGTGCAGCACGTGGTAGCGCGCAAAGTCCTGCGGCGAGCCTTCCCGCGTGCCGCTGTGGTGAATGACTATGCGCGAGATATCAGCGTGCTTGCGTTGCGCATAGCGCTTGCGCGAATGGCGCGGAAGCTTGTCGGCGAGGTAAACGATGCTGAACCCGCCCACAATTATTCTTTCCTCGCGGGCGCTAGCCGCGAAAGCTGCGCCCCAAGTTCTGTTATGCGCTGCGATATGCCGCAGGCGGCGCGCTCCCCGCTAAGCTTGAGCCCTTCAAGCGCGCAGAGGAATTCTTCGCGCTGCTTCGCCAACTCCGTGAGGAAGGCTTCGCGTTGCTGCGCGTTTTCGCTCATAAGCTGAGGGATGACCGCGCGCACGAGATACCACGCGAAGAAGAACGCCAGCCCGCCGCCGATGCCGACGTTGCCGATGAGTGAAGCCCAGCCGTCCATTACTTAAGGCTTCCCCGCGACGACGGCGGCTTCAATGAGGAAATTCACGACGCTGTCGCGCAGCGTATCGCCGCAGTGCAGGCGGAAGCGGCGCAGGACTTCGCGGCGCGCATCGTCGCCGGTGAGGCCTTCGGCTTTCACCTGCGCGATGAATTGGAAAATGAGTTTCGCTTCGGTTTCGTAAAGCGCGAAGGCGAGATGGAGGAGGAATGCGAGCAGCTTCTTGGTAAGGGTTTTGGCGTCCATATGTAGCTCCTTGGAGGTAGTGTTATTAGTCTGCGGCGAGTTCAGCCCAGGCTATGCTTTGCGCATAGGCGCTGCGGCCGGAATCGGCGATGCTTTCAGGCAGTGCGTTTGCAGCACCGCTCAGGAATAGCCCTGCTCCGGGGTAGTGCCCATCGCTGGAGCTGCACACGCCGAAGTTGTAGCTGTCAGGGCCGATGTATTTGTAGAGCAGCGCGAAGAAGCGCTGGCCCATCGGCAGCAGAGCGCTTGGCGAAAATGCGCAACGGTAAACAGAGCCTGTGCTCAGGCGCGTGAGGTCGTTGAAGCGCAGCGCGCCCGTGTATGCTTCGCGCGTAAAGCCGTTGTTGGCGCTGTTGCGCGCATACACCGCCGCTTCAAGCATCACCAGCGCATTGTTGGGGTTGCCGTTTCGCTGGATGCGCAAATAGCAGGCCGAAAGCTGCATCGCGCCGGAAAGCTCCAGCGGGTGCAGGTAGATGGTGCGTAGAATGAGAGGCGCGTACGCAGAGCATCCCAGCGGTGTGCGCGGGTTGGCGCAGTGGCGAAGGCGAGGCGGGGCGAGGCGAAGCTCCTGCCCTGATTGCGACGCGGCAATGCCTTCAACGCCCGCGACATCCACATCGCCGGTAAGGCTGCTTGCGCCAGGGATGGAGATGCTGCGCACGCCGCCAAGGTCAAAGTCGTCGCTGCCTGACGGCGGGCCGAAATGCACTTGCGACGGGCGAAGTTCAGGCGGCATCCCGCCTGTGCGTTTCCCCCGCGCCGCTAGGCGCTTGTCCACAAGCTGTTTCAAAGCGCGGTTTAGCGTATCGGCGCGGCTCATCGCAGCACCTCCGCGTTGTAGTTGGTGCCGCAGATGCGCACACGCCCGGGCATCAGCTCAACTCGCTCAACGATGAATGACTGCACACCGCCGGTGACGGGATGGGCGCAGGACACAGTCTGCCCAACCCGCACGGTGGGGTCAGCAGCGCATTCCACTTCAAAGCTTGTGTAGGCGCAAAGCGATTCTATGAGCAAGTCGGCCGCGAGCTTCGCCGCTTCGCATTCAGGAAGCTTATCGCCAACGTCCACCAGCATCACCTGCGCCCCCGCGCCTTCGCACTTCTCCAGCAGCTCCGGACAGTAAAACGCTCCTTGCGGGTCGGTATCTTGGAGCGCGGCTTCGGTCGTGAAGCTGTCGTCGCCGTAAATGCGTATTTCATTCAGCGCCAGCCCTGGGTCGTTGTCGTTGCTTACGCCGTCCTTCGCCGGTTTTACGCGCAGCTTTACGTAGCGCATGCGTTGCATCGTGAGGTTGCCTAAGCGCGTCGTTTGCAGCGGCGCGAGCAGCATTTGAGCGTCCGGCGAAATGCGCTGATAATCCGCGCCGTTAAGGCTTCCCAGGACTTCATAGCCAAAGCTGAACTTGGTATTAGCGGACTTCTGCGAATTCACGTTGTGCGAATTCGCGGCGGTAAGCTCAATAGCGCTGACACGCGGAGGTTTGCCTTCTGCGTCAAGCCCCAGGTCAATCAGCGCAAAGTCGTAGAACTGGTAAAGATACGGTGCGTTGTGCCGCCCGAACCCGTGGTTGGAGTCGCCGTCAATGATAAGCGCGATGCTCCCCTGCCCCACGGTGCGCTCGTTGCCGCTCCACTCAAACACCTCGCCCACGTTTTGCTGCAAGTCGGTGACTGCCGCGACCGGCGCGAGGTTAGGCGCGTTGGTGCGCGTACCATTCACGATGACGCGAGTGTATATGCCCTTGCGGCTGCGGATGCGGGCGAATGACGCGATGCCACTGAGGGCATGCGGCGCAAGCAGGTTTTGCTCCATCAGCGCATGCGTGAACACGCCGCGTGACGGGTCGTGCCAGAAGCGGTAGTTGCGTGGTAGCCTTTCGCTAAGCGCAGCGATGAACTCCGACGTTTTGCCTGCGCCGCGCCGCCATTCCAAGCGGTGCAGGTCAACGCCGATATCCGGCAAGTCGCAGTCACTTGAGCCTGCGCCTATGCCGCCTTTGCCTTGCGGATATTGCAGCGCTTTCGTAACGGCCACTGCAGCATCGCTCGTGCCTTCAATGCAACAGCGCACGCCGGTAACGCTCAACAATTGCGTAATCGGCTGCGCGAAGCGCACGACGCCGCTTTCGGGATACACGCGATAAAGGTCCGGCTGGACTTCCGCGCCATTCGCATAAACGCGGATATCGCCGGGCTTCCAGGCGCGGCGCACGCCTGCTGCGCTGAAGCCGTCCGGCGTTTTATGCGGGTCAAGGCCGAATGTGCAGGCGTCGTATTCGCTTGCCAGAACGATTAGCGGCGAAAGCGCAAGCTCGGCTGTCGTTTTGCCTTCCATCTCCACTTCGCAAACTGCGCGCGATAACTTCTGCGCATTATCGCGGGCAAAGCAGCGCATTACGCCGCCTTCCTCGCGTATCTCGTTGATAAAGCCGAGAAACAGCACTTCGCTTTCGCCGGCCATCTCGCAGGTCAGGCGCGCCTCGCTGAACAGCGCCAGCGGGTTGTTGGGGTTTAGCTCGCTGAAATGCAGCGCGCTCGCCGCAGGAAGCGTGAATTCCAGCGATGCTGCCAGCTCCGCGCGGTCGCTTACCAGCCGGAAGCCTTCGCGCGCCAGCGGCAGCCGCGACCACTGCGCATTCTCTTCGTGGAAGCCGCGAACTTCAAGCGTGTAATAGATGCGCTTGTCGGATTGCGCGACATAATCGCGTGCTGTTTTCGTGAATGCCATTAGCTGCGCGCCCTCCAGGTAACGCTTGCAAGCGAATTGAAGTTAGTGAACGAACCGTCCGCGATAACGATGCCTTCCAGCGCGGCGCTTTGCTGGCCTGCACTTCCCGTAAGTTCCTCATCAACTATCGCGGCGGGCCTCAGCGCAGTGAACGCGATGTTCAAGGCGATACCTGTGCTTTCAATAAACGCTGTTACCGGCCGCCCGTTTTCCAAACGCGCAGTGATTAGTTCGCGCAGGCTTTTGTTTTCAGCGCTTCGCAGCCCAAGCTGCGAAACAGGCAGCGTTATGCGCACGGCTGAGGGATAGCGCGTTTGCGAGAAGGCGATGCGGTGAAGCACGCCGGAGAGCGTTGGCACGACTGCGAAGCTCTCGCCGTGCTCAAGCTCAAGCAGCAGCGGATAAATGCCTATCGCGTCGGCGGTTGTTTCGCCGAACCAAAGTCTCAACATTTAGCTTTCCTCCGAAATCGCCCGCGCAAGTTCTTGCGCTAGGCTTCGCTCAAGCGCGTCATCGCGCTCATCTCCTTGCGGGAAGATGCTCCCGCGCGCGGCATACATTGGGAACGCAGCAAACGTTGAATCTTCAACTTCGGGCAAGTAGAGGCGGCGCGGCCTTATTGCGCGGACAACGGCGTCAATGGCATCGCTGAACAGCGCGGCCCCAGCACCCCCGACGAGCGCGCCCAGCAATCCCCCGCCAGCTTCAGCGACCAGCCAGCTTTCCAGCTTCCTTCCGGCAACATGCTCAAGCTGCGAGGCGACTGCGCCCACAGCATCATCCAGCGATCCACCGCGCGCAATCGTGATGCCTATGCGCCGCAAGGCGTTTTCCAGCGCAGAGTCCAGCGTGTCGTCCAGCTTGCTTGTGCCTGCGCCATCGCTCGCATCGGTTTCCTCTCGCTGAAGTGATTTCAGCGCTGCAACTTCGCGCGCCAGCTCGTCAATGCGCGTGTTCAGCGCGTCAATGTCCTCATCGCGCTGGCCAATGAACAGGCTCACAAGCGGCTCTCCATCTGCGGCATTGTTCCGCCGTGAAAGCGCACATAGCCGAAAGGCGAATCGGCATGCGCGGCATCGGAAAGGCATCGCCCGGCAATGGGTATCTCAGTTATGTCTTCGCCGCCCAACGCGAGCAAGCCCGAGGCGTCCAGCTCCACGCGTCGCAAGTGCAACACGGCGAAGCTCACGCCGTCAGGGTATCGGTGCAGCGCTTCCATCTTCGCGGTGATCAAGCCGCCGCCTGCGAACTTCACTTCGCGGCCGGCCGGGATGTCGGCGGTGTAACTCACTTTGAGGAGCTGCCCCGGCGCGATATCCGAGTCTTGCGCAAGGCTGAAAGTGCGGTTCGCCCAGTCTGATACGTAATCATCGCCTTCGGTGTAAGCCACCGAGCCGTTTGCGCTTTTCACAACCGGAGTTGTCGCAGGCAAGTGCCGCAGCGCCGTCGGCATTCCGGCAAACAGGCGGACGTAATCGGTTACGCCGCTGTTGGCTGGCGCAAGAACAATGCTTATTTCGCCCGATGCGAACAGCGACAGCGCAGCCGGGCTGAGTTCTTTAAGCCGCACTTCCACGTGCAGCGTGCGCCGAAGCGGAATCATGTGGCGCGTGTGCAGCTCGCCGTTAGAGACAATGTCAACGGGCAGGCGTTCCACCGTTTTGCGCAGCGTGATGCCGGAAGCGAAACCGGCGTGGCAGTCGTTGATGTATATTTCGCAGCCGCCGAGGGCCAGCGCATCGTAGTTGAAGGACATTTCAGCTCCTTAGCAGGTGGGCGGGTTGATGGTGAGCGCGGTCGCACGGACGACGTGCAGCGCAAGCTCGGGATGTAGCGGATCGTGCAGCTCCCGAGCGGAGATGTCGCGCAGGGCGATGCGCCCGATGGGCAGGTCGCCTTTGTTAAACGGATAACGGTAGCGGGGGATGGTGAAGCCGCCTGCGGCTCCGCGCAGAACCGAAAGTGCACATGTGGCAAGCCTGCGCGAGAGGTGCCACTGGCTTATTGGCGCAGCGCAGTATATGGTAAACCTCGCCCCCGACAATGCTCCTCGCGGCCGCACCTGCATCTCGCGCTCTTCGCCCCAAATGACTTGATAGCCGGGGAGCGGCAGGTCTTGCGTGTCCATAAACGCCACGGCGCTGAATGTGCTCAGGCGCCCAGAAAGCCACTTGTTGACGCTATATGTCGTGTGAAGAATCACGGTTGCAACCTCCTTGCGAGCAAGAGCTTTAGCGGCGTCTCCCCGTAAAGCACTGGCGCGCGCATCCCAGTCACTTCCCATTCCGCGTCTGCAAACGCGAGGATGCTTCCAAGCCGCACTTCGCAGCCGCCTGAAACCACAAGCTTGCGGCATCCGCCAACGCCGCGCCTTCCGGCGAAGCTTGGCTTTAAGCCTTCAGCCTGTGCGCCGTCTGCATCCAGCACAATCGGGCGCGGGATAATCGGCATGTCGCTAAACGTGCGCAGCGGCGGCATTCCCGCTTCGGGCTCTGCCTGCGCCGTCTCCACATACGTGCGCAGCGACACATCTTCCGCGCTGCCGCCAAGATGGCGCAGCAGTTCTTCAAACACGCGGCTTAGCATCGGCGCGCCCATTAGTGCGGGAAGTCCTCTGACACGGCGAAGGGAAGTTCGTAGCCGGTGGACAGCGCATCAATCTCCGCTTGAATGCCGGCGCAGATTCCCGTGAGGTCAACGCTTATTCCGGCGAGGTTCGTTTTCAGAGATAGCCGCGAGTGCGATGCCTTGAAGATGCGCAACACTTCAATGAGCACTGCGCGCAAGTCAATCAAGTATGTTTCAACTGTGACCACGCCGGGCGGCGGAGTTTGCGCGAAGAGGATGCGGCCGCCAAACGTGTCCACGACATCGCCCTCGGCAGGCAGGTAGTTCACATCTCCTACGCGAATGGCGTAAGCGCCGTCAAGCCAGTTGCCTATGCCTGCGTGGTATTCCGTCTGCGCGTGCGCTAGCGGCTTTAGCGTGAAGCGCATCAATCCGTCCGATGAGACTCGGGTGCATGCTACGCCCTGCATAGCCATACGGGCGCCCAGCCGTTCGGGAAGCTCGCGGCGGATGGAAAGCGACATCAGCGCCCTAAGCTCATCATCGGCGAGCAGTGGGCTTTCGCTGCTGCGCTCGCCCAGAAACGTGCGGATGTAATCAAGGTTGGTGTTCATTGGCTTAAGCGATTAGCAAAGCTTGCGGACTGCATATCCCCTCGACCTGAAACGCTCCGAGGCTGCTTCTCCCACCTGAGCCATGCCGTCTTCAAACCACTCTCCCAGCAATGGGCCGGTGTAATGGCGGTTGGGGAGCGTGACTTCATAGAGCGCGTCATTGCCGCCAAGCGCACTAAGCGCGCGCCGTTCTTTAGCGCGTCCAGCGCCGGTAACTGCGCAGGCGAGTCGGATGTAGCCTCGGAGTCGCTTCGGGTCCATGGGGTTTGCCTACTGGTGGATGCCCTTGAGGCGGGCTGCGGATTTCGGGTTGAAGACCGCCAGGCCTACATACCACTCAATGAGGGTGCGGTAAACAGGCGGGTTGGCGATGAGGCCCAGGTCTTCCACCTGGATGCCGCCGTTGGTAAGGCCGCAGACGAACTCGTCCGCGCCGTAGCGCACGGCGTAGATGCTGGAGCATTCGTCCTCGGCGCCGACGGTCTCGTCAAAGCCGAGGATGTCGTCGTTGTGGTTGTCCTTTTCCACGACCTTCACCGGGATGCCGTCGTAGTAGGTGCGCACGTGTCCGGCAGCGTCCATCTCCACCGTGACCAGCTCGGTCTCGCGCCCAAGCTGGATAAGCTTGCGGCGGTTGGCCTTGTTCATGTAGAGCACGTCCGGGCCGTTCCAGACCGTGTCAATGAGCTGGTCAATATGCTCCAGCTTGAGCACATCGCCGTTGCCTGCGCCCGCATCGGCAGTGATGATTTGGCCGCCGGTAAGGCGCTTGGCAAGGCCGTTGAAGCTGTCGGGGTTCGCTGTCGCATCGCCCTTGAAGAACTCGCGCGTGAACGCGAGCGCCAGCGACTTGACTTTCAGGCGCGTCTGCAATGCGCGCTGGTCGTTCACCGAGCCGCGCACCTGCTGGAGGTAGCGGTCAACGTCCACCACGCCGCCGAAAATCGCCAGCGTCTCGCTTTGCGCGGTGACCGTGCCTGCGCTTTCGTTGTAGGGCGCGTTGACGGCGCGGAAGTCAACCTCGGGCAGCGTGTCTTCAAGGTTGTAGCGGTAAGAGTTGCCCTGCACCTGGACGAACTGCAGGTCTTCCAGGACGGGCGAGAATTCGCCGAAGGTCTCAATGACGCCACGGCGCAAGTAATCGGTTTCAAGTTTGGCTGCTTCAGCCAATGTAAGTGCCATTCGTTTCTCCTGTGTTTAGTTGCTAAGTGTTGGGTTCGCGCGTTCCGTAGCCAAGCCTCAGCCGCTGTTCCGGCAGCAGTTCGCCCGATGCAGCTTCCACGCGGGGAATCTCGCGGCGCGGGGGAGACAGCTCGGCAATGCGCCGGTCTATCGCCTCCCGCACCATCTGCTCAAGATTCATCGGCGGTTGTGAGTGTTCCGCATTGTGCAAAGGTGCTGGCTCAGTTTCGTGAGCTTCGCCGTCGGCAGTAGGCTCGGCTTCAGGATCGCAATTGTCTGTAGTTTCGGTGTTGGTGATCTCGTTCATATCGCGCCTCCTAGTTATCGGGGTTCAGCGTAAGGTTGTTCTGCGATGCCAGCATCTCGCGGCGCAGGCGGGTGAGCTTTTCCTGCTCGGTGAATTGCATGTCGGGCGCATACGTAATCGTTGGCTGCGCGGCCTGCGCTTCTTCAACTGAGAGATGCCCCAGCGCAGCACCTGCTTTCAATGCAAGCTTTAGGAAGTCCTCCACGCATCCGCCAATCTCGCGGCGCTTTGTGCGCGCTGCATTCAACAGCGGCTCGTAGAGGATTGACAGGGCGAAGCCCGACATCGCGCCTACACTGGTAAGCTTCTCGGGGCTTAGCATCACTACGCCTGTCAGCTCCGCCAGCGCCTGTTTCAAGTCGGTGATATGCGCATTCACTGGCGCGAGGTCGCTGTTGTTCACGAGATAATCAAGCTGCGGGTTGTCTCCCATCACGCTGATGATTTGGGTGTCGTCATACTCGCCGGTCACGATGCGGCCGTTGATGTTCTTGATGATGGCGTTCATCGTCCGCGAGATATTCCGCGAACGCTGGGCGAGCTTCCAGTTAATGTCGTCTAGCAGCGGTGTGAGGTCTGCCAGTTCGCTTATGCCGAACTTCTGGCCTGTTTGCGGCCGGTTGCGCACCTGCACAGCAGGAATAACCCCGAAGGAACTGGGAAGCACATGTGCAACTGCGAATTCCCTGGGCGCTGCAACAGGCTTCAAGAGAGCAAGCGCCGCTTGCCGAAGCGACAACTGCTCGGCAGGCTGGTCGCGGTAAATAATGGTCTTATCGGGGTAGTAGTCTTCGCGGTGGGCAAGCATAGCCCCGTTGCCGCCGCGATAGAAGTATTCTTCGCGGATGAAGCGCACTTCGGCGATGTCTAGTGGGTTGTGCTCGTAGTCGTATTCTTCTGCCGGCACGAGGCAGAAGCCGAGGGGAAAGTGGGAGGAGGGGGTGTGTTGGAGGCGGAGGAGGACATCGCCGAAGAGAAGCGCTTCCCTGGCAACGGAGGTGAGGCGCGCCAGGATACGTGACGAGCGCAGGAAACCTGCAAGGAAGCGGGATGCGGCGTCAGGCGCGCTTTCGCTGACAGCTTCGCCACCGGGAATGAGGCTAATGCCTGCGGCCCGGTCAAAGCTAAACGACGCCAACCGGTCAATTAGGCAGCGGGCATAGTTCACGTATATAGCAGGCGGCTTGACGCCGGGGCTGTAGTTGGACTGGGCCGCCCATTCGCCGGGATAGCGGTAGATGCTGCCAGCATAGTAACGCGAGTGATGGCGCAGCTTTGCAAGCCTAGCTAGCCGTTCCTCGCAGGCTACATCGGTATCCAGATAGCTCCGGCTGCAATTGTCTAGTTTCTTGAAGTTTCGCCAAGTTCTAATTGCCATAGTTGGGTTGTTCCTGCGCTCTAGGCGGCATAACTACACGCCCATTTACAGTATAGCATATACTGGCAATAATATAACAACGCTAATTGCCAATTTTAACTAACTATACTGATTCGGCTTGGAGATGGGCAGGCAAAGGTGAAGCGTTTGACAGCTTTGGGTTGCGCGGCTAGTATTAGCGCGCCATGGAGTATGCCCTCTTACCTAAGCGGATATTAGTCGTTGACGACGAGGAGATAATCCGCGACGTCATCGCAAGCAAGATCCAAAAATCGCTCGGCTACGAGGTTCTCCAGGCTGGGAACGGGGTTGAGGCGCTGAAAGTAATTGAAAATATGATGCCCGACCTCATAATCACCGACATCAAGATGCCGGAGATGAGCGGGATTGAGCTATTGGGCGAAATCAGGCGAAGGCGCATCAACGTCCCTGTCATTATCCTTACCGGCTACGGCACTATGGAGGATGCAATCTCCGCGATCCGGCTGGGGGCAAATAGCTTCATCAAGAAGCCTTTTGACATCAACCAGGTCGTCACCCTCATTGAGAACATTTTCGCCGTCCACCGCGAGACGGCGGACGTCCGCGAGATAGTCCCTTTTATCCGCAGCCAAAGCTTCACAATCCGCATCCCAAACAACTACATCTACCTCTCAAAGATTATTAACTACATCTTTGCTAATGTGCGGGACTGCTGGCAAATGGAGGGCGCGCAGCTAAACGACGTGAAAGTCGCCCTCTACGAAGTTTTGCTTAATGCCTTTGAGCACGGCAACCTGCAAGTGGACAAGGAGTGCAAAGAACGGTGCCTCGTGCTCGGACACAGCGTTTACCGCAAGTATCTCCTGGAGCAGATGGAGGACGTAGCCAACCGCGGCAAGTCCATCACCATCTTTGCCTCAATAGACGCGATACGGCTGGAAGTAAGCGTGTTGGATGAAGGCCCAGGCTTTGACTATAGCTCCGTTAACGAAGACCTTGATCCGGAATCGTTCATGCGAATGTATGGGCGTGGGCTGTTCCTGGTTAAGAACCTCATGGACGAAGTGTCGTTTAACGAGCGGGGCAACTTGCTGCGCTTTTTGAAATACCGGCCGCGCACGCTTGACGACTCGTCGCCTGAAGATGATGAGCCTGACATAGAGGCGGACTAACGCCTTAGGTGCGGAAGAACAGGTAGATAACCGCGAGCACCAGCAGCGCGAGGATGAAGTTCAGCACCGCCGTGAGCATCCGGTCGCTCCTCATCTCCGGGCTTGGCGCCTTCAACATGCTCTCAGCAAGCCTGATAGCGGCTTCACGCTTGACCAGCTGGCGGTAGCAGCGCGCGCAGATTAGGTTCTTGGGGTTGTTGGCCGCGCCGCAGTCAATGCAGTAGACGACATTGCCCGACTGCGCTAAAGCCGCTTCCGGCGGCGCGTTCTCTGCGCGCGCATTCGTTGCTACAGTGCCTTCGCTGATTGGCACGTCCGCGTCAAACGCGAGCAGGTCGCGCTGGAAGTCGCGCGCACACTGGTAACGCTCCGAAGGAATCTTGCGCATCGCCCGCGCCAGCACATGCTCTATCGCCTTGGGTATTTCCTCGTCGTAGAAAGACGCCGGGGGCGCGGCGAGGTTCACCACGTTGTACATAATCGCAGTGATGTTCTCCGCGTCAAAAGGCTTGTGTTTAGTCAGCATCTCGTAAAGGACGACGCCCAATGAGAACAAGTCCGAACCGGGCGTTATCTCCCCGCCGCGAACCTGTTCCGGCGACATGTAGTTGGGCGTGCCGACGACCGTGCCGGTGCGGCTTATGGTCGCGTCGGTAAGGATGCGCGCTATGCCGAAGTCCGCGAGCTTCACTACGCCCGAAGCCAGCTTCACTATGTTGGCGGGCTTGATGTCGCGGTGGATGACTCCTGCGTTGTGGCAGGCCTCAAGGCCGGAGAGCGCCTGTACCCCGATGTCCACCGTGTCCTGCACCGAAAAGGCGACGCCCATCGCCAGCAGGTCCTTTAGGTTCGGCCCGTCAAGGTACTCCATCGCTATGTATTCCTGCCCCTGGTAGCTGCCGACTTCATGGATGCCGACGATGTTGGGGTGTTGGATAGTGGTAAGGACGCTGGCTTCTTTTTGGAAACGGGCGAGAAGGTCGTCTTGCTGCTGCGCGCTTACAGTTGTGTCGGGGAAAAAGACTTTAAGCGCAACTGCCGCGCCGGTGCGCGAATCCCTGGCGCGGTAAACCTTGCCCATAGAGCCCTGCCCGACGAGCTCAAGCGAATCAAAATGGCCTATGTTTTCCGCCAAGCTGCTGATTATTATAGCTTAGGAGCTTATTCGCTGAGCAGGTTCGCCAGCGCGCGGTTGAGAAGCTCTACCGCAAGCTGCGGCTGGTGCGCAAGCGAATCAAATATCCCCTGGAGCTGCGCCTGCTCCACGTCATCTGAAATGATGATGACGAAGATGCCGCTTTCGTCAAACTGGCGGTCAAGGTAATTCGCCTTGCTTTGCTTGCGCGACTTGCGGAACTCGTCCAGCAACCGCTGGTGCTGCGTCTCAAAGATGGAAACTAGCTGGAGCTGGCCCGGCTCAACCAGCTCAATGTGGTAGAGCAGATTGTCGGAGAAATAGAGCGGAGTTACGGTGTCAATGACGAACCCCGGCGGAAGGCGCGTGGGAAGGACCGGCAGGAACACGCTCTCGCCAGCGCCCGCGCCTGCATCGGCGGCCTTCGCGCTTCGCCGTGCAGCCGGCATGTCGTAGAGTGGCCCGCTAAGCCTCCCCTGGAAACGAAGCAGGCGCTCGCGCTCCGTCTTGCCGAGGCGGGGGGCGCGGCCGGAAACGCGGTAGCCCTCGGGCACGCTGAAAAACGCTTTGGGGAAGTGCGAAGGGGAGACAACCTTCAGCCCTTCAATCAGCACCGTAAGCCCGCGCCCTTCGCCTCGCGAAGCTGTGAACTCGCGCGGCAGGTAATCATTGGAATCCAGCACTAGCTTAAAGGTCGCATTGCCCGCGCCGCCGGTGACAACGAGGGTTTTGCGGCCAAAACTGGCAGCTGGCGCAACTGTAAGCTTCCCGTGCTTGCGCGCTGATTCCAGCGAGTAGGAAACAAGGTCAAAGAGCAGCCCGATGCGCCTGCCGGGCACGATAATCGCGCGCTTCTCGGATGGTATCACTTCAACGCTCGGCCCGCTGCCTTCAAGATAATAGTCGGTTAGCTGTCCACCCTTGTAATGCTCCAAGCGGACTAGGCTAGGCGGATTGCGGCTTAGCTTGCCTGCCGCTGCTTCGGCCTTGTTGTCTATCTTGACGGTGAAGTCTGCCGTGAACGCCTGCTCGCTAAGGGCTTTCTGCGCACGAAATCCAACCTCTTGCGCGTCGGCTGCGAATGCCACCATAGACGTCGCTGCCAGCGCTGCCAGCGATACGGCGAGGGACAGTTTTAGCCGCTTGCATAATGCAGACATCATCTCAAGGAGCTATTTGCCCTTCTCCTTGTCTTTGTCTTCCGGCAGCTCTTTGTAGATTCCGTTTGAGCCCTTTAGCTCGCGAACGGCGCTTTCTAGGCCGGGCGAAAACTCCTGGTGGACGCGCAAGCTGTCGCGGACATCTTCATGCCTCTGCTGCACAAACTCGCCGAAAGTCGGGTATTCAGCTTCCGCGCTGGCGTGCGTCAGCCCGTTGGCGGGAGCGAGCCGCACCTCAGAGGGCTGGTTGGGAAGCGCCTTATATATGCCGCTGTTTTGGGCGCTGCCGCCCGGGTGCATGACCCCGATGGCGGCAACTACAAGCAGCAGCACCAATGCCGCCGCGCCTGAATACGCCCAGCGCAGCTTTATCGGGCTGTGCGCACGCTTGCGCTGCGCAATCTCTGCCATCACGCGCGTCATTAGAAATGCAGGCGCGTCCTCCTGCGGCAAACTTGAAAGCATGCCTTTTACAGCAAGCTGCGCGGAATGCTCCGCCCTACATGCGGCGCAAGCCTTCAAGTGCGCTTCCGCTTCCGAACGGACTCGCGGAGTCACTTCGCCGTCCGCCAGGGCGCACATAATCCCTCTGATATCTTCACATCTCATATTTCGTCACCCGAGTAACCGAACTCCCCGGTAAGGATCTCTTTGACCCGCTTGCGCGAGTAATAAATGCGCGACTGCACTGTTCCCAGCGGGATATGCATAATGTCCGCGATCTGCTTGTAGCTCAAGCCTTCAATGTCGCAAAGCTGAAGTATCTCGCGCTGATCCGGCTTCAGCTTCGCCAGCGCTTTCTTCACGAGGGCTTGCAGCCTGTCGCGCGCCAGGTCAACTTCCGGGTTGCCGCCGTCCACGTAATGTTCAATGTGCCCGTCTTCAGTATCCGCGAACTTCAACTGCTTGCGGCGCGTAAGGTCGCGCATGTGGTTATGCGCAATGCTAAAGAGCCACGACTTGAACTTGGAGGCATCGCGAAGCCGCCCCAAGTTGTAATAGGCCTTGACCAGCACTTCCTGTGTCACATCTTCCGCCAACTGCCTGTCGCGCAGCCGCGAAAGGACGAAGTTAAAGATACGAGTCTGGTAGAGCTGGACTAGTTCCGCAAACGCGGAATCGTCGCCGCTGCGGGTGCGCATTACCAGTTCCACCTCAAAAGGCGGCGCGGGCACACCATTCGCTTCGCGGTTGGCCATAAGCTCTGCCGTTAGGACAAGCGCCATCGCTTGATTAGACGCTATTCCGCGCACAATGTTCATCTGCTAGAAGCGCCAGCGCAGCTCCGCGATGATGCCGAAATCAGGCGACGACTCTAGGCTGATATCCTCAGTAAACCCGCCGCTGAAGAGAAGCTCCTTCTCCAGCAGCTTGTGGAAGCCAAATAGCAGTTCCAGCGAGTCCTTATCCAAATTGGAGCCTGTAGTTAGCGGATACTGTGCGTAGTCAACCTGGCCGGTAAGCCACCAAGTATGCCGCAAGCGGTATTCAGCCGCCAGCGAGCCGGTAATGATGTCGTTAACCTGGAAGCCGCCAAAGTCGCCCTGGCTCGTGAAGATATAGTTCAAGTTGGCGTATCCGGCCCATCTCTCGCCCAGCGTTTCATATGCCAGGCCGACGCCTGCATCCACCCCGCCGCTGCCTAGGCCCTTGTCAAAGTCGCCGGTTGGCAGCTTCACGCCGACGCGGTAGGAAAGCGCATGGTCGGCTGCGCTATCACCGATTTCATGTTTCCACACAAGGCTAATATCGCCAAACCCGAATTGGTCGGAAGGCACGTTAAGCGTGTTCCCAAGGGGATCGCGCACGAAATAGTGGTAATCGTTGGCGGGGTAATTTGGACGGTCGCCTGAGAAAAGGCCAAAGAACGTATGCCAACCGTCTATTAAGTTATCCATGAAGCCGTGCGTGTTATCGCGCAGCGGGACGATAGCAGTAATCTCTCCGCCCCATGCAGACTTGCGCAGCTCAAACTGGTAAGTCCAACTCTCCAGGTCAAGGTCAACAATTGCGCCGCCCGAAGTCTCCTTGACTATATTGCTCGCGCCCTGGAGATGCACCGCGAACTCGGAATGCCCTTTCTTCAGCGTCCGTGCGCGGTCGGCGGGGAAATTGAAAAGATACTGGTGCAGAGGGTGCATCGTGCGCGTTTGCAGCGGCCCGAAGAATTCGCCTACTTTCTTCTCCGGCTTCACGGGCTGCTCTGCCTGCGCTTGCGCCTCAACCGTTTTCAACAACTCCAATCCGGCGGCGACGTCCTGCTCCGGCGTTGCGGGAGGCTGAACCTCTTCCGCAGGCTCCCCTGCTGCTTCATCAGCCTGCGCATCTGCGGCTTGCGTATCTTCCTCATCAGCCGGCTGTGCTTCTTCGGCAGGCGCGGTTTCTTCAGCAGGCTTGTCTTCCTCTTTCGCTTCTTGCGATTGGGCTTGCTGGCCGGTGATGAATGCGATGACTGTCAGGTCGGGCGCGGCGTCATCATCGTCTGCGGCAAGCACGCAGGCGGCAAACGCAAGCGCCAAAACTAGCGCGAGCGCGAAAGCGCAGGTTAGGCGGGTTATCACGCGGCGATTCTACAATGTGCGCGTGGATGCGGCAAGCATTGCGCCTAACGCTGGCCGAGGCGCGTGCGCAGGGCTGCGCTCGCGTAGTCCAGAGCGGTCACCACGATGAGGATAAGTATGAACGCGGTGGCGACTTTGCTGTACTGCAGCAGGTTCATGTATTGCAACAACATGTAGCCGATGCCGCCCGCTCCGACTATGCCCAGCACGATGCTCATGCGGATGTTGATGTCCCAGCGGTAGATGGAAAACGCGAGGAAAGCAGGAGCTATCTGCGGGAGAATGCCGTACCAGATTACCTGAAAGCGGTTGCCGCCACACGCCTGAATCGCCTCCACCGGCCCCTGGTTAATGCCTTCAATTGCTTCGCTAAACAGCTTGCCGAGCATCCCCACGCTGTGCAGCCCCAGCGCCAGCACGCCAGGGAACGGCCCGATGCCGACCATCAGCACAAACAGCACAGCCAGCAGCACCGGCTCAAACGCGCGCAGCACGTTGAAAATAAGCCGCACCAGCGCATACACCGCGCGCCCCAGTGGAGTGCCAAGCATCAAGTTCTTCGCGGCGAGGAACGATAGCGGGAAGCTGATGATTATCGCGATAAGCGTGCCGATAAGCGCGATCTCCACCGTTTCGTTCATCAGCTTGAGCAGCTTGCCGAGGATGCTCCAGTCGGGGTGGATTATCTGCGAAAGGATTTCGCGCGCGCTTGACCCTCCGGCAATTAGCTTGAGCGGGTTGAACTCGGTCTGAACCAGCGCTAGCGCGATGTATGCAACCAGCATAACGAGCGCCATCCACCAGGCGATGCGCGCTATGCGCGCCCCCGGCGATTGCGGGCGCGGGGGAAGCATCACTTGTGCGCGCTCAACCGGCATACTCATCCCCGTAAATGGACTTCAGGACACCGGTCGTCGCTTCGGCGGGCAATCCTTCCCAGACCGCGCGCCCGTCGCGCACGCCCACCATGCGGTCGCTGTATTTGCGCGCCAGCTCCACCGTGTGCAGGTTCATCAGCGCTGCGAGCCCTTCGCCGCGCACAATCTCTACGAAATGCCCCAGCACGATGTCCGCGGTGAGCGGGTCAAGGCTGGAGACCGGCTCGTCCGCCAGCAAAAGCTTAGGCTCCTGCGCCAGCGCGCGCGCCACACCTACCCTTTGCTGCTGCCCGCCGGAAAGCTCGCTCGCGCGCTTGTGCCATTCGCGCAGCATCCCGACTTTTTCCAGCGCTGATGCGGCGATGTCCCTGTCCTGCGCGCTGAAGCGGTAGAAGGGCTGCATCCAAGATGGTTGATAACCGAGCCGCCCCAGCAGCACGTTCGTGAGCACGGTAAGGTTGCCGATGAGGTTGAAGTGCTGGAAGACCATGCCGATGTCGCGGCGAAGCAGCCGCAGCGTGCGCGCGTCCCACGCGACCGCCTTGCCCGCGAAGGTGACCGTCCCGCTTTGCGGGCGCACCAAGCCGTTGATGCAGCGAAGCAAGGTGGATTTACCCGCGCCGGAGAGGCCGATGATGCTCACGATTTCGCCCGGCGCGACTGCGAGTGACAGTCCGCGCAACGCCTTTGTCCCGTCGGGGTAGGCATGCGCGATGTTATCTACTTTAAGCAGCGCCTCCGGCACGCGTGGATTTTAGCATGTGCGGTGTAGGGCGCGGACTTGCTTGCCCGCAGTAGCCTTGGCGAAGGTGGGTACCGCGCCAAAGGAAAAACGCCGTACGCCGGGCTTTAGCCCGGCTCTGGAACCCATAGATCCGATTCCTCGGGTACGCCGCGCTTTACCCGCCTTTGGAGGGTCACCAGCTCGGCTATGGAATATTCTTGGTGGCACGGACGTCTCGTCTGTGCGTTAAGTAACGCGGCCACCAGGTCGCGTATCCACTGTTTTCCTACCATAGCCTCGGAAGTGGTGTCACAGCCGTTCCGGCTGTGGTCTATACGCACAAGCGGGACGCATGTGCCACCCTCTATAATCAATATAGAGAACCCAGAGCCGGGCTTGTGAGCCCGGCGTACCCGTTTATTACTTCTTCGCTTCTCAGCGTCCCCAATCCGGGCACGCCGCGACCCGCCTCATTCTGCCTTCTCTATACAGGTTAGCTTCCCCCAAACTCCACCGCATCGCTAGGAATGCCGATTTCACCATTTGGCGCGACAGGCGTTACTCGCACCCAGTATGGGACGCCCACTGGCGACGAAGCAATTGTGTATTCGTAATACCTGAAGCCGTTCGCGTTGAAGCCTGCGGAATCTAGATACTCCACCGTCCCGTTCGCCGCGAAACCTTCATCGGATGATTGCGTGGATAGCTCTATCAGGTAGCTGTCCACCCCAAGCAAGAAGCCTGTCCCGACCCCTGTTACATCTGAGACTCCAATAAGCCCATCATCGTCATAATCCATCACTGAATACTGGGGATTCTCTAGTGTGTCAATCCCAAAAAGCTCCGAGACGAAAGCTAGGTCAAATTGGTTTGTAGTTCCATCTTGATTACCATCCGCCATCTTCAAATTCATGGTATTCCAGGTGATGGCCGGTGGAGAGCTGGAGAGAATAGCTAGCGCCAGGCTGCCGATGGGTGGATAAAGCCCTTTTTCGGCTGCGACTTCAAAAACGTGATATCCGATGTCTTCGCCATTCCGATTAATCGCCCACACTCGCATCCAATAAGGATTTTCACTGGCCGTATCAGAAGGGTACACAAACAAGCGGCGATCTGTGTTGAAGTTTGGCATATTTATCCTGTAATCGTCGTAGCTTATGAATCCTCCGGGACTAAAGCCGCTATTCTCCCATTCGGTTGAGTACTCAGTCCGAAAGCCGCTGCAACTCATCCCGCAAGAGCGCGCCAGCGCTGTAACATCACCTAAGGAGATATAACCATCGTTGTTATAGTCAGCCACCTTGCCAGGCGCGTTGATGTAATCAGCCTAATGGTGATAATGCATGACTATCGTCGATAAGTCTGCTACGTCTACAATCCCATTACCGGACCCATCCGCCCTCATAAACTCATCATCCCAGCCCATTCCTATCCCTCGGCGATAGCTGTTCATTGGGAGAATCGTCATCGGAGCAGATGCAGTTCGCTTGCCAGCAGATGTCTCAAGCTCCCTCACAAGCTCATCCCTCAGCATCCCCCACAGCGCGGCGTCCACGCCTTCGGGCGCTTGCGCTGCAAGTACTTCGGCGACTTGCGCCGAGACGGCATGCGCTTGAGGCGCGAGCGATGCAGGCTGCGCGAGTCTCGCGCTAGTGCCGCACGAAGCGCCCATGAGCGCTATCGCCAAGGCAAGCGCGAGCATGCGGAATGGCAGAGCGAAAGTAGCCCCTCGTGAGCGAAAAACGGTTTCCATCTCTCTTTCCTCTTTCCTGATTTGGCTGCGTCTGGCCAAGGCGCAGGTCCCCCAAAGACCACTTTAGTAAACCTCAGGAAATCTAATCCTGCATCCGCCCCCACGCCCCCTTCTATGCAACAATCCCAGCTTGATGGTAGTCTAATAGACCTATGGAAACGACCAGTAACGACGCGACCATTGTCTCCCCCGAAAGCCACGGCGACGCCACGATTGTAGTCCAGGGAACCGGCGCAGCGACCGTAGTTTCCACCGCGCCCGTGGCCGCAGGCGACGCCACCGTGATGGCGCAGGCGCTGCAAACGGTTGACCTCGCGCTGCTAAAGCCCGAAGTCACGCTGAACCTGATGGTGCACAACCCTTACGCGCTCGCCGATGCGCGCAGCGAGAACTTTTTGCTGTGCGAGCTTTCCGGCGCGTTCATGGGGCAAAAGCTCGTGCGACCGCCGGTGAACCTGTCCATCGTGCTTGACAAGTCGGGAAGCATGGAAGGCCGGCCGCTGGAATACGTGAAGGAAGCCTGCCGCCAGCTCATAGACAAGCTCGGCCCCGCCGACACGCTTTCAATCGTGACCTTCGCGGAGAACGTGGACGTCGTGCTGGCGCAATCGCCGGTGACGATGAAGGAAGCGCTCAAGGCGCAGCTTGACCTCATCCGCCCGCGCGGCACCACGAACCTCTACGGCGGGATGGCTGCCGGCGCGAACCAGCTTGCGATGGTGAAGGGCGCGACGCACCTTTCGCGCATCATCCTGCTCACCGACGGCGAAGCCAACGAGGGCGTCACTGAATACGGCGAGATAATCGCCAAGGCGCGCGGCATCAAGCGCGAAGGCTTTAGCATTTCCACCATCGGCGTGGGCGTTGAATACAACGAAGAGCTGATGCGCGGCGTCGCGAAGAACACGCTTGGCAATTACTACTACGTGGACGCGGTGAGCGACCTGCCGCGCGTGTTTGAGACGGAGCTGGCGACGTTGTTTGAAGTCGTGGCGAAGGCTGTGCGCATGACGCTGAAGCTTCCCAAGGGCGTGCGCCTTGACAAGTTCTACGGGCGCGAAGTGCAGGCTGAAGGCGGGCTGGCGGTCATTGAGCTGCCGGACATAGTCGCGGGCCAGCCGCAAAACCTTCTGATAAAGCTCGTGTTTGACGCGCATCCTGCCGCGCGCTTTAGAGTCTTGGAATCCGCGCTGTCATTTGAATACTTGGGGCAAACCTCGCGCACCGAGATGCCCGCGGAATCCATCGTGCAGTTCACAGCCGACCGCAAGCTGATACTTGATTCAATCAACCCGAAGGTTGACGCGGTTATGCGCGTGAAGGACGTGGTTGCGGAGATTAGCCGCGCCAAGCAGCTTCTCGCGCATGACGCGGGGACGGCGACGGTGATTATTGACCGCGCGAAGACGGTGCTGATGATGGCAGGGCGCGAGGGAGACGCCACGCTGATTGCCTCCGCTGCCGACCTGCTCGCGTCGGGCAAGGTGGACGCCGCCGACAAGACCCTTGGCGCGACATCCTGGGAGCTTGAGGAGTAAGCGCCCCTATCCTCTTAGCAGCTTAAGCAGCTCGTCGCAGCAATACTCGCGGTTACGGCTGCGCCCGGATGTCTCCACTATTGCGCCTAGATTGTGAAGCCCCTGGATAATCCTGCTCGCCGTTGCATTCTCCACGTTCAGGCTGCGCTTAATCATCGCAGAGTTAATGTAAACATGCTTAAACAGCACATCTAGTGCAGGCTCCAGGTAAACCGGCTTAACGCCGCGCTTACTTCCAGCAAGTTCTCTGATGCGGGACTTATAGGCCCAATAAAGCGCTACTTGCGCATTGGTCAAGCGAAGGCGCGTTTCTGCTTGCGCATGAACCGCCGTAAGAAAGTAGTTAAGCCACTTTTCCCAACTCTCTTCCGAAACGACGCTGTTGAGCGCTTCATAGTATGCAGAACGATTGTGCTCAAAGTACTCGCTTAACACTAAGACCGGCTGGTTAAGCAGGCCTGTTTGCCTAAGAAACAGAGAGATGAGCAGCCTGCCTACGCGGCCATTGCCGTCCATAAACGGATGTATCAGCTCAAACTGCGCGTGGGCGATACCGCATTTCAGCAGCGGGTCCAGCCCATTTTCGGCATTCAGATAAGCTTCAAGCAAACTAGTTAGTTTGGGCAGGTAGTCAGGAGGAGGAGGAATATACACGGCCTCTTTCATAGTCCTGCCGCCAATCCACACTTGAATGCGGCGAAACTCGCCCGGCGCGCATGACCTGCCACGCACCCCGTCTAATAGCTGGCGGTGCAATTGCCTGATAACGCGCCAACAAAGTGGAAAATCCTCAAGAAGCCTAAACCCGAGCTGTGCAGAGGCAAGGTAGTTTTGAACCTCCTGCAAATCCGCCCCGGGTGCTTCGCCTTTGGTCGTGCTACGGTGCATCTCGTCTTGCAGCACTTCTTCAAGCGTTGAGCGTGTCCCTTCAATTCGTGAACTTGTCTCAGCTTCTCTTGCCAGCATCGGATAGGTCAATACTCCCATTCCTGGCATGGTCAGCATTGAAGTCGCCCCGTTAAGTTCAGCAAGCGCGCGGCTGGCTTGCGCAAGCTTTCCCCAAACTTCTTGGTTCAGCTTGACATCGCTCATGCTCAGATTAGGAATGCACGCCTGAATGCCTTCCGCAATAGTGATGTATTCTATCGGCATAGCTATTATGATACCACATAGTATCGTAATAGGGTCTAATACGGTTTTACTAATCTATAATAACTGAATTATGGCCTAATACGATATTATGTAGTATCGTATATAAGCCTAATACGGCTGTAACCCGAGAGATAGTTGCTACTGTGAAAGATGTCCGGGGGGCTGCCAAGTTGAAACTAAAGAGAAGTTTAACCCGCTGGGATGAAACTAAACCATAAGCCGTTTTGCTTTACAAACGATGGCTCAACAGTTATCACTGGCCTTACAGCTCGCCTTCAAGCTTGAGGTGTTCCCAGGCATTCAAGAAGGCGTCATGGTGCTCTTGATGGAAGAGCATAAGCTGAACCTCGCCCGGCAAGTCGTTTTCGCGGACCCAGCGGGAAATGGTCGGGAGCATCGCCTTGGCGCAGTCATCAAGGGAGACTCCTCCAACCCCTGTGCCCAGCGCGGGAAAGGAAATGGAGTCAATGCGGTTGTCCTTCGCCAGCGCGAGCGCGCCCATGGTGCACATCCGAACCGCTTTAGGAGTGGCGTATGCGCCTAGCTCCATAGTGGCAACATGTATGACATAATCTGCGAACAAATCGCCGCCGCTTGTGAGCACCGCCCCGCCGGGACGGATGGGAGACTGCGCCCTTGCCTCTTTCTCTATCTTATCGCCGCCGCGCGCTTTGAGCGCGCCGGCAACTCCAGAGCCCATCCAAAGCTCTGTGTTTGCGGCATTGACTACCGCTTGCGTCTTCACAAGCGATATGTCGCCAACAAGAAGAGTAAGCCTGCCGGGGATAAGGTCCACTAAGTTCACCATCCAGCCTAACTACCCTAATTTACCCCAATAACATCGCTTCTACAATACCAAACGAGGAATCCTGATAAAATACGGAGTTATCTTATGGGGTGAACTCTATGTTTGAGGATCAGATACGGAGCAACATCAACCGCACATGGGGCCTGATATTGGGCTTCATAGTATTCTTCACGGTCTTCATCGCCGCCATTGGCGTCGTCGCCGGCGAGTATTATGGCAACCAGTCGCTGGCCGTCTATTTCCTCAT
>JBBIJQ010000009.1:45529-45940 GCA_037445915.1 Planctomycetales bacterium | reverse complement strand
TACTCTATATGTGTCCGCGCTGCCATCTACTTGGGTTCACACATTCGGTGGATTCGCTTGGGATGTCGTCTCTGCAACAGCGGTAGATGGCAGCGGTAACGTCTATGTGGCGGGCAGGACCGATAGCTTCGGAGTCGGCGGCGGTGATGTATTGCTGATTCAGTATTCATCATCGGGCGCGCTTTTGTGGCAAAAGACCTGGGGTGGAAGCGGTTATGATTATGCTAGCGGCATGGCGGTAGATGGGAGTGGCAATGTCTACGTTACAGGGATGACAGATAGTTTCGGCGCTGGTTCTGGTGATGCATTTTTGCTTCAGTATTCGCCCGAGGGCGAGCTCCAGTGGCAGCAGACTTGGGGCGGAAACAGAGGTGATTTTCCCAACGCCCTGGCAGTGGATGGCAGCGGAAA
>JBBIJQ010000009.1:5976-45453 GCA_037445915.1 Planctomycetales bacterium | reverse complement strand
GCGAGCTCCAATGGCAGAAGACCTGGGGCGGAAGCAGGGCTGATACCGCCAATAGTGTGGCGGTAGATGGCGCAGGCAAAGTCTATGTAGCAGGAGTTACGAGTAGCTTTGGGGCTTCGGTAACTGACGCATTCCTGCTTCAATTCTCACCTGAAGGCGCGCTTCAATGGCAGAAGACATGGCGCGGAAGCGGCTACGATGAAGCCCATTGCGTCGCAGCCGGCGGAGAAGGCGCCGTGTATGTGGCTGGAGGCACTGAGAGCTTCGGCGCAGGCTCGGAAGACGCCTTCCTTCTCCAGTATTCACCCTCTGGCAACCTACTCTCGCAAACTACTTGGGGCCGGGGCGATACTGATTGTGCCGATGGCGTCGTCGTTGACGGCGAAGGAAACGTTTATGTGTCGGGACTCACTTTTGCCGCCGGCGCAGGAAGAAATAACGTCCTTCTTTTAAAATACTCTCCAGATAACACGTTGTTATGGCAGAAAACATGGGGAGGGAATGGCAACGAGAGAGCGTTCTCTATGACGCTAGAGAGTGACAGCAGGCTCATTTTAGGCGGAGTTGCGCCTAACGCTTACGGGTTTTGGGCCACGCTCAGCGGAACCGAAACCACTCCCGGCGGGGTGGATACTGCTCCTGGCGGAGAAGTGCGCACTCCCAACGGCTCCGTGAACACGCCCAGTGGGGTAGAGACTACTCCGAGCGGCACGGAAGATAGCGGCGGCGGCAGCGGTGATGCGCTGGCGATGAAGATTGACCTCATGGAAATGTAGGATGCGCGGATGCGCCCCGCCGCTCTGTTCCGGTATCCAGGTGGCGGTTCGCAGGAGGCCGCTTTACAGCCCGGCTCTGCGCGATGCTCTGTTCGGCAGGGAGTCCTGCATTAGGATGGCGTTTTCATTCCAGGCTGCGGGCGGCGCTGCTTGTGAACTTCATTTTACCAAGCGGGCTTGCTTCTGAGCTTCCCATTCCTCGCGCAGCATGGAGTAAAGCGCGGCGTCGCGCCACTGGCCCCGGATGAACCATTGGCGGCGCGTCACGCCGTCCTTGCGGAAGCCCGCCTTGCGCAGCGCCTTGTTACCGCCGATATTCGTGGAGACGGTCACCGCGCGCACCTTCACTATCCTGCGCGGCAGCTTTTTGAAACAATAATCAATTAGCCACCTTGTCGCAGGGCCGCCGATGCCGCGCGCCTGCCACGGGCCGAGGATGCGCAGCCCAATTTCGGGCGAAGCGCTCATCACGTCCTGGATGCGTGCGATGCCCACCGGCTCGCCCTTCACGCGCACGATGAACACGCGCGTCTTGTCGCCGAAGAACTCGCCGCGCTCAAAGCGCTTCTCCACGGTGCACAGCGACTGCGGCCGCCAGTTGTAGAACTCAAAGGTAGCGTTATGCAGGCGCATGAGGAAAGGAATATCGTCAGCCACCGCAGGCGTGTATTTGATGGCGAGCGGGGAGACATATTCGCCGCCCTTGGGGATGTCGTCAATGCAGTCGCGGACGGGATGGTGTTCCCAGTTTTCCCATGACTTGCGCGTGACCGCGAGAATCCCTTCTTCGGGCGCGGGGCGATAGCCCGCCTTGCGCGCTGCGGCAAGCATCTCGCTGTCCAGCGGCAGCGCGCGCGCCTGTACCTTGTCGTGGTGCCACACCGTGGAGAACACGAGGTCGGCGGCATAGCGCAGGCTGAACAGCGCCACGCTGGGGCGCTGCGGAGTTCCTGCGGGCAGCCCAAGGCGGATAACGCCGTCCTCAAAGTTGGCTGTGCAGTATCCCACGGGCATGCCGTCAAGGCGGATTACAAAGGCGTGGCGCGGGTCGCCGGACAGTGCGCCTTCCTCGTATAGGCGGCAAAGCGTCTCCCAGTCGCGGCATTCCGCGAGGACCGGGCCGCACTCTTCCTCTACGAGGCAGTGCAGCATCGGCAGGTCCTCGCGCTCCAGGGGCGTCAGGCTTACGCGCTCAAGCGTTATTTCTTTTGGCATGTGCTTTTCCTCGGCGGAAGATTGTAGCAGGGAAGGGGAGGGGAAGGGGTTAGGGGAAAGGGATAAGGGGTTAGGGATGAGAGGTTATGGAGGGATGGGTAAACTGGGCTTCAGTCCCGCCCTGGATTCTGCTCCAAATCTTGGTGGCACATGCGTCCCGCTTGTGCGTGAAACGTACAGCCGAGTCGGCTGTGGCACTTTCGGATTCCAGAATCCATAGCGGCGAGGAGTAAACTAGCCTAAGGCTGGCAAGCCCTCGCACTGTAATAGATCCCAGATTTATTCGTGGGGTTGGAGAGCCCAACGCCCGATAGGGAAGTCCAGATTCCGGAGCGGAGCTGGTGAGCCCGGCGTACCCGTTTTTAATCGCTACTCCACTCAGTAGGCCTGGCTTTAGCCTGGCTCTGGAATCCGGCTGAAGGGACGGGGATTTATTCCCCGCCGTCTGGATTCTGAAAGGTGGCACAGCCAGGCTGGCTGTGCGCAATATGAGCAGGCGAGTCGCCTGTTCCAACCAAGAGATTCCTGAGCCACACTAAAGTGTGGCCTACGGGAGGTTATGGATAGTGCGCTATCGGCGTTTCTTCCTGCGCGACCGTCATTGCGCTTGACACACGGGCGATGCTGGTATAGTATTTGCGGTTCATAATTGTAATGGAGAACGAATAACGGGATGCCAGTGGACAAGGAACAGAAGGCGGGCATCATAAAGCAGTTTCAGGGACATCCGGGTGATACAGGCTCGGTAGAGGTTCAGATAGCACTGCTGACTAACCGCATTAACTCTTTGAATGAGCACCTTAAGCAGCACCGCAAGGATTTCCATTCCCGCCGCGGGCTGCTCCTGATGGTCGGACAGAGGCGCAAATTCCTCAACTACCTGAAGGGCAAGGACTACAACCGCTACCTGGACACAATCCAGAGGCTCGGTCTGCGCAAGTAGTACGGAAGTAACTGCCCACGCAGCACCCCTGATGCTGGAGAGCACAAATGGGACAAACCACACATGAATTCATGGTCGGCAACGGCCAGCTTCGCCTAGAAACAGGCGAAATCGCAAAACAAGCCAGCGGCGCAGTAATGATCAATTGCGGGGGGCTTACGCTCCTAGTAGCAGCAACGGCATCGCCGGAACCCCGCGAAGGCGCAGACTTCTTCCCCCTGATGGTGGACTTTGAAGAGCGCATGTATGCGGCGGGACGTTTCCCCGGCGGATTCTTCAAGCGCGAAGGCCGTCCCAGCGAGGACGCAATCCTCATCGGCCGCCGCATTGACCGCACGCTGCGGCCCGTCTTCCCTAAGAACTTCCACAATGACGTGCAGATTGTCATCACGACTCTATCGCACGACCTCGTCGCGCCGACAGACGTGATGGGCATTATCGGCGCGTCGGCCGCGCTGGGGATTTCCTGCATTCCTTTCCCCAAGCTCGTGGCGGCAGTGCGCATCGGCTTCCTTGATGGCGAGTTCATTGTGAACCCGTCAACCGAACAGGCCGCCGCATCGCAGATGAACCTGCTAGTTTCCGGCACGCGCGATTACGTGAACATGATTGAGAACGAAAGCGCGGAAGTGCCCGAAGACATGGTGCTTGAAGGCATGCGCCGCGCCACCGACGAAATCAAGCGCATCATCTCGGAAATTGAGGCGTTCATCGCCAAGGTCGGCACACCGGAGAAGATGGACATCTCCGAGCCGGTGCATGACGAGAAGCTGTTTGCGCAGGTCAAGGCGCTGGTTGACGAAGCGCTCAAGGACATCATCCCCTCGGACAGCAAGGCCGACCTTTACGGCGCGGTGTCCAAGGTGAAGAAAGAAGCTTGCGCGAAGGTGCTGGCTGATAACCCCGACGCAGACCCGATGCGCCTTGCGGCATATGCCGACAAGAGCGTCGGCAGCTATATGCGCGAGTTCGTGATAAAGAATAACATCCGCGTTGACGGCAGAGGCTCCGAGGAAATCCGCCCCATTTCGGGCCGGACTTCGCTCCTGCCCCGCGTGCACGGCAGCGCGCTATTCACCCGCGGCCAGACGCAGGTGCTCTCGGCGGTGACGTTGGGAAGCTTCGCCGACCGCCAGCGCATCGACTCGCTGATGCTTGAGGCGCACAAGCGCTTCATCCACCACTATAACTTCCCGCCTTATTCCGTTGGCGAGGTGCGTTTCATGCGCGGCCCCGGCCGCCGCGACATCGGCCACGGCGCGCTTGCAGAGCACGCGCTTATGCCTGCGCTGCCGACCGACGCCGACTTCCCGTACTCCATCCGCGTAGTGAGCGAGGTCACGGAGAGCAACGCAAGCTCCAGCATGGCCAGCGTGTGCGCTGGCTGCATGGCGCTGATGGATGCCGGCGTTCCGATGATTAGGCCGGTCGCAGGCATCTCCACAGGCCTGATTTACGAGTCAGACGACAAGTTTGTCTTGCTTTCGGACCTTTCAGGCTTTGAAGACTTCAACGGCGATATGGACTTTAAAGTTGCCGGTACCGAGCTTGGCATCACCGCGATCCAGCTTGACGTCAAGATTGAAGGCCTTACGCTTGAGATAGTTGAGAAGACCCTTGAGCGCGCGCGGGTGGGCAGGATGTATATCCTTCGCCAGATGGAAGAAATCATCGCCGCGCCGAGGGAAGAGCTGTCGCAGTATGCGCCGATGCTGATGATGCTCAAGATAAACCCCGACCAGATTGGCATGGTCATCGGGCCTTCGGGCAAGAACATCAAGAAGCTTGAGGCCGAGACCGGCGCGGACGTTGAGATTGACGACGACGGCACCGTGTATTTCTCGGGTGTTGACCACGACGGCGTCAAGCGCGCTTATGAAATCGTGCGCGCGATGACGATGGAAATTGAGAAGGACATGGTCTTTGAGGGCAAGGTAGTTTCCGTCGTTCCCTTCGGCGCTTTCATTGAACTGGTGCCGGGGCGCGACGGGCTACTGCACATCTCCAACGTCGCAGACCACCGTATTGAGCGCGTTGAAGACTACCTGAAGGTAGGGGACACATTGCGCGTGCGCGTGCGCGAGGTTGACGACAACGGCAAGGTCAACCTCCTGCGCGACGATATTGAATACACAAAGCCGACAGGCCCGCGCGAGGGCGCGCCGCGCCGCGACAGCGGTTCACGCCCGCCCCGCCGCGACGACCGCAGCGGCGGGGGAAGGCCTCCCCGCCGATAATGTTGACAGCTGCGCATTAACAACCTTAGAATCGTCACTAACCATCTGGAGGTTACCAAGATGAAAAAACTACTAACTGTGTTAGCCCTTGTTATCGCTTTTGCGCTCGCATCGTTTGCAATGACCGCCTGCCCCGGCGGGGATAACCTCCCCAATAATCCGAAGGGCCAGGTCTTGAACCAGCCTGAAAGCGCGCCGATTGACAACGCCACTCCTGCCAATGAAGGCGGGGCTGCAGCCCCTCCCGCTAAAGAGAATGGCGAAGACGAAGATATGCCCGACGACGGCGACGACTAACACAAGCCTTTACCGACGCTTGACGGGCTGTCTCCTTAATCGCTTGGCGCACAAGCCGCGCCAACATGCGGCTTACGGCAGCGGCGATGGTATGCGGCTCGCCTAGCGTTTTATTTTACTTAGGCGAGTTTCACGCGCACTACCGGCGCAAGCTCCCAGGACTGCCGCTTTCCTGCTCCTAGAAACGAATTCATCAGCTTCAGCGCTCTGCGGAAATCCTCATCGCCAATCACAAACGAACCGTGCGCCAGCGGAGAATTGTTGCGCATTGACTGCATATCCCGCAGGCTCATGCCTTCATTCGCAGGCCGTTCGTAATAGCGCGCAAAACGCTCGCCAACACCTGAGCCTGCCGCGCGGAGGATGGCGAATGTAGCCTCCATCCCCAGGTCCATCTTTTTGCCGTGCTTGTAGAACGGGTGGCCGCTAAAGAAACGGGTATGGTTGGGAATAAGCTCGGTTGGAAAACTCTCCGTCGAGCGGACGTTGAAGTAGCGGCAGGCTTCGCTTTGCCCGTACGCCTCCAGCGCGCGGTAGAGGCGCATGATCGCATCGGAATACGCACCGCGCCCCGCGCAGCGCACCGCTGAGGCAAGGAAGTCATATGCCAGATACTCGGAGGATACTCCGCCGCCAACTTGGTCCAGCCACTTAAGCAACTTCTCCGCCTCCCCGGCGAGCGCTGCCGCATGCGGGAGTCCCGCCATGCCTGCAAGTTGCCCGTGCACCGGCTTCAAGCCCCGCGCTGCACCCCGGTAATCGAAGCGGTCCCACTTAATCAGCGCCTCTACAAAACCTAGCAGTTGTTGGAGAAACGCAACCTCTTTGCCGTCAACACTGCCCGCTTCAGAACGTAGCGCCTCATTTAGGGCGAAATGCGCAGTGTCAAAGCGATTGGCGTTGACGAGCCCCTCCACGCTATTGAGCGTTTGCTGAAACAAGAATGGCTGCTCGCGCTGCAAGTCTATTTCCCCGCGCGGCACTTCCAGCGGGGCGTCCTCCGCCCACGCGCGGTAAACCCCGGGAAGCCCTAACTCTTCCGCCGCCCGGAGCAGCCCCAGCCGCAAAAGGAAGGTTCCTTCAGAAAAGTCGCACACGACCCTCCCTCCGCTTCGTCCCGCTTCATCCTTCGCCAGCCGCGCCGCTTCGTATGCAGTGTCAAAGCACGCGCTGGCATCAGAGTATGAAGGGCTCGGCTTACTGCTGCGCCCGTCAACTGTGATGACGGATGTGCGGGCAGGCGGCGCGGCAAGCTTGGTTAGCGCGTGCTCTATAGAAGGCCGGAAATACTCGCCGGTTATCAACGCCATTTTCACAGGCTTGTGGAAGCTAACTAGCCCGGCGAGTGTCTCCGACAAAGTGATGGTCGCGATAAGGGTCACAGGGAATTCATGGGAATCCATCGGCGTGATTATAGCCCAAGCGCGCGCTAGAGACGCGCCGGATTTAATCGCCCTGCTATAATCCTTGAGCTGCGCAGGCACGCAAGCCTGCACAGCATTGCGCTAATGCAAGAGATACTGCCTATCATTGCGGTTGTGTTCGTTTTTGCCCTGGTCATAATCATCCACGAGGCCGGGCACATGTTGTTCGCCAAGCTTGCAGGCGTTGATGTGACGGATTTCGCCATTGGCTTTGGCCCCGCGTTATTGACGAAGGAGTGGCGGGGCACGCGCTACCACATCTGCGCATTTCCGCTGGGCGGGTTCGTCCGCGTCGCTGGGATGGACCCTGACGACCCCATTACCGAGCGCTCGTACCAATCCGCCCGGACATGGTGGAAGCTGCTCATTCTCGCAGGCGGCTCCATGGGAAACTTCGTCCTTGCGGTCGTCCTCATCTTCGTCCTATCGTTCATTGGCTTCCCGCGCCAGTTTGTTATGGTGCAATCGCTCGTAGTCGGCGGGCCTGCGTATGAAGCGGGCATCCAGCCGGGCGATATCGTTGAACGCGCCAACGGCCGCCGCATATATGACAGCTACATGCTCTCGTCAATCATTCGCGAGGCGGCCATTGCAGGCCAGCCGGTTACTCTCACTCTGGACAGGCGGGACACCATTTTTGACCGCATTGTGACGCCGCGCGCCTTCACCGTGAAGCAGGACGGCAAGGAAGTTCCTTACAACGAGGGGAAGCCGAGCCTGGGCATTCTCAACATGCAGGCGGTGATGATAACGCGCCAGGCAGACCTGGTGGTGCCCAACTCCAAGGGGGCGGACGCAGGGATGCGCCCCGGCGACATTGTAGTATCTGTCGGCAGCGAGGAAGTGCAGTTTGGCACTGATGTTTACTTCCTGATTGACCCTGAAGGAAAAGGGCTGCCTGAACCTACGCCTATTGTAGTTGAGCGAAATGGCGCGCGCATTGAGCTTCTACTCCCCGCTGGAACAAACCTCAACACGTTCGGCGTCCTATTCCGTTCCGAGCTGGAGCGCCTGCCGTTTGGCGAGACAATTGTGCGCGCGGTGCGCACTGTTTACGTCACAACAGTGCTTTTCGTTACGCAGCTTAAAATACTGGCGACAAAAGAGGGCGCGGAGATGGTTTCGGGGCCGCTTGGCATTGTGAACCTGATAGCCCAGTCCTCGCGCACCGGCTTTTACAACCTGATTCAGATTGCAATGATAATCACGCTGAACCTCGGGCTGATGAACCTGCTGCCGATACCGGCGTTGGACGGCGGACATATCTTCTTCGTTCTGCTGAAGTCCATAGGCATCCGCATCAACCCAAAGCGTGAAGCCATTGCGCATAAGCTTGGCTTTGCGCTGCTAATATCGCTAATTCTTCTCATTACTTTCCGCGACGCCCTTGGCTGGCTGAAGATGCGCGGTTAAAGTATTTCCCGATTCACCCCTGCTTTCCGCTTTACAACTTCGGCTTTTTGCTTTATCTTGCGGGCGATGCCTTACTGCCCAAAGTGCAAAGCCGAATACCGTGAGGGCTTCAAAGTCTGTATTGACTGCAAGCTCCCGCTCGTACGGGAGCCGCCAGAAGCCGTTGAACCCGCAAAAGCGGAAGCCGACAAGCAAAAGGCGCTGGAGGATTACCAGCGCCTAGTGGCGCGCGGCGAAGAAGCGTTTGATAAGGAGGACTACCGCAGAGCCCTCAAGCTGCTCAACCAGGCGACGCAGATTAACGCCGACGACGCGCATGTATGGAACTTGCTAGGGCTGACATACCAAAACATGGGGCATGACCGCGAGGCGTGGCGTTCGTTCAAGTTCGCCTTGCGCGCCGACCAGGAAGACCCGCATGCGCTCTGGTACTCCGCGCAGTTCCTTTTTGAGCAGGAAGATTTTCCGCTGGCGATGGACTTCATTACGCGCTACCTGGAAGTGGAAACCGACCCCGCCGAGCTTAAGGAGGCGGAGCATCTCCGCGAGGATATCGCCTACAACTTGCGCTCGATGGAAGACCTGAACACCGGTTCTGAGGCGTTGAGCGTGGACTATGATGACGACGACGATGACGAGGAAGTGCCGTCCGACAAGTTTACGCTGATTGACGATGACGAGGAGGAAGAGATGGAGGCGTTTGAAGACGAGCCGCGAGAGCCGGGCGACACGCGCGCCTTCATCGCGGACTTGCAGCTAATGCTGACTGACCGCAGCTCGCGCTGCGTCTATTGCGGCGCCGCGCTTCCGACGGATGCGCCGTTTTGCTTCAACTGCAAGGAACCGCACCTTTACCGGCCGCTGGAAAAAGGATAACCCTAAGCCCTCGCTGAACTTGCAGGGCTTGCGCTGGAGTATAATCAGCGCTTGTGAAGCTGGGTATCGCAATACTACTAACCGCTTATTTCATGGGGCAGTTCCTGTCCTGCAGCAGTCCCTCGCGCAACCATTTCGTTCTCGGTAAGAACCTGCAAGCCGCCAAAAGCTACGAGGCCGCGCTTGCCGAGTTTGAGAAAGGGCTGCAAAAAGATCCTGACAGTATCCTCCTCACATACGAGAAGGCGCGAACGCTTTACATGATGCAGAAGTGGGCCGATGCCCTTCCCGTTTACGAGCGCTTTCTTGAGCTGACCGACAAGCTCAAGGAGACCTACGGCAATGAGAGGTGGGACGCCGAGTTTAACATCAAGCGCTGCAAGCAGCACCTCGGCATGCCGGCTGAAGAACCGCCTGATGGCGAAAATGGCGATTCCCCGTCTGAAACCGGGAACGAAGACACGATGGGCGGCATCAATATTATTGCGAGATGAGACAATGGCACTAAAAGTCGTCGGGGTTATTCCCGCGCGTTTCGCTTCCACGCGCTTCCCAGGCAAGCCGCTCGCGCCGATTGCGGGCGTAAGCCTGCTTGAGCGCGTTTACCGCCAGGCGGAAAAGTCAGGCGCCTTCGCCGAGCTTGTGGCGGCCACGGAAGACGAGCGGGTGATGGAACACTGCGCAAAGCGCAGGATGAAGGCGCAGCTCACGTCCGACCAGCACCAAAGCGGAACCGACCGCATGGGCGAGGTCGCAGGCTACTACCCCGCGGACGCCTACGTGAACATCCAGGGCGACGAGCCGCTCGTGTCTCCACAAGCGCTCCTGGCGCTAGTTGCGCAGGCAAGCGCAGCCAACGCAGAGATTGCCACGCTGGTCACGCCGCTATCTACTGACGAGGACGGCGCTTTGGACGACCCGAACACCGTGAAGGCTGTCATAGCTGCAGACGGGCGCGCGCTGTACTTCTCGCGCTCGCGTATCCCTTACCCCCGCAGGGCGGAGCATGCGCGTTACTTCCAGCACATCGGCGTTTACTACTACCGCAAAGACATACTTGAGAGGTTCGTGGCGCTGCCGGAATCGCAGCTTGAACTTGCAGAAAGCTTGGAGCAGCTACGCGCGCTTGAGGCGGGCATCAGAATCCTCGCCGTGGAATGCGCATACAGGCCGATTTCGGTGGATGTTCCAGAAGACGTCGCGCTTGTTGAAGCCGAGTTAGCGCGCAGGGGAAGCGCCGGATAGTGCAGACGTTGCGCTCCAACTTCTCCATCGCGTGGCGAAACTTGATGGCCAACAAAACACGCTCGTTCCTGACGCTGCTTGGGATGGTCATCGGCGTGGCTTCGGTCATCACCATAGTCAGCCTCGGCGAAGGGATGAAGAAGTACTTCGCCGGCGAGATAGCGAGCCTGGGCAAGGACATAGTGCAGATTATCCCCAAGGCTGCCATGCGCGAAGGCGTGATTGATGCAGAAGGCAGGACGGACCTGTTCAACATGGGCGATGTTGACGCGCTAAAGCGTAATGCGCCACTTATCAAGGATGTGCAGGGCGGCATGCGCACTTCGGGGCTGGCTAAGCGCAACGACAAGAGCTACTCCGCCGTAATTGACGGCGGCGATTCGGGATACTTCACCACGACAGCGTTGAAGCTACAGGCGGGGACGGTTTTCACTGATAAAGACTTGCGCTCGCGCAGCCGCGTCGTTGTCATCGGCGAAAAGGTGAAGAACCGGCTTTTTGCGGCGTTTGAAGACCCGATAGGAAAAGTGATAAAGCTGCGGGACATTGATTTCACAGTCATAGGCGTGCTGGAGCAGAAGGGCGGAATCGGCGGGGTGTCCCAGGACGACTTTGCTGTCATCCCCCTTACGACGATGCAGGATCGCATCATCGGCAGCGATGATATCTACTTCATACTTGCGAAGTTCAAGGACATCACTAAAGCCGAAGAGGCCAAAGACGAGATACGAAGGATACTGCGCCAGCGCAGGCACGTCACCGACCCGACAAAGGAAAACTTTGAGATTCAGACTCCCGAAGACTGGATGAAACTCGGCTCGCAGATACTTAACACGCTGGTCATCGTCTTCGGCGTTATCGCGGCTGTGTCGCTGCTCATCGGCGGCATCGGGATTATGAACATAATGCTGGCATCGGTAGCAGAGCGCACACGCGAAATAGGCCTTCGCATGGCGCTGGGCGCGCCGCCGCGCACTGTGCTCGGCCAGTTCCTGCTTGAGGCTATGCTGCTCACGACAATCGGCGGCGCAATAGGGCTTACCCTAGGCTATTTGGGAGCGCTGGGGCTGGCATCAATAATGTCCAAGGCTACCGGTTTTGGGTGGATTGTAACCGTGCCATTCTGGATAACGGTGATTACGCTGCTGATAAGCTCAATGTTCGGCATTGTCTTCGGGCTGATACCCGCATACCTTGCGAGCCGCAAGGATCCGGTGGAGGCGCTGCGATATGAGTAGCCTGGGGGTATCGCGTTGAGCGGGCTTTTTGCGAACAGCATACGCATGGCGTGGCGCAACCTGCTCTCAAACACGTGGCGCAGCATCCTCACGCTTCTGGGCGTCATATTCGGCGTCGGCATCGTAATCCTCATCGTCAGCATGGGCGAAGGATTGCGCGCGGCGTTCACCGGCGCATTCGCTTCTTACGGCAACAACTGGATATTCATCATGCCACAGGCGGTGCAGCAAGGCGGGCGCGCTTACGGCCAGGGTAGGATAGAGCCGTTCACGATACATGATGCTGAAGCTCTTAAGGCGGCGAAGCATCTTGACTTCGTGCTGCCAATGGCGAGCATGGGGATGAACGCGAAATATGCCAACAAGAACATCGTAGTGGAAGTTACTGGCGTGCTATGGGAGTATTACTTCGGCCCCGGCGTGACGGTAGCTGAAGGGCGCGCGTTCAACGAGGGCGAGCAGAAATCCCTCAAGCGCGTGGCTGTGCTGGGCGCGACCGTACGCAAGCGCTTATTCAGCGAGCATGAGAGCCCGGTCGGCAAGACTATCAAACTCGGCGGGAGTAGTTTCATGGTCATCGGCGTGCTGGAAGCTAAGGGGAGCATGGACAACACCGACAACCAAGTTGGCATACCGCTCACGACTTTCCAGGCGCGCGTCACAGGCAGTGACGACATATACGCGATCGTCGGCGTAGCGCCGGACATTAAGTCACTTGAGCTTGCGCGCGAAGAAGTACGGCAGATACTCCGCCAGCGCAGGCGACTCTCCGACCCGACGAAAGAGAACTTTCAAATTATGTCGCTTGACGATGCGCTCAAATTCGCAAACCAATTTTTAAACACAATAATCATCCTCTTCGGCGTGATTGCGCTCATTGCGCTGTTAGTAGCAGGCATCGGCATAATGAACATCATGCTCGTCACGGTCACCGAACGCACGCGCGAAATCGGATTGCGCATGGCACTCGGCGCGAGCAGGCGGCTTGTGCTTCTGCAATTCCTTCTGGAAGCGGCTATGTTAACAGTCATTGGCGGCGCAATAGGAATTCTCTTTGGCTGGGGCGGCGGGCTCATCGTCGGCGCGTGGCTTTCAAAGTTGATGAACCTTGAGTTTACTGCGACAGTGCCCGTGCTTTATGCAACTGTATCAGTCACCGTGTGTATCATGTTCGGTCTTATCTTCGGATTGTGGCCCGCTTCTCGGGCGAGCAGCCTTGACCCGGTCGTGGCAATGCGCAAAGAGTAATTGCATACGCCCATCACGCTTATACCCCCAGCAATCATGCTGTTTACGCGCAGCTTCGCGTGGAACATGCGCGTTATTACAGGCAATAGCGTGCTTGGCAGGCTAAAAAGCCGCATTGACAGCGAATGCCCGCATGCAAAGCTGGTCAGATAGAGTTTCAAGTTAATACTGATAGAAAAAGGTTGGAAATACAGGTGGGCTTTGAGGGGGGAGGTGGAGGCTTAAAAAGTAGCGGGGGAAAGGCTGGAGCCTTTTACCCCCGCAATGCGGTGACAACGTAATTACTACTTCTTCTTGGCCGGTGCCTTCTTGGCCGGTGCCTTCTTAGCCGGAGCCTTCTTGGCCGGGGCCTTCTTGGCAGGAGCCTTCTTGGCAGGAGCCTTCTTGTCCGGAGCCTTCTTCTTATCAGCCATCGGGACCCTCCTCAAAGCGACCGTGTTGAGAACCTGCGGATAGAGTTTTACCAAGATTTAACCTTAGCTATTTTTCCCATTCAGAGGTCTCATTCTCAACTGCCTTTCACGATTCCTCCACGATTCCCTAAAAGCCCTTCTAGCGGGAGGGCGGGTTTTAAAACGAAATAGCGAGCCTTGCGCAAAGTGCGTGAGTGAGGGGAAGGCCATAAAGGCCTATTGGTCAACCACTATCATAGGCTGCTCGTCAGCCTCATAGTAATAATAACTATTCTTTAATAACTGCCTTTGGTATTCCTTATCATTAGCAAGCCTATCGCCCTCCCACAGCCGGTCAGAGTAGTCGTGAAACATCCGGTCATATTCCGCGCTCGCTTGCGCAAGCTCGCGCGAGACCGCGCGATACTGAGAATACGTCACTACAGTGCGCGAAATGAAATGGATGACGAGTCCCCAAACGAATAACAACGCCACAAGCCGCATCAGCAGCGTGCGAAACTTTTGGGCGGTCATCGTTTCTTTGCGGCTCATGCTAACTCCCTTGCGGCGAGAAAGCCATATAGCCACAGCTCCACCGCCGGCTGCATTTCGCGCGCCATCGCGACGACATCAGCGTGCAGGGGACGCGATGCAAGCGGCTTGTTCGTTATTACGGCGATAGCGAGCGTTCGCATCTTAAGGGCGCGCGCGACCATCATCTCGGGCACCGTGCTCATTCCCACTACAGTCGCTCCGAGCGTCTGCAAGGCGCGCAACTCGGCAATCGTCTCATACGCGGGCCCAGGTAACATCGCATACACGGCGCGCTCAAGCCTTATACCTGCTTTCTCAGCGGCAGCATCAGCGGCGTTAGCAAGCCCTGGGTCGGCGATGTCGCGCATCGCGGGAAACTCCATCATGCCGCTTTCCCCGGTGATGCCGCGCAGAGGATTCACTCCGGCAGCGTTAATGTAATCGCTTATCACCGCGCACGAGCCGATGTCCAAGCCATCGTCGATCGCGCCGCATGCGCTGATGCTCACGTAATCCCGCACGCCAAGGCGCAAAAGCGCCCATAGCGGCAATCCCAGCAGCCATGCGGGAATCCCTTCGTAGTAGTGCGCGCGGCCGGATATGTGCAGGAAGCTTCCGGCATCGCCGTGGACATAACGCAGTTCGCCCGCATGCCCCGGCACTGTCAGCTCGGGAAAGTAGGGGATATCCTTGAACGCGAGTATGCCTTCCGCCTTCCTTCCAAGCGCAATGCCGCTTCCGGTCTGGACTGCGATGGAAGGTGCCATCCCCAGCTTATCGCGGATGAACGCAGACGCTTCTTCGGACATGTGCACGAGTTCGGCGCGGCTAATCTTATCGGGAAGCACAGCTTATTTTACCATCTGCCGCCTCTGCTATCATTGCTGCGTGCAGGTTGGTTTTCTCACAGTGCGCATGCTTTTAGGATACGGCGTTGACCTCGTCGTGGGCGAACTCGCGCGCAGGCTGGCGCAGGACGGGCACGGCGCGGTTGTGTTTACCACAACGTTTGACGAAACCTACCTGCGCGAGGGCATTTGCATTGAGAAGCTGGAAGTGCAGGGCGGGAAGAATAACCGTGCCCTCCCGCTATACGAGTGGAACGCCAGCCGGGCGATGAAGCGCATTCAAGCGAAGCTTGCGGACTGCGATGTTATCGTTCCCGCCACATTCCCTTTCTACGGGGCGCGCTGCGCGTACGCCGGCCCCATTGTGCATTACGATTTTGGCAATGTGCCAACATCGGGTTTTAGCCTACGCGGCAAGGCGAACTGGCAGTATCTGCACTTGATGGAAACATACCTGCACACGCTGCGCGCAGATGCGGTTGTGACTATTTCGCAGTTCCTTGCCCAGCGGTTCCTGCCGGAGGCGCAGCACAAGCTGCATGTGATTCACCTCGGCGGCGACCACTATTACAGCGCGATGTTGCAGCGCGGCGAGGAGCAAAATGAGCTGCGCAGGCGCATGAGGGAACGGCTAGGCATAAGCGAAAGTGAAATTGCGCTTGGGTGCTGTACGCGGCTGCACCGCAGGCACGCGCCATACAAAAACCTTAGCGAGCTTATTGCGGTATGGAAGTCGCTGCGGGCGCAAGGCGCGCCGGTGAAGCTTGCGCTTGCGGGGCTTGGCTCGCCGGAAGACGAGGCTTGGCTGCGGGCCGAGGGGGCCGATCCGCTGCTTAATTTGCCCCCGGAGGAAATGCCCGCGTTCTACTCGGCACTGGACATTTACGCATCGCCAAGCGAATGGGAAGGCTTCAACCTGCCGCTTGTGGAAGCGGCATGGTTCGGTGTGCCAGCTGTTGCGTTCAATGTCGCCGCGCACCCGGAGACGACCGCATCCCTGCTCGCGCATTCGGTTGAAGAATTTCATTCGCACCTCTCACTGCTTGCGCACGATGCACGCATCCGCGCGCGGCTTGGCAGGGAAGCCAGTCAGCAGGCGCAGCAGTTCACATGGGGCGAGACATACCGCGCATTCCTTGAGGTATTGCAGGAGACTTGCAAACGATGATTGGCACACTCCTTGTCGCAGCTGCTATCTATCTCGGACTGCGGTTCGTGGTTTTCCGGCAACTGCTTGCGATTCCGCCATCGCGGGAAGCGCCAAGGGTTATTCTTATGCGCTGGGCGCTCAGCTTGCTTGCAGGCGCAGCAATTGCGGCTGCGCTCCTTGCGCTAACGATACTGCCGGGCGCCATCAGCGGCTATTTCATCTTTCTGCCCGGCGCGCCAGACCCGGCAACCGCAGTGGAACTGCAGAACACCTACCCGATGCTCGCGCTGGCGGCAATGGGTGAAGAGCTTGTCTATCGTGGCATCCTGCCGTTGCTGCTAGTCATCACGCTTGGGTATATGCTGCTGGCGGTGGTAGGCAAGCAGTTCACTCGGATGCGCAGCGTGCAGGCTACGCTGTGGTTGAACGCCGCTGTCATTAGCTCGGCAGTGTTTTCATTCGCACACGCTGAAAATCCCGCAGTGGTTAAGACGGCGCTTGTAAACATCTTTCTCGTAGGGCTGCTGCTGTCGCTGACTTTGCTCTACACACGCGGGCTGACGATGGCGTTTGGGTTCCACTTCGGGTGGAACGCGCTGCTGGAAGTTGTGAATCTTCCCGTTTCCGGCCTGGAGTTCAGTACGCGCTGGCACCCCTTTACCATCGTTCCCCAGGGCGCGCCGATGTTGACCGGCGGCAGCTTTGGGCCGGAGGCGTCGGCAGTCTTGACTGGGCTGTTGATTGCGGCAAACGCGGCGGGCGTTTACGGTTACCTCCGCCTGCGCCGCCCAAGCGGCGACGCGCAGGGAGAAGATGCGCAGTCCAAGGCTTTTCCTGGTATTCCCCCGCCTCCTGAAGACACGCCCTCCGAAGAGCGCCAATAGCCTAAGCGTATGCTATAATCACATCAGTTAGCCTTGGTAGTGACGCCGAGCCCAGTTATCCCGGCCAGTGCAGAACTCATCGGAACGGGAGAAGTATGGGCTACTCTAAACTTGTAATGTGGGAGCCGCCGGCTTGTGCCGACGACCTCAAAGTTCCCGAGCCCTTCAAGATAAAGTCCGTTGAGCCGGTCTATCACACGACACGCGCCCAGCGGAAGCGCATTCTTGAGCGCTCGGGAAACAACTTGTTTAACGTCGCGAGCCGTGATGTATCCGTTGACCTGCTTACAGATTCCGGCACAGGCGCGATGAGCCAGGCGCAGTGGGCCGCCCTGCAAGCGGGAGACGAATCCTACGCCGGCGCAGCCTCATTCACGCTTTTTCGCGACACGGTGCGCGACCTTTTCGGCTTTGAGCACGTCCTTCCCTCGCACCAAGGGCGCAGCGCAGAGCTTGTGCTGATGAGCCATTTCATCTCGCGCAAGGGGATGATTGTTCCGGGCAACATGCACTTTGACACGACGGGCGCGCACATTGAATACCGGGGCGGCGTGCTTCGCGAGTTCCCCGACAAGCGCATCTTTGACCTTGACGACCTTTCAATGTTCAAAGGCGATATGGATGTGGAGGGCTTTGCGGCGTTTATGGGCAGGCACGCTGAGAAAGTCCCGCTGGCCATCCTCACCGCGACTTGCAACAGCGGAGGCGGCCAGCCTGTGTCGATGCGCAACATCAAAGAAGTGGCGGAAGTGTGCCGCAAGCATAGAGTGCCGCTGTTCGTTGATTCCGCGCGCATCTCCGAGAATGCTTACTTCATCAAGGCTTACGAACCTGGGCAGTCGCGCAAGTCCATTGGCGCAATACTCCGCGAATTCCTCTCCTACGCCGACGGGATGATCATGTCCGCAAAGAAGGACGGGCTGGTAAACATCGGCGGCTTTGTCGCCACGAGGCACAGGAATCTTTACGACGAGTTGCGCAAATACACAATCCTCTTTGACGGCTTCATCACTTACGGCGGGCTAGCCGGACGCGACTTGGCAGCGATAGCCGTGGGGCTGCGGGAGGCAACTGAGATTGGCTATTTGCGCCACCGCATGAGCCAGACCGCCTTCCTGGCGACTTCGCTTTGGAAGCAGGGGGTGCGCGTTGTAATGCCCCCTGGCGGGCACGCGGTTTATATAGACGCGCGCGCGTTCTGCCCGCACATCCCGAAGGAGCAGTATCCCGGCCACGCGTTTGCGCTGGCGCTATACTTGGATTCGGGCATCCGCGCTTGCGAGATAGGGACAATCTTGCGTGGGCGCGACCCCAAGACCGGCAAAGACCGCAACGATGGCTTGGATTTGGTACGGCTGGCGATACCGCGCCGCGTTTACTCCTACGACCAGCTTGATTTCGTGATTAACGCGGTTTTGCGGCTTAAGAGTAAGCCGCAGTCCATCAAGGGAGTGAAGTTCATTAAAGAAGCTCCTTTCCTACGGCACTTCACAAGCGAGTTTGCTCTGATATGATACTAATCATATGGTGCCGGCTAAAGCCGCCGGCGGAGGTGATATGCAACACAGGAACGTGATAATCATCGGGGCAGCCGGCCGCGACTTCCACGATTTTAACGTAGTTTTTCGCGACAACCCGGCTTATAGAGTCGCCGCGTTCACTGCCACACAGATTCCCGAAATAGACGGGCGCGTTTACCCGCCAGGGCTTGCGGGCGGGCTATACCCCGAAGGCATTCCGATTGAATCTATGGACGATTTGGAAGAACTCATTCGCAAGCATAAAGTTGATGTTTGCTACTTTTGCTACAGCGACGAGTCTTACAACAGCGTGATGCAGCTTGGCGCGCGCGTCCTCGCGACCGGCTCGGAATACGGATTCCTTCCGCCTGCCGGGTCAATGCTGAAGTCCACGAAGCCGGTGATTTCAACCGTCGCAGTCCGCACCGGCTGCGGCAAGAGCCAAACCACGCGCTATATCGCCTCTATCCTCAAGAAACTCGGCAAGCGCGCAGCCGTTGTGCGCCACCCGATGCCCTACGGCAACTTGATTGAGCAGCGGGTGCAGAAGTATGAGACGCTTGAGGACTTGAAGCGGCACAACTGCACGATTGAGGAGATGGAAGAGTACGAGCCGCACATTAACGAGGGCAATGTTCTCTTTGCGGGCATTGACTACGAAGCGATCCTCCGCGAGGCTGAAAGCTGCGCAGACGCCGTGCTTTGGGATGGCGGGAACAACGATGCGACTTTCTTTGCAAGCGACTTGATGGTAACAGTCACGGACCCGCACCGCGCAGGCAATGAGCTTACCTACTACCCCAGCGAGTACAACCTCAAGGCTGCTGACGTTGTCATTGTGAACAAGGCGGATACTTCCTCAATTGAGGCGGTGGAGAAGGTTGCCGCAAATGTTAAGTCGCGCAACCCCAATGCGGAGGTGCTGCTTTGCGATTCGCCGGTTGAAGTTGAAGACCCGGAACTGATTAATGGCAAGCGAGTGTTGCTCGTTGAAGACGGCCCGACTGTGACCCACGGGGATATGCCCTTCGGCGCTGCTTACCTTGCGGCGAAGAAGTATGGCGCGGCGAGCATCGTGGACCCGCGCGAGCACGCGCACGGCAGCATCGCCGACGCTTTCAAGCGTTACAAGCACCTTTCCGAAGTGCTCCCTGCGCTGGGTTACTTCCCCAAGCAGCTCAAGGAGCTTGAGGAATCCATCGCGGCAGTTGATTGCGACACAGTGGTCATAGGCACGCCAATTGACCTGCGGCGGGTCATCCCGATAAAGCAGCGTGCGGCGCGCGTCACCTACCGCCTGGTAGAGCGCGAGCATGGCCGGCTTGAAGCCGCGGTCAGGAAGGCGCTGGGGATGTAACAGCGCAATAATCCGCTGCTATCATTCGCGGCGGAGAACCACGTTAAGCGAAAAGGGGCGGCCGAGGCCGCCCCCGCACGTAATTGTAGTCATGTGGCCGTTACTTGCCGACGTAGTCTTTCAGAGTCTTGCCCGCGGTGAACTTCGGGGCTTTGCGCGCTTGAATGATGATTTTCGCACCGGTCTGCGGGTTCACTCCGGTACGCTTCTTCCGCCGGACGACCTCAAAGGTGCCAAAGCCGGTGATCTGCACCTTCCCGCCCTTCTTGAGCGTGTTGGTGATGACCGCGATGGTGGCATCAACGGCCGCTTTTGATTTGGCCTTTTCAATTTTGGCGGTCTTAGCGACCTCGGCGACGAGCTCTGTTTTTCCAAGTGCTTTAGTCATACCACTTCCCCTCGTGAGAATTAGGATGAGAAGATTCTATCATGCGCAAGCAGCGTTAGCAAGCCCGAACGCCAGTAATCACGCGGCTTTATGCGTTACTTGCCCGCCAGGGCGCAGGCGGGTGGTATCATTTACGCATGCGCGAGGGAATGCCCCGTAGAAAACCTGCCCAGAGGAAGCCGCTGGCTTTTAACGACTTAGATGTCCGCGGGCGGAAAATACTTCTCCACGCCTGCTGCGCGCCGGACGCGGCGGCGGCGCTGGAAGTATGGCAGCCGCTCGCAGGGCTCATCATCGTTTATTTCTTCAACCCCAACATCCAACCGGAACAAGAACACGCGCTCAGGCTTGAGGCGATGAAGCAAGTAGCGCGCCATTTCGGGGTGGAAGTTGTTTCATCGCGCACTGAAGGGGAAGTTTCATCCTGCGATGAGGCGCTTGCGGCGTATGCAAGCGAGCGGGAAGGCGGGAAGCGGTGCGAAGAGTGCTATTCATTGCGCCTGCAGGAGATCGCGCGCAAGGCGCGGGACATTGACATGGACGCCTTTGCCACCACGCTTACAGTCAGCCCGCACAAAAACCACCGCCTTATCAACGCGCTGGGGATGGCAGCTGCGGCTGAGTGCGGCGTTGACTACATCATGACTAATTTCAAGAAGGGAGAAGGCTTCAAGCGCAGCGTGGAGCTTTCCCGCGAGCTTGGCGTCTACCGCCAGCAATACTGTGGATGCCGCTGGACGGCGCGCTGAGGCCAGCGCCGCACCGACCTAAGGAGTGTTTACGGCGTAAAATGGCTTGTTAGGCTACAATAACGATATGTGGTTCCCGCTAAGAGCATGGAGAGTACTCGCGTTCACTTTGGCTGTCTTCGCGGCAGTGACTCCTGCCGGATGGTGCGTGCTGCCTGCGCAGGAGCAGGCTTTCAGGGCGCTCCATGCTAAGGAGAAAGCCATCTGGGCGTTCGCGCCGGGCGAGATGCCTTACGCCGCCACGATACTGGACTACGGCAGCTATGGCGAGTTCCGGCTATACAGCCGTGGCGGAAAAGAGATACGGCTCATTGCGAAAGGCAAGATGAAGCAAGAGCAGTTAAGCGATTCAAGCTGCGGCTTCGTTATGGGCGGGGCGCACGCAGTCGTTTCGCTCCGTGAGCCTTTTGAAGACACGAATCTCACGGCTATGCTGGTCTTCAACCTAGCGGGGGCCGATCCCAGCATCCCTGTTTTCAGCATCCAGCCGGTTTACGACATGCGCTACGAAGTTGCGGGCAATAACCAGCTTATCCTCTGGCAAAAAGACCCGGTGTTCTACAACCGGGGCGCCCCGCCATACAAGTACAACTACTTCTTGCTCACATATGACAGCGCGCTGAACCGCTACACCTTTGACTTTCTACTGCGCGGCCTGGTTGCGCCCAGCGGCGGCATTGACGAAGGCGTCATCCTGAATAACATAGCAGTGCAGCATTACAGGATGGGCGACCTCAAGACGGCGTCAAAGAAACTTGAGGATGCGATGCTGGTGGCTAATCTCGGGCGTGGCGTTGTTATGGATAACCGCCGGTATGTTGAGCGCGAACGACTTGCCCTGACTACGAGGAAGCAAGCATCGCTTGACCAGCCGGGCGCGCCGTATGACGACTTGAAGTTGAACTTCCTGCTCGGCGAGTACCACCTTGTGCTGATGTCTATGCAGCAGGGCGGGGCACAGTCACGGCGCGGGGACCGCATCGCCCTTTACGGCCTCAGCTTCGCGCACATCCGCGACTACGAGGGCTTGCAAAAAGTCACTAAGCTGCTCAAGGAAAGCAACTACAACATGTTCCCCGAGTACCTTGCCGAAGTTGCACGGGTGCTCTTCTTCAACCGCGACCTTGACTTAATGAAGGCGTACCTGAAGTCGCTGGAGGTATTAGACCCTAAACATCCGGCCCTTGCATACCTCAAGGCAGCCGTGCTTGCAGACTCAGGCCGGACGGAGCTTGCCACACGGTTTTTGCTGGAATACCTTTCGCGCACCACGCTGGAGGAACGTTATTTGGGGGAATGCCGCGAATACTTGTATGAGCTGGCAAGCTCGGTAGGCGACCTTAATGTTGCCGGCGACGCGCTTGCGATGCTCACGACTGGAACTGTCTGGGACATGCGCAACGCCGCACACCTTATCAACTATAACGGCGTGCTCCATACCGACAAGGTTAAGCCGCTAGGCGCAATGGGGTCGCGCTTGAAAGTGCCAAAGACTCCGCTGGACAAGCTGGGGTTTGAGGAAGGCGTATCTGGCAACTCGCCGCAAGGGAGCGGAAGTTAGTGGCTGCGGTTCTAATGGCCGGGAAGGAGCTTGCGGAGTCCATCCGCGCAGGAGTCGCAGAACGCGTTGCCAAGCTTGCCGGGGAATCCAAATCCCCCCCGCACCTTATAGTCATACAAGTCGGCGACGATCCCGCCAGCACGGTTTACGTGAGAAACAAAGTGCGCACGACCGAGAAGCTGGGCATCAACGGCACGTTGCACAAGCTTCCTGAAGACACCGCGCAAGCTGACCTCATTGCGCTCCTCCACTCGCTCAACCGCGACACGGGCATTGTCGGCGTGCTAGTTCAACTTCCGCTGCCGAAGCACATCAATGCAGACGCTGTTATCAACGAGCTTGACCCGGCGAAGGATGTGGACTGCCTGCACCCCGCAAATGTCGGCAGGCTTTGGCTGGGCAACCCCTTCGTGAAGCCGTGCACTCCGTTTGGTGTGATGGAGATATTCAGCAAATACGGCATTGAGCTTAAGGGCAAGCGGGCTGTGGTTATCGGCCGCAGCAACATCGTCGGCAAGCCTCTGGCGGCGCTTATGCTGGCTGAGCATGCGACGGTGACCATCTGCCACTCGCGCACTGCCGACCTTCCTTCAGTCGCGCGCGAGGCGGACATTCTTGTCGCGGCGATTGGCAAGCCGGAGTTTATCACCGGCGACTACATTAGGGAAGGCGCGGTAGTAATAGACGTTGGCGTGAACCGCCTGCCAGGCGATGGCGGGAAGGATCGGCTGGTGGGGGACGTGGATTTTGCATCCGCAAGCGAAAAAGCGTCGGCGATTACGCCGGTGCCAGGCGGGGTGGGACCGATGACTATCGCAATGCTGATGCACAATACGCTTGCCTGTTACGACTACCAGCATTCATAGCGCGCAGAAGTGATGCTATCCCTGCTTATCTGTGGGCAGGAAGAACTCCTGTAGCCCGCCTTGTGCCCAGGCCCAGAGGCTTTCGGCATCCACTACTTCCGGCGGAGGTACGGCTAACCGGACGCTGATAATCCGCCCTTGCATTTCCACTTGATAGGGTAGGCCTACATCTTCGCGGCAAAGCATCCAGATTGACGCGAGGTTAGCCGCGGGAGTTTTTGACAGCTCGCGCATCAGTTGCGGGTATGCCTCTTCAGCACTATCCATCCAAAGCGTGTTTACAAGCAGTCTCACGGCGAAATGAAGGTGCTCAACGAAATGGAAGCGCGGCGCTTCGCGTGTCGTTAGAGGAAGAAACGCGACATCAAACTTGTGAAAACCAAGCTCGCAGAGGACGCGGCGCGGGCGCTGGTGAAAGCGGTGCGGGCTTGAAGTGCGCTTGCCCATCAGTCCTTGCAGGAGTTGCAGCCCAGCGGACGGGTCTTCCATCAGCGCAGCCTTAGCGAAAACGCGGTAGGTTAGCGCAATCTCGCGCTTCTCGCCCGGTTCGCCGGTTTCAGCGCGGCGGGGAGTTCTGTTCTTCGGCGTGGCAAAGTGGATGTTGCCCCTGCCTCCCCGCCCTCCGCGCGCAGCAATATGCTGCGCCCCGTGCTGAGTTAATTCTGAGAGGCGAAAGCGGGTCTCGCGGTCATGCACAATCGTCCCCAGCGGAACTGGAAGCTCCAGCGCCTTTGCGCCTGACCCTTGTTTCTTTGCGCCAGAGCCATGTTCCCCGTTATCCCCTTTCCAAACTTGCTTTCCAGCAAGGTGCTCCAAGCCTTCAAAGCTTGAGTCCCCCACGAGGATTACATCGCCGCCCTTGCCGCCATCGCCGCCGTCGGGGCCAGCTTTGGGCTGGTACTTGAACCGCGCGAAATGCGCCGAGCCTTCGCCACCGCGCCCCGCCTCCACGGTCACTTCCAGTTCGTCCATGAAACGCTGTTTGCTCATAGCTCCAGCCTCGCTTGGATGATCTTCCGCACCGGCGCGAATCCAGCGCGGTGCTGGGCCAGCGGTCCGTGCTCCTCAAGTTCGCGGATGTGCTGCGGGGTGGGGTAGCCTTTATGCCGCGCGAAGGCAAACTGCGGGTGGGCGAGCTGCATGTTCGCCATCAGCCCATCGCGGTGGACTTTCGCGAGGATGCTCGCCGCAGAAATGGCTGGAATGCGCGCGTCGCCATGCTTGACAGCCTTGCCTGCGGGCATGCCTTCGGGGTAGAAACAACCGTCAACAACGATTACCGCGCCGGCAGCTTCCTCTCTCAGCAGAGTGAAAGCGCGACGCATTGCAAGTAATGACGCGCGCAGGATGTTCAACTCGCGGATTTCTTCAGGGCTGGCTTCAGCCACCGCCCAAGCTACAGCCTGCTTGCGGATGGCTTTTGCAAGTGATTCGCGTTGGCCGCTAGTGAGAGCCTTGGAGTCGGCAAGCCCAGGGATGCGGCAGCGCTTGCGCAGGATGACCGCAGCAGCCACTACCGGGCCTGCCAGCGCGCCGCGCCCGGCTTCATCCAAGCCGCAGATGCAATCAAGCTTCCCTGTCACTGCTGCCCTTAAAAGTGAGATAGACCATGTAAAGCGAAACGATGTAGTTGCCCACAACGCGGATGATGATGGTTACAAGCAGCCCGCTGGATGCACAGAAGACAACTGACAGCAGGATGGAAATGATAACAGCCGGCACCAGCCGCTCGCCAAGCGGCCTCAGCAGGAACTCCATTGCCGCGACGATGATGATGGGGACGGCGGGCGAGTCCGCGAAGACGCCCATCAAGACGGTGAGAGCAAACCCGCGCAGGAATACTTCATATGCGAAGCCCTTAAGCAGCACGAAGTTGAACAACGCAAGCTCCCACAAAGCGGGGCTGCGCGGGGTGATGATGAAGTACTCGTCCACATCCAGCATCGTAGTCGGGCGTCGGCGGCGAAGCACCAGCCGTAGGTAAACGTCCAAAAGGAAGATGAGCAAGTAGATAACCAGCCCAAGCACGAGCAGGTAAACGTCCGGCGTCAGGACAGGCACGTTCACGCAGAAGTCAAGCCCCAGGACAATCGCCGCGGCAAGCGAGGCGAGTATCAGGTAAGCGTGCGACGCCATGCTCGCAGCGAACGCGGCGATGCTTGTAAGCGATGGGTCGCGGCGGAAACTCAGCTTCACGGCATTGCCGCAGATATGCAGCGCGAAGTAGCCAAGAAACACGCCAGCTAAAGTTGTCGTTACAGGCTCCATTACCACCTCAGACAATCTTCAGGCGCAGCTCCTGCCGCGCCAGATCAGCAGCTAATTGCTTCGCAATGGAGGCAGCGTCCAGGCCATAGCGCGCGCGAAGCTCTTTGGTGCTGCCGTGCTCAACGAAGCAGTCGGGCAAGCCTAACATGCGCATATGGGGCAATGCCACGCCTTGCTGCGCCAGGAATTCCACAACTCCGCTGCCGAAACCGCCGGCGGTTGTGTTTTCCTCCAGTGTGACGAGGAGGGGTGTTTTCCTTGCAATGTTTAGCAGCATTGCCTCATCCAGCGGCCTGATGAAGCGCGCGTTTACAACCGCGGCGTGTTTCCCGTTTTGCGCAAGCATCTCCGCCGCGCCAATCGCTTCATGCACTAACGGCCCAACTGCGAATATCGTAGCGTCGGCCCCTTCGCGCAGCAGTTCCCAGCTTCCAATCGGGATTGGCTGCGGATGCGCGGACATCTCCACGCCCAGCGCCTTCCCGCGCGGGAAGCGGATTGCCACCGGCCCATGCTTATGCCCAAGCGCTGTGACAAGCATTTGCCGCAGCTCTTCTTCATCTTTAGGCGCCATCACGACGAAGCCGGGGATTAGGCGCAAATAACTTAGGTCAAAGATGCCCTGGTGGGTCTCACCGTCCGCGCCAACAATGCCTCCACGGTCAAGCGCGAAAATGACCGGCAGCTTTTGCAGTGCGGCGTCGTGGATTAGCTGGTCAAAGGCGCGCTGGAGAAAGGTGGAGTAGATTGCGCAAACTGGGCGCTTGCCGCCCTTCGCGAGGCCGCAGGCGAAAGTGACCGCGAACTCCTCGCTAATCCCGACATCGTAAAACCTGTCAGGATGCGCTTCGCCGAACTTGAGTAGGCCGGTGCCTGTGGGCATCGCCGCTGTAATGGCGACCATTTCCGGATTGTTAGGCGCAAGCTCAAGCAGCGTATCCACGAAAACTTCGGTATAAGCGCTGACCGCGCGGCGGTCTTCATCGTTTGGCTTGTCAATGCGGCCTTCTTCAACGCCCAACGGCGTGTGCTCAGATACGCCGTGCCACTTTTCGGGGAAAGACTCGGCCGGGCCGAAGCCGCACCCTTTGCGAGTGATGATGTGCGCAAGCAGCGGCTCGTCAACAATATGCTTTAGCGAGCGGAAGAGCTTCACCAGTGAAGCGGCATCATGTCCGTTGTAAGGCCCGAAGTAGGAAAACCCAAGTTCCTCAAAGACGACGCCCTGAGTTGTCCTCGGCATGAAGAAGTAAAAGAAGTTGTCCTTGAGGCGCTCGTAGAGGTTGCGTGGGGCGCTGGTGGGACCGAACACGCGCGTGATGGCCCGACGCAAGGCGTGGTTGATGGCGCGCGGCGACGCCTTAGTCTTTATCGTTGAAAGGTAGCGCGCCATTGTCCCGACATTGGGGTCAATGCTCATCCCGTTGTCATTGAGGATGACAAGGAAGCGCTTGCGCGCGAGGTCGGCGTTGTTGATGCCGGTAAGGGCAAGGCCGCCAGTCAGCGCTCCGTCACCGATGATAGCGACAGTCCAGTTGGTGTCGTTGGCATTGTTGAAGCCCAGCGCGGCAGCAATGCTGGTGCTGGCATGCCCGGTGCAGAAAGAGTCGTGTTCACTCTCGTCGGGGCGAGGGAAGCCGCTCATTCCGTCTAGCTGGCGCAGGCTGTCAAACCCGCTTCGGCGGCCAGTAAGCAGCTTATGCACATAAGACTGGTGGCCAGTGTCCCAGATAAGGCGGTCGCTCGGGGAATCAAACACGTAGTGCAGCGCGAGGGTTAGCTCTACCACGCCAAGGTTGCTGGCGAGGTGGCCGCCAGTTCGGGTCACGTTCTCCACCAGGAAATGCCGGATTTCAGAGGCGAGCGCGGGTAGGGCCTCAACTGGCAGGCGCTTTAGGTCGCTTGGCGAGCCGATTCCGTTGAGGAACTTGTACTCCACGCAGCGATTCTATCACTTTTGCCTGCTGACCAGGCTTTCATGCAGCCCGCGAAGCAGCGCGGTGTCTGCCCGGCCATCAAGCTTCGCCAGCGCATGCAGTGATGCGGCATTCACTTCCATGTATCTTCGTTTAGCGCCTTCAATCCCGAGCAACCGCACAATAGTTGGGCGCTGAAGCGCCTCGTCTTGCTCCAGACTCTTGCCGACGATTTCCTTTTCTCCCGTCGCCGAGAGCAAGTCATCTTTAATCTGGAAAGCATGTCCAAGCAACAAGGCAAACCTGCGCACAGCCTCAACGCTTTCATCGCCCGCACCCGCAAGCAGCGCGCCGCAGACAATCGCGCAGCTAAACAGCTCTCCAGTTTTCAGGCGTTCCACCTCCTCAACTTCTTTGAGCGTGGCATCCTTGCCGGAGAGCGCCAGTTCGCGTGCCTGGCCCTCAATGACCTGGCTTACTGCTGAGGTGATTTCCCGCAAGATGCGCTCCCGCAGGCGCGCTGCCATATTCGGGGCTTTCGCTACCGCAGCAAAGGCAAGGTTGAACAAGCCATCGCCGGCAAGCAGCGCGATATCAGAGCCGTATTGGATGTGCACGACGGGCACTCCCCGCCTCACCTTAGCATCGTCCATTTCCGGCATGTCGTCGTGGATAAGGGTGAAAGTATGGATGAACTCCATCGCCGATGCTGTGTGCAGGCAAGCATCAAGCGCGATGTCGGGGGAGAACGCCCGCGCCGATGCGATGACGGCAGTGGGGCGGACGAGCTTGCCAAGCCCAAGAAGATGCAGGCTGGCGGCGCGCAAGCGCTCATCCGCAATGTGCGAAGTGGCAAACTCGCGAAGAAACGAGATGATTACAGGCTGAGAGCTCGCGTGGAGCCCGTCATAGAGAGCGAGAGCTTCCATCACCTTGCGGCAGCCTATCTGCCCCAGATTGTGGCGCCTTCGCTGTCGCGGATGAGGTAAATGCCCATTTCAAATCCTGCAACAGCCAGCGAGGAAGTTGTAAGGCTTGCGGTCTTGTTGGTAAACGTGACTTCAGCGATGGTCCCGCTGCCCCTGACCCCAGGGACAGCTCCTTTGCGGGTGATGCCTAGGGGGACGAAGCCGCTTTGGTTGGTCAGCCCAAGGAAAAGGATATCGGCAGGCGCGCCAAGGAGCGTGCCGGCCTTTACTTCGGTGGGTGTAAATCGATTGGCGTTGAAAATGATGCGGAACGCGCCTTGGTAGAGGTCAGTAACATCTCGCGCCATAATGCGGACGACAGTCGTGCTGCCAGCCCCCGGCGCGACTTCAAGGTAAAGAGGAGCGGATGTAACTACAACGCTTCGGGATAACGTAGCCTTGCCGGCAGTTAGCTTGATTGTGTATTCGCCTGGCGCTGCAGGCGTAAACCAGAAAACGCGGGAGGAGGTCGTTGCCAGCAAAGCGCTGCCGGACTTGATGCCGGCAGTCCCGCGCAGCACCAAGTCAAAGTCAGGCACAGATTCGCTTAGAGTCCCGCCCGTCGCTTCCCAGGTCTTAGACATGTCCGCGAAATAGACAGCGTTGGTGTATGTAGCCGTAATCTCAACGACGGTGCCAGTGCTTACGGTGCTAGGCGAAATGTTGAGCGACTGTATCGCCACTGACTGTGGCAGTGTGCCTGGCGGAAATGCCCTCTTACCCCCGCCGCCGTTGCAGGAGGCGGACAGCATCAAGAGCAAAGCCGCAAAAGCGATAGTTGCAGTTATCCGTATGCGCATGTTCTACTCGTTTAGTGAGATGACCACTCTATTCTACCCTTTTCGCTAGAACTCTGAGAGCTTCAGGTTGTCAAAACCGGTTTTAACCCCCGAGCCAACATAAAGCCCCAGCTTTCCCGGGACCGTGGGAATGTCCGTTAGCTCGTAAACCAGGTAGCCGTTGATAAAAAAGCGCAGCCGACCGTTAAGCAGCAGTACCCGCAGGCGCGCCCACTGGCCGGCTTGCAGGCGGTCGCACTCCGCCCACTGGAACAGCGCGCGGGGGACGTCCTGGAAGGATCGCTGCACTGTGAACCACCCATCGTTGGAAACCAAGAAGCGAAACTGGTCAAAGCCCCCTTTTGCGTTCGGGATGTCCTGGAAGAACACTCCGTAACCGTAATTATCCGCGCCAGCAAGCTTCTTGACGCTGACTTCAAGCTCAAACGCGGCATGTTCGCCTGCAAGGAGCGACATGCCGGACTTGTCTGCGTTGGATGCGTCAATCGTGTAAATGCCTTCCTCGTAGGCGTAATTCACATTCTCCTGCATGCCGGAAAACCAGCGCGCGGGGGTTCCGCTGAAATTGTCCTCCACCAGCGACTTCGCGACAGCTTCGGTATAGACAGCGATGTAGTCAAACTCGCAGCGCGTGCGCGCCGTGACATACATTCCAAAGCCACCTGCCAGTAGCTCACGCTCAAACACGCGTCCGGTTTCAACCCCATTTATGCTCACTGAAATACGCCCTGCATCAGCCTTGACCGAAAGCAGATTTGCGCCCGATTGCACTGCCTCGGCGGCCATAGGCCCAAACAGGTACTCCTGTTGGTTGCCTTTGACCTTCAGCAGCGAAAAGTTGCGCTCCACGGGGTTGAGCAGCGCGACGAGAAAGCACTCAACGCCGCCTGCGTCTTCGGTGTAGTTGAATGTAACGCCCCAACCGGCTTTCACCGGCACTCCGTTGACGACCTTGGGCGCGGTGTTGCCCTTGAGCTGCGCCCGGACTTCAATCTCAAAGGTGGAGAGGTCGTGCAGCAGAACGCTTTGGCCGTACGTGTCGGCGGCGGTTGCGTCAATAACGTACATGCCGCCGTCAGCGTAGCTGAAGGCCTTGCCGTCTATCGCTCCTTCAAAAAAGTACTTGGCGTCAGACGTGGCCGGCGAAAAGCTGTCGCGGAAATACTCTTCGGCTGCGCGCGCGGCAGGAGGCGCAGATGTAATCGCGGCGCAAACCGCCATTGCAGCAGCGAGCTTTAGCAGCCTTGCCACAGCCTAGAACGGGATGACAGGCGGTTTTTCGCCGCCGTCATCGCCCTCTTTTTCATTGTCTGTATTCTCAGATGGCTTTGGATCTTCTTTCTTGGCCTCCGCAGGCTTCGCATTCGCTGGCGCAGGCTTGGCTGCGGCGACAGCTTTCAACAGGTCAAGGTTGTAGAAGATGGTGTCGCCGGTATCGTAGCGCACAGTCGTCGGCACGCCGTCAATTGTCTGCACCCATATGCTCTGGCGCACCAGATTAAGCGTGAAGTCATAGCGGACACATTTGTGCTTCACGTCGTGGAATTCAAAGGTGTCCTCGCCCATCTTGCGCACGACGACGAGCAGGGTCTGGTCTCCAATCGTGCTGAAAAGTGGGAAGTGAACGCGGTCGTCAGCGGAGAAGTCCAGTTGCGGGACGAGCCACATTAGCTGTTCGTAGTCAAAGATGCGGCCGGGGAAGTCCTGACTTGTTTCACGTACCTCGCCACTTTCGCCTTGCTTGCGGCGCACTAGCACCCGCCCATCGCCGTAAACGGAATCAACGTAAAAGACTTCCTGCGCCGACTTCAGCTTGCGCGTAGTGCGGTATGGCTCTAGCGTCACGGCATCAACGATGCAGATGCTGGATTCGCTCAAGCTTCCGCCTTGGCCAGTATATCGCAGCTCGTACGCAGGCCGTGTTTCATATGTAGACTGGACGACGCGGTAGTATGCAGTGCCGATGCGCCCGGCATTAGGCTGGTAGATTGCGTAGGCCATTAAGCGCTCTACGCCCCAGTTGTTCGGCAGCACGCGCGCTTCGCTCGTGGCATAAGCCACTGATGCGGCTGCAATCACTATCACCGCCACGATAAACGCGAGGCATTTGCGAAGTCTCATGCTAAAACCCTCCATCCGCGGAATTGCTTGCGGGGGGACGCCCCGCAGCCCCAGATGCATATAGTCTAGCATCCCGCTTGGGATAGGTAAACAAGGGGGGGAGGGAAGGGGTAAGGGGGTAGTAGCGCGCCTGTCACGGGCGTGGATGGAGCGGAATAATCACGGGCGAGACACCCGCGCCACTGGGAGAGAATCCAGAACCGGATAGCTTCGTTCAAGAATGGAGTTGAAACTGTCCAGTCCCGAATCCGAAAACTCGAAACGCGACTGGAAAGTTGCGTTGCCGTCCTCATGCTTATCCTCGCGCCCAATCCTGGGCGCTAGCCAGCGGCTCAGTTGGCTTCTTTCGGCTTGGCGGCTGCCTTCTCCGCCACCAGCGCGTCATAGCGTGCCTTGGCTTTTGCAGCCTCGCCGGGCCAGTATATGGAACGCCAGACCAGCGGCTCGTTGATGCGCCGCGAATTGAGCGACATCATCAGCCCCTGGCTGGCGATGTTCGTGGAGACAACATGGGCGCAGGCGACGCCGTACTCCTTGAGCATGTGGTCAACTTGAAATGCCGCCAGCGATTTAGCGTAGCCGTGCCGGCGGTGCTCAGGAGGAGTGAATATCATGCCCATCGTGCCGTTGAGGTGCGTGTTGCTCCAGCAAACCTTCTGCCCATCAACTTCGCAGACGAAGCTCGGCCCGCGCTGGAGGCACATCTTGATGTATTCGCCTTCGGGGTCGTAGTGAACGCCCTGGCGCAGTTCGTTCCACAGCTCTTCGCCTTCACCTAAGCGGCATGGGAACTGCACGAGGTCGCCGAAGCGCGGCTCGCCTTCAATCACCCAAAGGTAAGCGTGGCGCTGGTCATGGTCGCCGAGGTCTTGCTCAAAGCCGGCGTCCTCCATGAACTCCCACATCACGAGCGGGCTGGCGTTCGTCCACAGGCCACGCCCGAACATGCGGTTTTCCCATTCGTCCTTGACGCCAGGGGTGGGCCAGGGCGGGTCGCAGTCAATGCGCTCGTGGAACAGGTCTTCGGCGATGCGCTTGTAGCCGGCGTTGTCGCGCGCGATGGCGAAAACGCTGGGGCCACGCAGCAGCGCGATGAGTGTGGGGCTGTCGTTGTCGTCGGTAAGCGCGAGGAAATTCCCGTCGTGGAAATGCTCGCGCGTCCCGCGCGCGTATTCAATGAGGAAGTGGTGCGCTAGCTCGTCGGTCGCGGCGCGCATCACTTTCCCTAAGTCCTTAACTTGTGCCAGCATGGGGAGATATGATAGCGCAAAGAACAGGAGTAAGGGGTAGGGGGCAGGGGATAAGTGATAAGCTTCGGAAACGTAGGCCGGGCTGACTAGCCCGGCTGTGGATTCAAATTTCGTATGAATTTTGTCGGAGCTTACTGCTCAACAACCGAGCCGTCCTCTTTTACCCACAAAAACGCGAAGGCGATTGTTGGCTTTAGCCAAATAACTCTTTCGGCCATCGTATGGTAACGAGGAAAATCAGGAAGCGCATAAAGGAGCTTTACTTCCCTATCCTCACCCCGCCATATCAAAAGGTCGTGAAATCCTTGAATGAACCAATGCCGAGCTTGCACGTTTGGACGAGTTCTTTCCGTTCCCTGTGGAAATCCTTTAACTGTTACGAGAAGCTTAGTGCCGGACTTCTCGGCGCTAATATCTGGCCCTCGCTCTTTCGTTGCTGTGTTAGCTGATGAGAGGATTTTCCATCCTTTAGATTCCAGCCAATCGATGACCAACTTCTGAGTATTCGCTTCTGTATGCCAGGAAGAATCGGTAGGCTGTGATTCTTTGTTACTGACGAGTGGATTAGAAACATCAAGCACTGTATTCGTAATCTTGTTCCCCGACTTGTCACGTCTAAGTATTCCTGCTTTTTCGAGTCGACGGCAGGTCTGATTAACTGATTGGCGAGGCTTAATGTCGAGGGCATCAGATATCTGGTCGTCGTCAGCTCCTTCTGGGTGTTCGCGAAGGTAGGCAAGTATCTTACTCGCGATTGTGGGCATCATTCCCTCCAGGCATTGCGAACTTATATTGTAAACGAAGAGAAGCCGGGCTAAAGCCACGGCCTACGGGGCGTTGTTAAATCTTGAACTTTCGCGTGCCGATGCGGTAGAGCGCGCGATACCACGCGCGGGGTAGATGGCGGTAGAGGGCGACCATCAGGCGGTTGATGCGGCCGGTGATGCAGACGGTGCGTCCACGCGCGAGGCAGGCAAGCGATTCGGCGACGACTGAGTCCGCGCTTTGCCAGTATGACTCGGGGATGCGGCTGTAGTCCAGGCCGATGCGCGAATGAAAGTCGGTGTGCGTGAGGCCGGGGCAGAGCGCTTGCACGCGGATGCCGCTGCCCGCGAGATCGAGCGCCAGCGATTCGCTGAAGAACACGACGAACGCCTTGCTCGCGCCGTAAAGCACGCTGCCGCCGGAAGGCGCAAGGCCTGCGACAGACGCCACGTTGAGAATCGCGCCGCTGCCGCGCTTGCGCATGGCGGGGAGCGCCGCGTGTGTTATGCGGACGACCGCGTCCATGTTCACGCTCAGCATGGGGAGCATCGGCGTGAGGTCGGGGTCGCGGAAAACGCTGCCGGAGCCGATGCCGGCGTTGTTGATGAGGATATCGGGGGCGGCTTCGGCTGCGCGCTTGGCGGCGGCCTCAATGCCCGCATCATCGGAAAGCTCGGCGATGAGGATTTCGCAGCGCGCGCAGTGCTTCTGTGCCAGCTCGGCGGCGAGGGCGTCCAGCAGTTCCTTGCGGCGGCCGTGGATGATGAGGTCGTAGCCGTCCGCGGCTAGCCTGCGGGCGAAGGCGGCGCCGATGCCGCTGCTCGCGCCGGTGATGAAGGCGAGGGAGCGTTTGTTAATATTGCTCATCGCTCTATTCTAGCTCATCCCCTAATGGATGGAGTCGGGACTTTCCAGTCCCGAATCCGGAATTTCAGAACGCGACTAGAAAGTCGCGTCCCCGTCCATTCAATAAGCAAGAGATTCCAGAGCTGGGCTGGTTAGCCCTGCGCACTCATTGTTGATTTGCTTTATACTCATAGTACCTTCATCACTGGAGCTTTCCATGCGGAAGACGCATGCCGCAATCTGGCTGTTTGTCATACTGCTGACGATACCCATCGCTTTCATCGCGGATGCGCAGGATGAAACGTTATCTTCGCCTGCGCCGACGCCAGACATGCGGGGCTTACCGCTGGAAGCTCGCCAGTATCTCGTGGACAAGTACTTCCCAGGCGCTGACCCGATGGACATGAGGATTGACAGCGCGGTGGAGATTCTGCGCGTGCCCGACGCCATCATCGCCGACATCCGCAAGGTGGAGTGGGAATCGGGGCAGATAGACAAGTTCGCGGCGAACAAGCTCTTCGTGCTGGTGAGGTGCCCCGACGGGATGCACGCCATCCACTTCCGCAACGGGAAGATGCGCAACGACCAGCTCCTTAACGCATCGCGCGAGCGCGTGCTACGGCGGCTGTATTCGGACGCGTCATATACCACACGGCCTGCGGAGGAGTTGCAGCGCTGGCTAGCGAAGGATTACGTTGACACGAACAAGGTATTCGTGAATGCGGTATCGCTGATACTTGGACAGCGCCGCATCAGCCTGGACGGCGAAACAGTGTCGCGCGCGTATGCGAATTACACCGCGCCGAAGACCAATACCGATGCGCTTGCGCGGGCGCTGGGGGCGCTTTCCGAGTCGCCGCATGCGGGGGTGAACTGCTGGGCGGCGATATGGCTCATCTCGCGCATGGACAAGATGAGCTTCAACCGCGAGACGCGGCAATACGACGTGCCCGACCTGCAGGCCGTGCAGGCGCAGCAGTTCTACGAAAACGTGCTCTACGCGGTGAAGGCGCGCGAGGAGCTGCCGTGGGGGCATGCGGCGTCGGACTACGACTTCCTGCAATTCGTGCTGTCGCCGAGGGGCAGCGGCGAGCCGCTCCAGCGCTGGCGCCGACACATGTGGGATGCGCTCGCACCCGAGGTGGTGAACTTCACGCGCGATGATATGCCGAAGGCGCAAGAGATTGCATCGCACGCTTACGGCGATTACTTCCAATACGAGGGCGACACGACGTGGGAGGATTTCGGCATGCTCACGTCGCTCACGGTGCACGAGGGGCGCTGCGAGGACTGCAGCAACGTGCTGAACATCATGCTGTGGACGCTGGGCATCCCCGCGTGCCAGGCCTACACGCCGTGGTGGGGGCACGCCGACGGCAACCATGCGTGGACGTGGGTGCGCGGTGCGGAGGTGCCAGGCGACGGCATCAACGGCGTGAAGGTTTACGTGAAAACTTGGGACGGCAAGGAAGACGTGACCAAAGACTACTCGCCGGTGACGCAGATTAAGCTCGACACATCGTCAACGTCGCAGGACAAGGCGCAGTTGATGGTGTGGAACAGCGACGACTGGCGCGCGGTGGCGATGGAGCCGATCAAGGACGGCAAGGTCGTCTTCAACGACGTGGGATGCCGCCTGAACTTCGCGCTGCTGGTGCGCGTGCCGGGAGACGCCGACCGCATTGCGGACGTGCGCACCGACGGCAGCGTGCGCTGGCTGAACATGGGCGCGCCGGGAAGTGAAAATGGCGAAGCGTTTACGGCTGCACTGGACGCGAAATGCGCGCTGGGCGAGTTCGTGCCCGACAAAACATATACGCTTCAGCTATACACGAACGACGGGTGGAAGGATGTCACCTGCGAGCGCACCGCCACTGGCGGTATGAGCTTCGCGGCGCATCCCGACCGGCTTTACCGCATAACCGGCGAAGGGATAAGCGCGCGTCCGTTCACGGCGGAGAAGGACGCTAGCGGCGCGGTGGTGACGATTGTGAGGTAGAAGGTAGAAAGTAGTAAGTAGTAAGGTCTCAGAGGGGTAGGCGGCACCAGCCGAAGGCTGGCTAGCTTCAGTGCCGCAAGAATCCTAGACTCCAAAGCGGGACTAAAGTCCCGCCTACCCGGGATGCTGTTGATTAGAGAAGAAGCGCGTCCGTGATAACATAAGCGCAGGGAAATGATTACCAGCTTAACTGCGAAATACGACATTGAACAGAGGCTGCACGTGATGGCGCCGATGCGCGACGGCGTGCGGCTTTCAACCGACATCTTCATCCCGCGCGGCAAGGGGCCGTGGCCGGTCATCCTCACGCGCACGCCCTACGGCAACAGCGACCCGGCGCGGCTGGAGCGGCTGCTATGGTTCACGCGGCGCGGCTTCGCCACTGCGTTCCAGGATTGCCGAGGACGCTACGACAGCGAAGGCGAATGGGCGCCGTTCAGAACCGAGCGCGAAGACGGCGTGGACACCGTCGCCTGGCTTGCGCTACAGGATTTTTGCAACGGCAGCATCGGCGTGACAGGCCGCAGCTACGAGGGCTACTGTACGTGGATGCTCGCTTATGACCGGCATCCCGCGCTGAAAGCCATTGCGCCCATCGTGCCGCTGCCCGACCCGGTGGTGAATGTGCCCTACCAGAACGGCGCAGTGTTTTGGAACATGGTCGTGTGGGCGATGATGGTGCACGGGCGCACCAACCAGAACACGAGCGTGCCGAACTGGCAGCAGCTCTATAACCATGTGCCGCTGCGCACGCTGGACAAGGCGGCGGGATACGACAGCGCGGTGTGGCAAAGCTGGCTGGACCACCCGACGAAGGACGAATGGTGGAAGGCCGTGTGCTACATGGACAAGTGGGCGCGCGTGGACATTCCCACGCTGCACATCTGTGGGTGGTATGACGACGACGGCATCAGCACCTACGAGAACTTCCCCGGAATGCGGCGCGAGGCGATGACGCAGGAGGCGCGGGAGGCGCAGGAGCTGGTCGTCGGATGCTGGCCGCACAAGACGAACGCGAGCAGCGTCGTTGGCGAGCTGGACTTCGGGTCGCAGGCGGTCATTGACCTGAATACGATTATGCTGCGTTTCTTCGCCAAGCATCTTGCGGGCGAACTGCATTCTGCGCTACCGGAGCCGCGCTGCCGCGTGTTCATCATGGGCGAGAACCGTTGGCACGGCGTGAGCGACTGGCCAATCCCCGACGCGAAAACAACGCGATATCACCTGCGCAGCGGCGGCAATGCGAATTCGCTGTTTGGCGATGGAAGCTTGAGCATTGACGCGCCCAGCGCGAATGAGCCAGCCGACAAATACACATACAATCCCGACAACCCGGTGCCCTACGTCACGGACCCGGTGGCGCTGCAGCTTGGCGAAGCTTGCGACCAGCAAAGCATTGAGCGCAGGCCTGACGTGCTTGTTTACACAACGCCGCCGTTAGAAGAAGACATCGTTATTTGCGGGCGAGTGTTCGCGGAGCTGTTCGTGAGCAGCGATGCGCCCGGCACGGACTTCACGGCAAAGCTGGTTGACGTGTGGCCAAACGGCCGCGCTATACAGGTTTGCGACGGCGTGCAGCGCGCGGAATTCAGGAATTCACTTGAAAATGCGGAATGGCTGAAGGCGGGTGAAGTGTATAAGCTGCGCGTGGATATGTGGGCGACGGGGCTGCGCTTCCTGCGCGGGCATTCAATCAGGCTGGAAGTGAGTTCCAGCGCAGTGCCGAAATTCTGCCGCCACCTCAACACCGATACTGACCAAGCAAGCGAGACGCATCCACGCATCGCGCACCAAGTTATCCACCACGACGCGGCGCATCCTAGCGCGCTCATAGTGGACATCGTGCCGGAAACCGCGCTGGGAGAGGCGATTGCGCTGTGAAGCTGACACGGGAAGAGCGCGATATGCTGGTGGGCGCTGAAGGCGACGTCGTGGCTGAAGCAATGGACTGCCTCGTGCAGTTCGGCGATGCGTTCGGCGCGGAGCAGCTTGCGGACGTGGAGTATTGCCACTATCCCGCGGAGATGGCGATATACGCAGGAAGCGTGGAGGACGCGGTGGATTACGCGGCGCGCGGCGCGAAGGTGCGCGTGGACACGACGACGTCCACGCTTTGCTGCGACCTGGAGCGCCCGCTGAGCACCGGCATACCGGAGCCGCTGGCGGAATTGCAGGCGCGCGTGGAGCATGCGCACGCGAGCATGGGCATACTTGACACTTATACTTGCACGCCACAGCTACTCGGCTGGACGCCGAACTTTGGCAGCATTATCGCAAGCGTGGAAAGCAGCGCGATTATCTACTTCAACTCCGCGCTGGGCGCGCGCACGAACCGCGGCGGCCTATTCACGCGCTTCACGGCGGTGACGGGGAAGTACCCGCTGATGGGATACTTGCTGGACGAGAATCGTCGTGGCACGCACTTGTTCAAAGTTACGATTCCTGCAGAGCGATTGCAGGCATACGACGCTTGGTGCGCGCTGGGCTTTCACATCGGCGGCATCGTCGGCGGTGAGGTGCCGGTGATCATAGGCGTGCCAAAGCCGCGCCAGGACTGGCTTATCGGCTTCGGGGCGGCGTTGGCGACCAGCGGCTCGGTGACACTGTTCCACATCCCCGGCGTGACTCCGGAGGCGGACACAGCGGAAGACGCGTTTATGGGAATGCAGCCGCGCGAGATACATGAAGTCGGCGTGCGCGAGCTTGACACGGTATATGAAAAGATGAACACCATCCCGCGCGGTGCACAGGTTGACTTCGTGACGCTGGGTTGTCCGCATTATTCACTAGAGCAACTGCGTTATGCAGCCGACATGCTGCGCGGGAAGAAGGTTGCCGAAGGCGTTCGCTTCTGGGTCTGCACGAACCGCATTACGCGACGGCAGGCGGAGGCGCTGGGATATGTGCGCGACATTGAGGGCGCGGGCGCGCTGGTCGTTGCCGACACTTGCCCGGTGGAAAGCCACATGCGCCAATCAACTTGCCGCGAATACGGGATGAAGACGCCGAACGTTGAGGCGATGGTCACCGACAGCGTGAAGATGTCGCGCTACTGCGGCGACCTCATAGGCTGCAAGACCGCGCTTGTGGACACCGAAGCGTGTATCCGCGCAGCAATCAGCGGGAGGTGGGAGTGATGTCGCGCATGTTCAAGGGGCGCAAAGTGGTGCGCGGAAGCGCGGAAGGAGAGGCTGTCGTGTTCCCTGGCGGCTTTTCATTCCTCGGCGACGTGGACATGGACACCGGCGAGGTGCTGGTCGCGCCGAACAAGGGCACGGCGCTGGCTGGGAAGGTGCTGATTTACCGCGAAACGAAGGGAAGCTCGGGCGGCTGCGTCGTGCTGATGACGCTGGCAAAGAAGGGGCTTGCTCCCGTGGCGATTG
>JBBIJQ010000009.1:0-5966 GCA_037445915.1 Planctomycetales bacterium | reverse complement strand
CGTGAAGCCCGCCGATTACAACTTGGCGGAAGGGGCGATTATGGCGAAGATACCGTTCGTGTGCGATGCAGATGGGGAATTGTTAGGGCGCGCCAAGACTGGGGATACGGTGAAAATTGACGCGGATGAAGGGAGTATTGAAGTTAGACAGCTAATTGCTAGTTAGTTCTAGAGCAAAACAGCTTAAGCGCTTCGCGGACTTTCACAGGCGTGCCAAGCAGCATTACCTGGTCACCAGGCCGAATAACCATTTCGGCTTCGGGATTGGGCAGCGTTTCCCCTCCGCGCCGTATAGCGATGAGAGACACCCCATACTTGTTTCTTAGCTGAAGTTCCAGCGGCGACTTGCCCGCGCCGAAAGACGCAGGGCAAACATTCACCGTGCTTACTTCAACATTTGGGGCGTCGTCAAGAATACCGTTAATTCCGCCGTCAGCAAGCGAGAAGCTGCGGAACATCCGGTAGCCGTCGGACCTCATCTTGGTGATGAACCCGTTAATGACATCGTGCGGCACGAAATGGTTTGCCAGCACGCGGGCGCAAATTTCAACTGAGGTCTCAAACTCCTCGGGGATTACCTCGTTTGCGCCCAACGCGTAAAGGGGCTGCATCTCGTTGATAAAACGGGTGCGCACGAGTATATGCAGCGCGGGATTTAGGCCTCGCGCAAGGGCGACCGCTCGGCGCGTCGCCGCCGCATCCGAAATGACGATGACCATCATCCGCGCCTGTTCAACGCCTGCGTGGAGCAGCACTGCTTCATTTCCCGCGTCGCCGAAGAATATGCGCTCTCCCTCGTTCTTGAGCTTGTAAACCGTCTGTGGGTTCATTTCAACAACGATGTAGGATATGCCGGCGAGTCTTGCCGCGCCTGCGACATTCGCCCCGTTGAAGCCGTATCCGACGATGATGAGGTGGTTGTCCAACTTCTCATCCTTGTCGGTTTCCACAAGGCCGCCATAGATTCCGAAGCGGATACGTTGCGGGAGCGGCAAGCGGGAAGCTGCCTCTGCGAGCCTAGGCGCGCTGCTGATTATGAATGGGGTTACTATCATCGTGAGTATAGAAACCGCCAGGAATAGCTGGTAATTCTCATTCGGCAAAAGCCCGTATACGATGCCAACCCCCGCTAAAATGAAGGAGAATTCGCCTATCTGGGATACGGACAGCCCAGTTTGCACAGCGGTTCGCAGGGGGTAGCCCATTAGTGAGACGGAGAGTGAGCCGGTAACCGCCTTGAGGAGCATTACCCCGGCAAAGAGAAGCAAGACCAACAGCGGCTGTTGAATGATGCTCATAGGGTCAAGCAGCATGCCGATTGAGATGAAGAAAAGGCTCACGAAAATGTCGCGGAAGGGTATGATGCTGGCGAATGCCTGATGGCTGTATTCGGTTTCCGAGACGATGAGGCCGGCGAGGAATGCGCCCAGGGCAAGGGACAACCCCATGCTGGAGGTAAGCCAGGCGATTGCCAAGCAAACTCCAAGCGTGCTCAAGATGAACAACTCGCGGCTGCGCGTCGCCGCAATAGCGCGCAGAAACCACGGCACCCCCCACCGCGCCCCAAGTATAACAATGGCGATGAGTAATAACTCCATTATCATGAGCATTAGCAGCGACTCTCCCGAAGCGCCCTGCCTCATTGCGAGGAAAGGCGTCACGAGGATTAGCGGGACAATCGCGATGTCCTGGAAGATGAGTATGCCCAGGGCAAGGCGGCCGTGTGGGCTGTCAATTTCACCGCGTTCCTGGAGAATTTTCAGCACAATCGCGGTGCTGCTCAGCGCAACCAGGAAACCTGCGAACGCAGCCATCCCCCAGGAGCCCCAAGGTGCATGCGCTATCACAGCGACGACGGCGGTAGTTAGGCCCACTTGCAGCGCGCCGCCAATGAGGACAAACTTCCACGTTTGGAGAAGGTTCTTAAGGGAAAACTCTATGCCGATAGTGAACAAGAGGAGAATGACGCCGATCTCGGCCATCATCTCCACGTCATGCACGTTGCTAATAAGGCGCATGCCGTGCGGCCCGGCGATAACGCCGGTGAAAAGCAACCCGACGATGGATGGGATGCGCAGAGCGTTACAGGCGAACACTATCAGGATTGATAGCGCAAATACAATTACGATTACGCCAATAAGCGTCGTTTGCATTAGATTCCCAATTTATAGGCCGGGCTAGCGAGCATGGATTACTTAAATTCATCCAAAGCCGGGCTGATTTGCCCGGCCAACCCGATACTAACTTAATTCAACCATCCAGAGTCCATAGCGGGGCTTGTGAGCCCCGCCTATATGAGGGATTTCCTTGAGCTCTGGCGCTTATTGCTTCTCGCCGCATTCGGGGCAGAACTTAACGCCAGCGGCGATATCCTTGCCGCATGCCTTGCACGCCTCTTCCTGCGACATCTTCGCGCCGCACTCAGGGCAGAACTTCGCCGGGTTGACGCGCGCGTTGCACTCGGGACAGTGGACATACTCCGCAGCTTCGTGCGACTTGCTCCATCCTTTCCGGTAAGCGCCGAATGTTGCTCGGTCAATCTCGCCGCTGCGTAACGCGACGTTTGATGTATCTTCCACCGACGGTGCGCATCCCGTGCAGAGATTCACGTCGGGGTTGTAGCATTGCGCGCAGACGTAACTCGTGCACATGCGGCAGCGGTGAAAGTGCGAAGTGGCTCTCTCAAACGCAGCTTCCAGAGCCTTGTCATGCGCGGTTTTATATCCAGCGTCACTGACGCCGTCGGCTGCCTGCGAAGCCCCGCCTAGGAAACCGCCAAGGATGGAGCTTGCAGTGCCAAGGACTTTGCTCGCAGTGCCGGCTGCGTAACGCACGTAATCGCTGCGCCAGGAATCGCCGCAATGCTCGCAGTGAAACTCAAACTGGAAGCCGGTCTCGTCCGACAAGTCCGAGAAGTTGTCGCGCAGTTTCATCTCACTCAAGGCCGTTCTCCTTTACAGCCGGCGCTACGAGCCTGGCCGCCACCTGAAATGATACAGCCGCAAAATTATCGCGTCAACGGCACGAGCTCATGCTGTATAATCATACTGGGTACGTCTTTGGCGCATACTTGGGAGGGCAAGGCGATGGCTGAACCGAAAAACGAATGTGCGCGCTCGGCAATGTGGGCGGCGCTTGCTGCGATTATCATTTTTGCAGCGGGGTCGTGCGGCCGGGGCAGCCAGTCCACCTCATCGCTTTCGGCGGGCTTGGACGCTGCTGCGTCTAAAGGCATATGCGCCCCTCCGCAGGGTGACTCTAACATCCCATGGGACGTGCAGGCAGGCAGCGTGGCGGGACAGGTTAGAGTGGAGTGGCGAGGGAAACACCTCGGCGATTATGACCTGGATGGCACTGTCGGCGTTGCCGATATAACGCCTATCGCTATGAACTATGGCGCGGCGGTTGAATATGTGGACGGCTTGCCGGTTGAGAGTGGGGATAACGAATATCGCGCCTGCATAGACGGCGACCGTAACGGCGTCATCGGCGTCGCTGACATAACCCCCATAGCGCAGCACTTCAGCGAACGTTGCACCGGCTACCGTATCTACCTCGGCTTGCGCGCAACCGGTGAGACGGAGCTTACTTGGCAGACAGAGTATAAGACTCCGCAAGGAAACCAGTTTTCGCCTGTAACGGTGCCCTTCAACACAAGCCGCAATGCCAGCGAAGTGCAGCGTTACAGCTTCAGTTTCGCCAGGCCCGGCGGATTTGAGGGCTTCGCAAGTGTGCGAATTGTCGCGACAGACGGGATCGGGGAAGGGGCGATGGCTGAATCCGCTGAATTCGCGATTACCGGCGCAGCTGATACAGCCCCGCCATACAATACCGGCGGCATCCCCGGGCTCAACGTCGCAGCGAAGCAAGGGCGCGCATTGCTAAGCTGGGGCGAATGGGCTGATGCGCAAAGCCCGCCGGTGGATATAGAAATTGCGTGGGGCATGCCGCCGCTTGACCCTGGCACCGCTTCCGATCGCGTAATCCTGGACGCAGCGGCGCAGACATATGAGGTCGGCAGCCTGGTCAACGAGCAGGAGTATGAGTTTTCCTGCCGTTTCCTAGACCAGGCCGTGCCTGCCAACGCGACGGCATGGCTTACGCCAATCAGCGCGACGCCATCGGCGCATCTCTACGCGCTGCCTCCGACAGGCTCAGCGGCAGTTACACCCGCTGCGGGGCTTTCGCCTAGCGTGGACGCATTTAGAGGAGTAGCCACGCCGGTTTACGACGCCTTCGCGCCAGTGGTTGCCTACATCAGCGCAGGCGGAGGCGACGCAGGTCAGCTCATCTTTGCTCGCTACGACGACGGCGCTTGGTCAACCGAGAATGTCAGCACTGACACCTTCGCCGCGTGCAGCATTCTTACGGCGGCCGACGCGCCCATAATAATCGCCGCGAGGCTCACCCCTTCGCCGAATGTGATGCGCTTCTGGAACGACTCTGAACTCAGCGGTTGGAATAGCGAAACTGTCTTCCCCGGCGCTGCGTCCAACTTGAAGACGATGCGCAATGAAGGCGACTTGGCGCATCCTTACGTCATATTCTCGACGATAGGCGCCACCCCTCAGATAAACGTCGCCTACTGGGATGGCTTTGGGTGGGAGATATCCTCGCGAACGTTAGGCTTCGCTAATTCGATACTTGACGTATCTGTTGCCAAGCAGCCGTCTGACAGCAGCCTGCAGGTGCTGGTTACGCACGGGACGATTAACCCGCAGCAGGCGCAGATTGACTCGACCATCGCCTGCTATGAATGGGACACGTTTAGCCGTACCTGGTCATTGAACGGCGACTACGCGCTCCCTCCCGACGGGGCAGCCCCGCGCGCTGCCTTAAGCACAAGCTTCTGGCCGGGCGCTTCACCGCTCTTCCTCGGCGCGGCAAGCGCGATACGCCTGCGCCACATTACGTTCCCCATCTCCGTAGATGTTCCGTACGGCGATATGCTGGGGATGGATCCCAGCAATTTCGGTTCGCAGCCGCAATGGGCGACCATAATGCAGGGCACGACCGACGTAAATCCACTACCGCCGATGACGCTGACGCTCGGCTGGTACATCGAGCCGCGCTGGACCGAGAGCAGCAACGCTATCGTCTTCATATACGTAAGCGGTTCGCTGTATTTCACGCTCAGCCCGTTTACCATCACCGGCGGGTCGCTTGCGCCAAGCTGGTGGCAGGCCTCGTTTAACGGCAGTACATGGTCTGCGCAGGCGCTGACCATTAGCGGAAGCCCGATCGCCGGTGGACGCGCGCAAGAGATGGCGCCTGCACCGCCGGGCGCAGCCGGCAGCTTCCAGATGGTATATACGCAGATGGACACGATTGACATATACAGCCTCTTTGGCGGTGAACTCCCTTCCGGCAGCATCTACTACGCGCGGAAGTAATGCACTCTGGAGCGACCAATGCCCTATAATTAGCGCGTGGGTTTTCAAGCGCTATACCGGAAGTACCGGCCACGCAACCTCGCGCAGGTTGTGGGGCAGCGGCACGTCACGCAGATACTGCGCAACTCCCTGAAGCAGGGGCGCATCGGCCACGCCTACCTATTCTCCGGCCCACGAGGCACCGGCAAAACCAGCATAGCGCGCATCTTCGCCAAGGCGCTGAACTGCCCCAACCCGAAGGACGGCGACCCGTGCGGCGCGTGCGAAATCTGCATGTCCATCGCCGACGGCCGCGCGCCTGACGTGATTGAGATTGATGCCGCCAGCAACCGTGGCATTGACGACGTGCGCGAGCTGCGCGAGCGGGTGCAATATGCGCCTGCGCGCTTCAAATACAAGACATACATAATTGACGAAGCGCACATGATTACCGGCCCGGCGTTCAACGCGCTGCTAAAGACGCTGGAAGAGCCGCCGGAGCATGTCGTGTTCATCCTCTGCACCACCGAACCGCACAAGCTGCCATTGACGATTCTTTCGCGCGTGCTCAAGTTTGAATTTCACCTCATCCCC
>JBBIJQ010000008.1:0-46872 GCA_037445915.1 Planctomycetales bacterium | reverse complement strand
CTATCTTAGGATATCCCCCCTCTTTTTTCCCTTCCCACTATTAGCGATGAAGAGCTTGGACTTATTCGGGCATTGACAGGTGGGCGGCGGGGCGGATAGAATGTTTGTTCCTATCGCACCGAGGATATTATGGCTAATACCAAAAGCGCAAAGAAGCAGATACTAATCAACGAGCGCAATGTGGAGCGCAACCGCCACTACCGCACCGCCATGCGCACGGTCATCAAGAAATACCTGGCCGTCCTTGAGGAGACATCGGATGCCGCTGAGGCGAAATCCGCGCTGACCGCCGCGCAGAAGATTATCAACGAGACCGTCTCCAAGGGCGTTATCAAGAAGCAGACTTCTTCGCGCAAAATCTCCCGCCTCTATAAGCACTTCAACGATAAGTTCGCGCAGAACGCAACCCCGCAAAGCTAGGCGGACTTTCGGCTAATACTCTCTCACCGCGCCGTCTGCCGCGAACCACAGCTCGCGCTTTGCCGCCTGGCTGTAAAACTCCACCTTATCGGCAAGCATCAGCAGGCCCTCCGGCACTTCCCCCCTGCCCTGCATCACGACAGCATCAATCGCATTACGCTCAATGCAGCCCTTCAAGCCGCTGACCGCGCTTGTGGCGTCACGCCCGGGGATTATGAGGATGCGCCGTTCGCCCTGCGGCGCGGGAAGTTGCACGTTATCCAGCCGCGCTCCTAATTCATCAAGCGCGGGAATCAGCGCCAGCGTCTTGTTGCCATTCTTATGCATCCACACGCCAAGCATCCCCAGCGCGCCGTCTGCTGTCGCGTATCCGCAGAGCTGGCGCGGGATTTCGCACGACGCATTTCTCAGCGCAAGCTCGCCACCACTTGCAGGAAGCACAAGCTCAGGCTTGAACGGCAGCTTTTCCCACAGGCCATTAACAGGCTCGCCGACGACGATTGCCAGCACGGGCACTCCGCGCGCGCCATTGCGCACCAGCGCCCAGTATGCGGTCGTTAGGAGCGACTTCTGCCTGTCAAGGCTTGGCGGCAGCGAAACGAACATCACCGCGCTGCGGTCTGGCGCGATGTATGCCGACGCCGCGCCGGAGGATGTGTATAGCACGCGGTAGCGCGGAAGCTGCGTTGTGAACGTGCGCGCAGAGGAGGTCACGACGAGCAGCGCCGCGCAGGCGAAGGCAAGCGAGAGTATTCTGTCCCTGCGCGCCGTGCCCCAGCCCATCAGGACGAAGCCGGTGAACACAAGCGCGATGAGCGCAAGCGCGGTCAGCGAGCTTATCGGCACGAGGTAGATGCTCGCGCCGGGCAGGCTGCTCACCAGCCTTGCCCAAAGCAGCATCCCGTCGCACAGGTTCTGCACACCCCACGCGATAAAGCCGCCCAGAACCGGCACCCACCACAGCGCATAAAACGCCACGCCAAGCAGGAGCGTGCATGAGGCGATGGGGATTGCGACGAGGTTGCTCACCAGCCCCATCGGCGTGAACTGGTTGAAGTAGCGCAACAGCAATGGGAAGACCATCAGTTGCGCGCCGCCGGTGCCGATGAGAATCCCCAGTGCCCAGCGCGGCAGCCAGTGCATCCCCGCGACGTGCGGGTAAAACGCCTTGAACGCGAGGATGAGGCCGATGGTCGCGGAGAATGTAAGCTGGAAGCTGACGGAATACGCCTCCAATGGGTGCATCGCCAGCAGGATGAGCCCAGCCTGGCCGAGCACGTTGAGGCTGTCAGCTTCGTAATACAAATAGTGCGCGAGCAGGACGAGAATGATGACTACGAACGCGCGGCGGATGCTCGGCTCATAGCCGGTGATGACAGCGTAGGTGAGGATGACGCCAAAGATTGCAGAATACTTGAATAAGTTAAGCGCCCTTCCCCACACCGACAGCGGCTGCTCCACGCGCAGGAAGAGCAGGCTCACCAACAGGAAGAGCAGCGAAACCTGCGAGCCGGAGACTACGAGCAGGTGCGTCAGGCCGGCAACGCGGAAAGTGTCCTTGAGCTCCTGCGGGAAATATATTGCGCTGTCGCCTATCACTAAGCCGAGGAATATGTCGCGCCCCGGGGGCTTCAGCATCGCTTCAGCGCTTTCCACGAGCTTGCGCTTCAAGCGCAGCAGCCGCTTGGATAGTTCGCCCCCAGGCTCGGCGCGGTTTACGAATGCCACTGTCGGTATCACCAGCTCATGCCGCACACCGAATGGCATCAGGTATTCCTGCATTGAGAAGTCGCCACGGTTGCGCGGCTCGCGCGCAATGCTGAGTTGGCCGCCGGCCTCAAGTGTGTAGAGGTAGGAGATGGGCAAATCGCGCCCGCCGCGAATAAACACGAAGACGCGCCCAAGCGGTCGCTTGTCTTCCAGCGCCAGTTCCGCCGACTTTATCTTGTAAATATCCAAAAACAGGCTCATGCCGTTCTCACTAAGGCGCGGGAAGCCCGACACCTTGCCCACGACATCCACGTCTTTGCCCGCAAAAGCGTCCAGCACCGACGACGACAGCATGCGCTGGGAGTAGCCCGCATACATCAGGCCGCTCAAAGCGACGAGCACGAAGTAGGCGATGATGCGCGTGCGGGTGTTCTTCACCAAGCCGCTGACGACCATCGCGAAAACGAAGAGCAGGCCCGCCAGCGCGGCGAGCGCGAAGCCCGGCGGCAGCGCGGATGTATGCAGCGCGCGCGCGGCGTAGATGGAAAGCAGGTAAACGGCGAAGATGGTGAAGTAGATATACTTGCCGAAGAATTCCCGAAGCGCCCCCATCCCCCGCTAAGTTCCCCCTTTAGCTGTTCACGAGGTGGTTTAGCAGCCAGGCGATGATTATCGCGTCCAGCCCCTTGTGCGCGGCGAGCAGGCCTGTGCCGTGGACGCTGCCGCCGTAAACCTTGAGCTTCAGAGGGCTGGCGACGGTCGCTTCCTTCTTTATCTCCAAACTGCTGTTGTATGAATACGCGTCGCCCTGCGAGACAATCATAAACAGGGCGCGGCGGTCATATGCGTCAAGGTAGGGGACGGCTTGCAGGCTTCGGTAATCAAGCCCCGGCGAGAGCATTATCACAGTGCGCACATTGCGGTTTTCGCTCGCGTATTGCAGCGCCAGGTTCGCGCCTATGCTCGCGCCGACGATGCCCAGGCGGCCGCCGTTGATGTCCTTGCGGTTGTGCAAGTAATCGGCGGCTGCGCGCACGTCGTTAATCATCGCGGCGTAGTCGGCGTCGGTGAAGTCGGCGAAGGTGCGCGTGCGCCCGCCGAAATTGGTGCTCGCGCCGTGCCCGCGCAGGTCAAGGGCAAGCGCGGCGTAGTTGTTTCGCCGCAGCAGCGGGATGAGCTGCGCCCACGACGAGCGGTCGGACTTGTTTTGGTGCAGCAGGATTACGCAGGGCACGCGCGCGCCGGGCGTGGGATGGTGCAGCGTTGCGGAGATGGTCACGCCGTCGGAGGTCGTGAAGCTCACCTGCTCGGCGGAGGGCGGCTGCGCCCAGGCTGCGCCCGCGAAAACCGCGAGCGATACCGACAAGATTGTGAGCCACAGCATTATGCGCCGCATACCGTTTCCTTCCGCCTGCTACAGGCGGAGGATTCTATCACGGCGAGGGGGAGGAGGGGAAAGGGGCAAGGGTAAAAGAGGGATTAGGGATGAGGGGCTAGGGATTAGGGCCAGATTCCAGAGTTCAGAGTCCAGAGTTGGGAGTTGAAAGAGAAGTAGTATGGAGTATGTAGAAAGTAGTATGGATTCCAGCTGGGGAGGCCAGGCCGGGCTTGGAAGGTATTAGGGATTAGGAGTTAGAGGTTAGTTCCAGAACCAGAGCCGGGCTGGTCTTGGTGGCACATGCGTCTCGCTTGTGCGTTAAGAGCGCAGCCATCAGGCTGCGCTACTACTGATTGGAAACCGGTTCAATTACGCGCTGCTTTATCCTATACTCCTCAAGTTTGAACATGGTAAGGGAATTCACGCGATACCGCAGAAACCTGCCGCATTTCCGGCTGGACGAGTCCACCTACTTTGTCATTTGGCGGGCGCACGATTCAATAGCTCCGCTTCCCGATGACGCAAGGGAGATATCCTTCAATGCGTTCCTGCATTTTAATGGAGAACGATACGACCTTATTGCTTGCGTAGTGATGGACGACCACGTCCATGCCGTCTTGAAACCGTATCCTGATTGGCCGCTGCACAAGCTAGTTCATAGCTGGAAGTCTTTCACGGCGCATGAGATAAACAAGCGCATGAACCGAAAGGGGCCGGTATGGATGGATGAGTCCTACGACCGGATAATCAGGGATGAAGACGAGCTGAATGAAAAGATAGTCTATATCTACAACAATCCCCAAGAACGGTGGCCTGAAGCGAAAGAATACCCATTCCTGTGGGTTAAAGGAATAACAACTACACGCACAGGCGAGACGCCCGTGCCACCAAGATAAGACCATATCCAGAACCCGACAGGAATTGAGGTAGCGCTGGCGTGTGCCAGCGCGCTTATAACACAAGCGGGACGCATGTGCCACTATCCAGAAGAAGCTCGCGCCCGGAGGGATTCGAACCCCCAACCGGCGGATCCGAAGTCCGCTGCTCTATCCGTTAAGCTACGGGCGCAAACAAGGCGGGAACGGCGCAGGGTTAAGCCGAAACCTGACTGCCATTCTAGCACGCGCGAAGCTTGACGCTAATCAGGGCTGTGGTAGAATCGGCTTGTGTTTCCATTCACGAATTACGCGCAATCGCGCGCTGAAACCGCCATGCGCCAATACCTGAGTTCTTTAACGAAACGCAACCGTTACAAGGAGGCCTGCGTTGAGCAAGAGGGTTCTTATCATTGACGACGAGCCTGAGATACGCCGCAATCTTACTTTCGGCCTGACCCAGGAGGGCTACACCTGCACTGCCTGCCCGGACGGGCTTTCAGCTATCCACGAGCTGAGCGCCGCGCGCGCCAAGGGCCTCGGCTACGACTACCTCATCACCGACATTTTCATGCCCGACATTGACGGCCTCAAGATACTTAAGGTCATCAAGAGCGAGTTCCCCGACCTGCCGGTCTTAGTCATCACGGGCTTCGGCGACGAGTTCCTGAAGACCACCGCGCTCGGCGAGCATAACACCGGATACCTGGACAAGCCATTTGAGATACCGGAGCTTGTCGCCGCGTTAAACGAGCTTGCCGAAGGATCGAGCACTCTTAGCCCCACGACACCCGATGCGCCCGGCGAGCCAGCCATGCGCGAGTCGGTAACGGCTTACATGACCATCCGCGTGACCGACCCCGACCAGAGCCTTGAGATTTACAACAAGCTCTTCCACCTTGACGGCATAGTGCAGTGCGACGCCGTGCGAGGCGACGTTGACATCATCATCCTTGCGCAAGCGGCTTCGCAGGAGCACATCAACAAGCTGTTTAACGAAGTGCGCATGATAAAGGGGATTGAGGTCGTTTCCATGTCGCCGGTTGAGCGCCCGAAGCTAGACCGCGACGTGAAGGACTTCATTGACATCTACCAGCGCACAGTGCGCGGCCCGTCGCCCAAGCTGATGAAGGAAAGCATCGGCACGACGAGCTACATCATCGTTGACATTGACAAGAGCGCGATACAGCAGATATTCACGACCGTGTTTTTTGTGGACGAGGTCATCTTCTGCGACGTCATTGACGACGGCGCCAAGCTGGTCGGGATGATTACCGAGAGCGGCGCAGTCGGCAAGATGCCCCGCGTCATTGAAAAGCTCAACAAGATTGACGGCGTGTTGCGGGTGCGCGAGGCAAAGATTATCCGGTTGATGGATGCTTAACGCTAACCGTGGGAGTAATGGAGTAATGCCGCCCGAGAACGGGCAACGCTACTCGGAGACAAGCCGATGACGAACGAACCTGATTTCAACTACAGGCTCTGGCGCTACGACGGCGCTCCCGGCGAGCTGATACCGTTGCTCCAGTCGGCGCAGAACTACTTCGGATACATTCCACGCCGTGCCATCAAATATATCTCGGCGGTGACGAACATACCCGAATCCGCCGTTTACGGCGTTATCACATTCTACAGCCAATTCCGCCTCCAGCCGATGGGTAAGCACGTTATCCGCGCCTGCGTCGGGACTGCATGCCATGTCAACGGTGCGCGGCTCATCGTGGAAACCATCCAAGACGAGCTGGCGATTGAAGTCGGAGGCACAAGCGAAGACGGGCTGTTCACGCTGTTCACCGTCGCCTGCATCGGCTGCTGCTCGCTTTCGCCGGTGATAATGATTGACGAAGACACGCATGGGAAGCTGTCGCCCGCGGCGGTGCGCAAGATTCTGCGCGGGGTGCGCCGCAAGGCAAAGAAGCCCACGGAAGCGGGGGTCGCGGGCTAGCGCCTGCGCAATGATGCGCTCCTACTCTTCTTCGGAGATGATTGATGCGTAAGATACTCGTTGGAATGGGCACCTGCGGGCTTTCCGCAGGAGCCCGAGACACATTTGAAAAACTAAAGGAACTCGCCGCAGGAAGCGGCAGCGAGCCTGCCATTACCGGCTGCATCGGCATGTGCTACCGCGAGCCGCTGGTGGAAGTGCGCGAGAACGGGGCGCGCATCCTCTACGGCGACGTCACGCCGGAGCGCGCCGAGGAAATCTATAAGAAGCATTTCATCGGCGGCGAAGCCATCCCCGGCTACATCGTTTACCGCGAGGACGGCAAGGGCGAATGCAGCGGCGTGGAGGCGGGCTTCCTCGCGCTGCAAAACCGCATCGTGTTGCGCAACTGCGGCGTCATTGACCCTGAGTCGGTTGATGAATACGAGGCCGCTGGCGGATACGATGCGCTGCGCAAAGCGCTCTTTGAAATGAAGCCCGAGGAAATCATCGGCGAGGTGAAGGCTTCAGGGCTGCGCGGGCGCGGCGGCGCGGGATTCCCCACGGGGATGAAATGGTCATTCGCGGCGGGCTATCCCAGCGACGAGAAATATGTCGTGTGCAACGCTGACGAAGGCGACCCGGGCGCGTTTATGGACCGCTCGGTGCTGGAAGGCGACCCGCATTCGGTCCTTGAGGGCATGATAATCTGCGCGCGCGCAATCGGCGCGACTTACGGCTACATATACTGCCGCGCGGAATACCCGCTCGCCATCAAGCGCCTGAACATCGCAATTATCGCGGCACGCGAGAAAGGTTATCTCGGCAAGGACATAATGGGCTCAGGCTTCGCCTTTGACGTGAAGATCAAGCAGGGTGCAGGCGCATTCGTGTGCGGAGAGGAAACTGCGCTGTTTGCCTCCATTGAAGGCGAGCGCGGGATGCCCCGCATTCGCCCGCCGTTTCCGGCCGAGAAAGGCTTGTGGCAGAAGCCGACGAACAACAACAACGTTGAGACCTACGCCAACATTCCGTGGATACTCGTGAACGGCGCGAAGGCGTTCACCTCCTTTGGCACCGAGAAATCCCCCGGCACCAAAGTCTTCGCCCTGGCCGGTCAGGTGGAGCACGGCGGCCTTGCAGAAGTGCCGATGGGGATGACCATCAATGACCTCGTCTTTAAAATCGGCGGCGGCATCTCCAAAGGCCGCAAGTTCAAGGCCGTGCAGATGGGAGGTCCGTCCGGCGGCTGCATCCCCGCCGCGCTAGGCGACACACCGGTTGATTTTGAAAACATCCCCGCGACCGGCGCGATTATGGGAAGCGGCGGCATGGTCGTTATGGACGACACGACGTGCATGGTGGAGATCGCGCGTTTCTTCCTCAACTTCACGCAAGACGAATCCTGCGGAAAGTGCACATTCTGCCGCATCGGGACGCTGCGCATGCTTGAAGTGTTGGAGCGCATCACGCGCGGCGAGGGCACGCCGGAGGATATCCCGAAGCTCAAGCTGCTCGCGGAGCAGATCAAGGAAGCGAGTCTGTGCGGGCTTGGCCAGACCGCGCCCAACCCGGTGCTTACAACGGTGCGCTACTACCTAGACGAATACGAAGCGCACATTAACGAGCGCAAGTGCCCCGCGAAGAGCTGCGCCACTCTCGTGAGCTACTTCATTGACCCGGAGAAGTGCACCGGCTGCACCATCTGTGCGAAGAACTGCCCGGTGGACGCCATCGCAGGCAAGGCGAAAGAACTCCACACTATTGACATGGCTCTCTGCGCAAAGTGCGGCAAGTGCATCACGTGCTGCAACTTTGACGCGGTTTTCAAAGGCTAAGGAATACTGATGGATACTGTAACCATTGAGATAAACGGCCAGGAGATAAGCGCCCCCGCCGGCAAGACGATACTCCAGGCCGTTCAGGAGCATAAGCTCGCCGACATCCCCACGTTGTGCCATTCGCCGGAGCTGAAGCCTTACGGCTCGTGCTTCCTTTGCGTCGTAGAAGTGGCCGGGCGGCCCAACCTCGTGCCAGCGTGCGCAACCCGCATCGCGCAGGGAATGAAGATTGAGACGCATAACGAGCGCGTGAAGACCTCCCGCAAAACAGCTCTTGAGCTGCTGCTCTCCAACCACTACGCGGACTGCCTATCGCCGTGCAAGCTGGGATGCCCTGCAGGCGTGGACGCGCAGGGCTATATCGCATTAGCTGCGATGGGGCTATACCGCGAAGCCGCTGACCTTGTGCGCGAGACAAACCCCTTGCCTGCCATATGCGGCCGCGTTTGCGTGCGCAAGTGCGAAGTCGTCTGCCAGCGGGTGGAAGTTGACGAGCCTGTGGGCATCAATAACATCAAGCGTTACGTTACCGACTTCCCCGGCGCATACGACGGCTTAGTGGAGCGCCAGCCTTCTCGCGGGAAAAGCGTAGGAATAATCGGAAGCGGCCCTGCCGGGCTGACTGCGGCCTGGTTCCTCGGCAAGATGGGCTACGACCCGGTGATTTACGAAGCCCTCCCCCGCACCGGCGGAATGCTGCGATATGGCATCCCAACCTACCGACTGCCCGATGACGTGCTTGACCGTGAAGTTGAATACATCCTTCGCGCAGGCGTGCGCATTGAGCTTGGCGTGCGCGTGGGCAAGGACGTGAGCCTGGAAGAGCTACGCAAGCGGCATAGCGCCGTGTTCATCGCCGTAGGCGCGATGGCCGGGAAAGAGATGATGGTTGAGGGCGAGAACGAGACCGAAGGCATCACGCGCGGCGCGGAGTTCCTGCGCGAGAAGACTGAAGACCACACTCCGCTAGCAGGCACCATTGTAGTCGTAGGCGGCGGCAATACCGCGATGGATGTGGCGCGCACATCCTGGCGATTGGGCGCGGAGAAGGTCATCATCCTCTACCGCCGCACCAAGGCGGAGATGCCCGCCGACAAAATGGAGATTGAAGACTGCCTCAAAGAAGGCATAAAGATACTTGAGCTTGCGGCGCCGGTGGGCATTGTCAGCGAGAACGGGAAGCTCAAAGCACTGCGCTGCATCCTGATGAAGCTCGGCGAGCCGGACGCGTCCGGGCGCAGGCGGCCTGTTCCCATTGAAGGCTCGGAATTTGAGCTGCCTTGCGATATCGCAGTCTCCGCAATCGGGCAGGAGCCGGTGCTGGATGGAATCGCGGGAGGCGAAGATTTACCCGCGATTACCCGCTGGAAAACCATCGTCGTGGACAACAACACGATGAAGACCAGCATTGACGGCGTGTTCTCCGGCGGCGACGCTGCGGACGACGGCCCTACGGTTGTGATTGATGCTGTCCGTGACGGCCAGCGCGCCGCTTACGCTATCCACAGCTACCTGAGCGGCGAGCAGATGCCCCATGAGCCATTTATAGTACGCAAGGACTTCTGGGGCAAGCCCGGCCAGGCTGATATCGGCGATGTGAAGGAAAGCCCGCGCCATGAAATCCACGAAATCCCTGTTGTAGAGCGCGAAGGCAGCTTCAAAGAAGTCTCGCTTGGCTACGAGCACGAAGACGTAGCGCACGAGTGCGACCGATGCCTTTCTTGCGGCTGCGTGCGGTATTATGACTGCCCGCTGCGGCTGTACTCCGACGAGTACGGCGTGGACATGACGCGGTTTGCGGGATACGTGCGCAAGCACCGCGTGGACAACCGCCACCCGCACGTTTCCTACGACCCGAACAAGTGCATCCTCTGCACGCGCTGCATAAGAACCTGCGCTATCGTTTTGCCAATTTCCGCGATCGGCTTGGTTGGGCGCGGATTCAGGACTGAGATGCGCCCGGCGATGAATGACTCTCTCGCGCAGACGAACTGCATCAGCTGCGGGAACTGCATTGACAGCTGCCCTACCGGCGCTCTCACCGACAAATACCCGTTCCCCGGGCGCTCACCGCTGCTCGCCGACCTTGCGAAGACAAGCTGCGGGCTATGCTCGGTGGGGTGCACGATGACGCTGCACACGCTGGGCGAAGGATGTTACTGGGTTTCGTCATCAGGCGCGCCGGGCGAGTACCTTTGCCGTTACGGGCGCTTTGGCATTGAACTATTCCTCAAGCAGCAAAGGCTTGAAAAGGCAATGCAACGTTCAGGCGGGACGCACCTGAAGCTTGAGGCCGCAGAAGGGATTGAAAAGGCCGCACGCTTCCTCAAGAAGGCCGCTGAGAAGCACGGTGCGGACGCAGTCGCCGTATTCGCCTCGCCGGAGCTAACCGCCGAAGAGATGTTCCTTGCCGCGCGCATCGCCCGCGAAGGGCTGGGCACCGCGAACATTGGCTCGCTGGCAATGCTGGCTAGCGGCGTTGAAAGCGGCGTTCTTGACGCATCGCTGGGTTTCACCGCATCAACCGCCGGCAGCCGCGCTGTAAAGCTCGCTGACCTAATAATCTGCGACAATACCGATACAGTATCCGATCAGCTCATCCTTGGCGTAGAGATAATGGAAGCGGTTAGGCGAGGCGCGAAGCTTATCACTTGCAGCTCCAGCCGCGACGCGCTTGAAGCTCTCGCCGCGGTAACGCTTGACCCGATGCGCGGACGCTCTGGGCTGCTCTGGAACGGCGTCTTGCAGGCGATGCTGGACAGCGGCTTCATCAGCCATGGCGCTGTGAAGAAACTACCAGGCGGCACGGAGTTCCTTGCCGACATGCGCGACTATGGCTTGCAGGCAACTGCTGCCGTAACCGGAGTTAACGAGAAGGAGATAACCGCCGCCACCGATCTCATCCGGGCGGCAAAGCGCGTCGCCATCGTGCATAGCCCTGACCGCCCGCAGGACCAGTCGCCCGGAGGGATGGTTACGCTTGCCAACCTGGCCATTCTGCTTGGCGCAGCGGGCGTTCAGGCTGATATCCTGTTGCCGCACCAGACTGCTAACGGGGCGGGCATTGAGCTTTCGGGCGCAGACCCGCGCTTCGCGCCCGGGCGCAAAGGCGCGCCTGGGCTACCCGGCGCGCACAGCCGCAGCGAGCTTATGTATAAGCTCACCAGCGGATGCGTTAAGGCTGCGCTCATCATAGGCGAAGACCCGATGCAGAGCGACCGCTTCTCCTCGTACTTCGCCAATGTTGAGTTTACTGTTGCAATGGATTGGGCGCAGACGGAAACGGCGCTGCTTGCCGATATCGCCTTGCCCGGAACGACATACCTGGAGTCGGAAGGCACGCGCTTCAACTATGAGGGGCGCTCGGCCCGATTCACCAAAGCCGTAAACCCGCCTTCGGGCGTGCAAGGATGGGAAGTGCTGGCAAGGCTTGCGGCTGCGTTGGGGCTGCGCGTTCCCGGCACGCTTGCCGAAGCCACATCGGAGCTGAGGCTGCTCGTGCGGGACAATACAGGCGAGCGCTTTGCGTTCTACTGGAATGAGGGCGAGCCGCATTCCTGGGACGGCAAAGGAAAGCTGCAAGTCGCGGACGTGAAGACCGCGCCAACGCCCATCGCGCCGGCGATGACGGAATGCGAGCGCTACAAGCGCAGCCTCCGCGAAGTCGGCGAGGAAAGATTTCGTGTGCTGTAACGACGCAAGTCGCCGCGAGTATTATGGACATGAGGTTTGCCGCCTTGTAAGCCAGCCGCCAGAGGCGGAAGGAGGTGGGAGCCATTAGGCTGGAATACCTCTTTAACTTGTTTGAAAGCAGCTTTGAATACCTGCTCGTGGCCGACCGCGAGGGGAGGGTAAGTCACGCAAGCCGACTACTCATTAGTGAATCCGGGCTAAGCCAAAAATCGGTTGTCAAGCGCCGCCTGGAAGACATTCTAACGCCGGAGTCTCTTGAGGGTTTCCGCTTGGCAATGGTTGAAGTCCGAAAGGGGCGCAAGGGCACCGTTGGCTTTTCCGTGAAGGGCGGCAACTCACGGGTAATTCCCCTTAAAGTCGGCTATGCTGAAGACGAAGAGGGCGGGCTATTCCTCTTCTACGGCGTGCAGGCAGAAGGCTTGAGCATGCTCTCAGAGTGGGAAAAGATTGAGCGCATCAAAGAGCTTTCCTGCGTTTATGCGGTTGCAGACTGGATTGATACATCCGTCTCAATCAAGGAGTTTTTTACCGAGCTTCCAACTTACCTCAGCCGGGGAATGCACTACCCCGAACACGCAGTAATTTATTCACTTTACCAGGGCGTTGAGTACGGCCAGAAGCCTGCTTCAGAAGACATCATCCGCGCTGTTCTTGAGGTAAGCGGGCAGGTTGCAGGCGAACTGCGCGTGGGCTACATAAGCGAGGAATTTGAGCTGCTGCCCGAAGAGCAAAGGATGCTCAACGAGATCGCGCGCATGCTTAGCCTCGCGCTGGAGCGCAAAGAGCTTACCGAGCGCCTGGCACTTAAGCAGGAAGAGGAAGCGGAGTACAGGCGCAAACTTGCGGAACTGGAAACAGTTATTGAGAACCGCACCAAGGAGCTTGACGACCAGCGCGTGAAGCTGGAACGCGTTAACGAATACATTGCGCGCGTCCAGCATGACTGGGAGGAATCAAAGGTGCGCCTGGAAACGATGTTTCAGGCGATACCCGACCGCGTCGCGCTGATAGACCTGAAGCGCAATGTGGTGATGACCAACCGCGAGACCGTCCTGCCGGGCGACAAGTGCTACCGCACTGTCTTCAACTCGGAAACGCCGTGCCCGGACTGCCGCCTTATGCGTGTCGTCCGCGAGAAAGCCCCGATCACGCTTGAGATTAAGCATGAGGACAGCTACTTCGAAGTGCATGCCCTCCCTATTTTCAACCAGAAGCATGAAGTTGAAGGTATTATTGAGTTCTACCGCGACATAACGATGGAGAAGACTTACGAGCAGCAGCTCCAACAGGCGGACAAACTAGCCTCGCTGGGACAGCTCGTTAGCGGCATCGGGCATGAGATCAACAACCCGAACCAGTTCATACGCGGGAACATCAAGATAATAAAGCAGGCCCTTGAGGACATCATCCCCATATTGGACGAATACTACAAGGAACATCCCGACCTGAAGATTGCGCGACTGCACTACGGATTTTTCCGCGAGCATGTCGGAACCCTCGTCAACGACATGGGACACGGCTCCGAGCGCATCAAGGGAATCGTGGAGGGGCTGAAGCGTTTCGCCCGCCGGGACGAGGGATTGCTCATTGACACTGTGGATATCAACACAATCGTTGACGCCAGCGCGCGCCTAGTCCACAACCAGGTGCACAAAAACGCAGACATTGAGCTTGACCTCGCGCCGGATGTCCCGAGCTTTACCGGCAACTCGCAGAAGCTGGAACAGGTCCTCATCAATTTGCTAATTAACGCGGGCCAGGCTATGCCTGACGACAGGCGAGGGCTTGTCCGGGTGAAGACGCGCGCTGAGAACTCAACGCTTTCAATTGAAGTCTCAGACAACGGCAAAGGGATGACGGAAGAGACGCTGAAGCACATCTTTGAGCCGTTCTTTACTACGCGCCGCGCGAAGGGCGGCACGGGCCTAGGGCTGGCCATTGCCTACCGCATCATTGAAGAGCACGGCGGAAAGATAACCATTGTAAGCAAGCCGGGAGCAGGCACGACTTTTCTCATTAGGCTGCCGATTAAGAAGAAGGCGGCGGCTGAAGACGAGGATGACCACACTGAAACGCCGGCGATAGGGGGGCATTCATAGTGGAATTTGGGGGCATGCGAAAAGTATTGATTGCTGACGACGATGTTGCGGTGACCAACTACCTGATGGTCTTCCTGATGCAGACGGGCAAGTACGAACCGACAGTTGTAAACGACTCGCGGGCTATTTCGGAACTGCTGGAGCGGGAACATTTTGACGCGCTGCTCCTTGACATGGACATGCCCAACATCAGCGGAATGGACGTGCTCAAGTTGGTTAAGGACCGGCGCATTTCCACGCCGGTTATCGTCCTTACCGGCGTGAGTGATGTTGACCTTGCTGTTAAGGCAATGAAGCTTGGCGCGTTTGACTATCTGACGAAGCCGGTAGACGACAGCTATTTGCTTGAAGTCTTCGCCAGCGCCATCGCGCACCAAACCACGCACCACACCATCAGCCAGATGCCGGCGGGGCTGTCGCGCGAAGACCTGGAGTTCGCCGAGGCGTTTGTGCACTTCCCGACGCAGGACCCTGAACTCATTCGCATACTGCACAAGGCGGAGAAAATGGCGGCAGGCGACTTGGACATCTTTATCTGGGGTGAGCGCGGAACCGGCAAGGAGATGCTTGCCCACGCTATACATGACGCCAGCCCGCGCAGCAATGAGCCATTCGTCGCGGTTGACGCCGCCGCGATTAATAGCGAGCAGCTCGCCGCAGCCATCTTCGGGCAGGCGCGCGACTATAGCGGCTCCCGGGAAGACCAGCCGGGATTCTTGGAACAGGCTTCCGGCGGAACACTGTTCCTTGACGAGATTGACCGGCTCACGCTGCCGGTACAGGTGCGCCTCAAGCGGTTTATCCAAACAGGCGAGTTCTACCGCGAGTGTTCCACGCAAATACTCAAGCTGGACGTGCGGATTATCGCCGCCTCGCGGCACGACCTCACCAGCGAGGATTACCGCTACACTTTTTCGCGCGACTTGCTTTACCACTTGATGGTCAACTCGCTGCAGCTTCCGCCGCTTCGCGACCGCGTTGAAGACATCCCGCTGCTTGCAGCGTATTACCTGGAGAAGGAAGCCGCAAAGGCCGGTATCAGCCTTGTCGGCGTTGACCCCGGGTTCATTGAAACTCTCAAAGCCTACAGCTTTCCCGGCAACCGGCAGGAGATGCGCAACATTATCGCCAGCGCGGTTGTGAGCGAGAGCGGCGGCACCATCACTGCTGACTCGCTTCCTCAGCACATTAGGGACGCTGCATCAGGCGTCGCGCAGCATGATTCAGGCTTCAAGCCGCGCAGCCTTGAGGATATTGAGCGCGAACACGTCACGAAAGTCCTGGATTACTTTGATAGGGATTACGAAATGGCTGCCAAAGCCCTTGGCATCAGCATTGCCGAGGTAAAAGCGTTTGTTGGGAATGGGCAGGGGTAGCCTACTCCCACTGGTAAATTGAACCTATGGCTACAAAGAAGGAAAACAAGGAACCGAAGGGCCGTCCAAGGCCGTCCACTGAGGAAAAGCTTCGCTTAAAGATGCACGAGCTAAATGAGCGCATCAAGGAACTTAATTGCCTTTATGCCATAGCCAACATACGCGATCAGAAAGACGCATCCCTGGATACTGTGATACGCGGCGTTGTAAACTTAATACCGCCCAGCTACCAATACCCGGATATCACCTGCGCCCGCATCGTGCTTGAAGGCAAGTCATACCAGACAGCGAACTTCCGCGAGACAAAGTGGAAGCAGGCTGTTGAGATATTCGCGTCCGGGCAGCATATAGGCATGGCTGAAGTGTGTTACCTGAAAGTGAAGCCAGGGGTTGCAGAGCCCCCATTCCTGCACGAAGAGCGAAGGCTGCTTGAAGCCATTGCCGAACGAGTCGGGCGGATAGTGGAACACGAGCGCGCTGACGCCAAAGTCTTGGAATACCAGGCGAAGTTGCGATCCCTTGCTTCGGAACTGGCGCTTACGGAAGAGCGCGAACGGCGCCGAATCGCCGTTGATCTGCATGACCGAATCGGGCACGGCCTTGCTATCGCCAAAGTGAAGCTTGCGGGATTGAGGGAAAACTGCTCAGAATGCGGCTTGGATGAAGTGCTCAGCCTGATGGACCAGACGATTCAAGATGCGCGCTCGCTTACGTTTGAGCTAAGCCCTCCCGTTCTCCACGAGCTAGGTTTTGAATCGGCGTTGGAGTGGCTTGTTAATCAGCTCGCAGAAGATCACGGCATCAATGCTGAGTTGACCATGGACAGGCGGCCCAAACCTCTGGCCGAGGACACGCGCATCGTGCTCTTTCAGGCAGTGCGCGAGCTTCTAGCGAATATCATCAAACACGCTCAGGCGAAGAAGGTTGAAGTGTTTGTGAAGCGCGCTGGGGAGCAGATAAAGATTGTTGTAGAAGACGACGGCGTTGGATTTGACTTTTCAGAAGTCCGCGCTCGCCGAAACAAGGCCGGCGGCTTCGGGCTTTTTAGCATCAGCGAGCGCTTGAACCACCTTGGCGGCAAGCTAGAGATACTCTCCGAGTTCGGGCATGGGACGAGTATCACTCTGGCCGCGCCGCTGATGTTGGAGGAGGCACAACTTGCGGGAGGCCTTCGCGCCGAGCATGCGCAGAACGAAAACGGTTCAGTTCGGAAAGTGAGGATACTGCTTGCAGACGACCAGCAGATAACGCGCGAAGGGCTGCGCGCGTTGTTGGAAAAGCACGCAGACATGGATGTCGTTGCTGAGGCGCGCGACGGCCGCGAGGCTATTCAGCTTTCGCGCGAGCTGACCCCAGATGTTGTCGTCATGGATATCGCTATGAGAGGGCTAAATGGCATTGAGGCAACGCGGCAGATTGTAGGCAAGATACAGGGCGTAAAGGTTGTCGCGCTTTCTATGCATTCCGATGGGCAGTTCGTCCTTGAGATGCTGCGGGCAGGCGCTTCAGGATATCTGCTCAAGGACTGCGCGCAGGAAGACCTTGCCCGGGCCATTAGGACGGTTGACGCGAACCTGACATTCCTCAGCCCAGGCATCGCAGACGCTGTCGTTGAGGATTTTGCCCGCCAGCAAGGCGACAGCACCTCTACCACATCATCGCTAACCAATCGCGAGCGCGAAGTGCTGCAAATGCTTACCGAAGGGCGGAACACGAAAGAAATCGCGCTGCACCTTCAAATAAGCGTGAAGACTGTGGAGACCCACCGCCAGCACATAATGGAGAAACTGGGAATCCACAGCGTTGCGGAGCTAACTAAGTACGCAATCCGCGAAGGGCTGACCGGGCTGGATTCCTGAGTTCCAATTTCCCATGCGCGCCCGGCGCGCCTTGCATTCCCTGTAAGGGAATTCCTGATTGCGCAAACTCACCAACGGCGGCAAAATGTAGGTGTATTTGGCACGCTTGGTTTCGCATTGGAACTACTGCTTTTCCTATGCAAGATGGCCCAACAATCGGCGTTGTAGTAGTGGATGACCACAAGATCCTCCGCGACGGCTTGCGCACGCTCATTAACCTCCAACCGGACATGCTCGTTATCGGCGAAGCTGCTGACGGGCAGATGGCAGTCCAAATCGCGCTGGAGATGAAGCCTGATGTTGTAGTAATGGACATCGGGATGCCGCGCTTGAATGGGATTCAGGCGACAAGGCAGATTCGCACAGAGATACCCTCAACCCGCGTAGTGGGGCTTTCAATGCACGCTGACGGGCAGTATGTTATGGAGATGCTACGCGCCGGCGCGACGGGGTACCTACTTAAAGACTGCGCGCAAGAAGATCTCGCGCGCGCCATCCGCGCAGTGGGTGCGAACCTAACCTTCTTCAGCCCGGGCATTGCCGACACAGTCGTTGAAAGCTATGTCCGCCACCTGTCACCTGCCCAGGCACCGTCACCCTGCTTACTCACCGAACGGGAGCGCGAGGTGCTCCGCCTGCTTGCGGAAGGCAGGAGCACAAAAGATATCGCACAAGTTTTCGGCGTGTGCGTGAAGACTATTGAGGCGCACCGGCGCAGGATAAAGGACAAGCTTGAGTTACGGAGCGTTGCCGAGCTAACAAAGTATGCAATCCGCGAAGGGTTGACCTGCTTGGATCCCTGAATTCCCGGCTTGACCTTCCCGCCAGCTAGCCAGCGCTATCAGGATTCGCGAAGTTCAATATCAGGGATTCCTCATCAGGATTATCCCAATTGTGCTTCGGTTTCCGGCGGGGTATTCTCCCCGTGATGCCAGCCGCAAGCTGCATCGTGAAAGGGTTCACAGCTTCCGCTACCGTCGAAAGCGGCCCCGAGAAGGAAAGGTTGTGGCTCTTACATCAAGCCCAGTGGGGCTGGCAATCGTTTATTGGAGGATAATTACGATGGCAACGACTACTACAACTATTAAGGAAATCACAGCAATCCCCGCTTACTCCGGGCTTTGCGCTACCTGCAACCACGCCGAGACCTGCTGCAACCGCAAGGCTGCCGGCGGAGACGTGATGTATTGCGACATGTTTGACGACCACGGCCCGCTTTCACACGAGCCCGGACGGGCTGTCGCGCCCGCTGAAGCTTCGCCCAACGGCAACGGCGCTACCAAAGGCTTGTGCGGGAACTGCGATTACCACGGCAACTGCGCTCACGAGTCGCCCCGGGGCGTTTGGTATTGCGAGCAGTACCAGTAAGCCGCACACAGCGACCTGCGCCTTACCCCAAACTGGAGATTATTAGTGGAACCTGACGCAATCATTGCCGCGCTTGAGCTGAATCCAGACGCCCAGGACGGCCTTATCGCCATCCTTGAAAGAGTGCAGGCCAAGTACAACTACCTTCCGGCCGACGCGCTGCGCAAGGTCGCCGAAACCACCGGCCGCTCGCTGGTGGATATTTATGGCGTAGCAACTTTCTACCGCTCATTTAGCCTCAAGCCCCGGGGGAAGCACTTAGTGTCTGCGTGCCTGGGCACAGCCTGCCATGTGCGCGGCGGGGCTGGCGTGGCTAAGGAGTTTGAGCGCCAACTGGGCATTGTTTCGGGCGAGACTACTCCCGACAAGGAATTCTCCTTTGAGACGGTGAACTGCCTTGGCGCTTGCGCGCTGGGGCCAATCGCGACTATTGACGGCCATTACTTCTCCAAGATGGAAAAGTCCAATGTCCGCGAAATCCTGGGGAAAGCCCGCGCAGGGCTTGACTTTGCCGAAGCTGACGCAGACCACTGCATCATCCCGTTGGATGCGGCTTGCCCGAAGTGCAACCGCAGCTTGATGGATCACAACCATCTCTTGGATGGCCACCCGTCAATCCGCGTTACAGCTACATTCGGCGACAAGCACGGGTGGGTTTGCCTCTCCAGCCTGTATGGCAGCTACAACATCTCGTCAGAGCACGCAATACCGGAGGATACGGTAGTCCATTTCTTTTGCCCACACTGCCACGGCGAGGCCCTTGGCGCGGCCCGCTGTAATGACTGCGGCGCTCCGATGCTGCCGATGTCTGTGCGTGGCGGTGGAATGGTGCATATTTGCACCCGCCGGGGATGCAGAGGGCACATGCTTGACCTAAGCGGCGTCAATTTCTGAGCGCTGCCAATCCCAAGAACTTCCTGCTCCCGCTATGCGGGGGGCAGAACGGGAATCCCAGATGGAGAACCTAAACACTATCGCTGCTTTCAAAACCTTGCAAGAGCGCCTCATTGCCGGCCGCCCAAGGGGCATTCCCACGATTGTCATTTCTGCAGGGACATGCGGCCAGGCCAGCGGGGCCAACGACCTCATCCGCGTGACTAAGCGGGAGCTTCTCCAGCGCAACCTTATCGGGCGCGTTGAGCTTCGCGTTACCGGCTGCCACGGCTACTGCGAGACCGAACCTTCTGTGCTCGTTGAGCCGCATGGCACGTTCTACCCGCGCGTGTCGCCGGAAGACATGGCGCGCATCGTTACCGCCGTGGCCAGCGGCAACGTTTTACGCAACTTACTCTACATTGAGCCCCGCAGCGGCAAGCCGATTGAGAATCAAAGGGACCTTCCGTTCTATAAAAAGCAAGTGCGCAGCATCCTTGGGCGCAATGAAAAGGTTGACCCTATCCGCATTTACCACTACATAGAGAACGGCGGCTATGCCCCTTTCGTAAAGACCCTAGGGAAAGGCGATCCCGCGTGGACCGTCGGCGAAGTGAAGGCTTCGGGATTGCGCGGGCGCGGCGGAGGAGGTTTCCCCACTGGCGTGAAATGGGAACTTCTGGCGGCGCAAGACGGGTCCAAAGGCAAATACCTCGTCTGCAACGCCGATGAGGGAGACCCCGGCGCGTATATGGACCGCGCGTTGCTGGAAGGCAACCCCCACTGCATCATTGAGGGGATACTCATCGGCGCTTTTGCCACCGGCGCGACCAAGGGCGTCATATATGTCCGCAACGAATACCCGCTTGCCATCAAGCACCTTACTATTGCCATCACCCAAGCGCAGGAACTGGGGTTGTTAGGCAAAAACATACTTGGCAGCGGGTTCAGCTTTGAAATGGAGATAGTGCGCGGCGCGGGCGCGTTTGTCTGCGGCGAAGAGACTGCTCTCATCCGCTCCATTGAAGGCAAGATGGGCGAGCCGCGCCAGAGGCCGCCGTTTCCAGTGCAGCGTGGCATCAACGGGCTGCCGACAGCCATTAATAATGTAGAAACCTGGGCGAATATCCCGCTCGTTATTGAAGCCGGCGCGGAGGAGTTCGCCAAAGTCGGCACCCCCAACAATTCCGGCACCAAGATATTCAGCCTCGTCGGCAAGATACAAAACACCGGCCTGGTAGAAGTCCCGATGGGCATCAGCATCCGCGAGATTGTCTATGATATCGGCGGAGGCCCGCTGCGCAATGAGAGGATTAAGGCCGTCCAGACCGGCGGGCCTTCCGGCGGCTGCATTCCCGCCGACCAGTTTGACCTAAAGGTTGACTACGACACGCTCAGCAACGCCGGCTCAATCATGGGCTCCGGCGGCATGATCGTGATGGACGAGACGACCTGTATCGTGGACGTCGCCAAATACTATATGAGCTTCCTGAAAGACGAGTCTTGCGGCAAGTGCTTCACCTGCCGCAAGGGCACGCAGCGCATGTGGGAGCTGCTGGACGATATATCGCGCGGCAAGGGAACGCTTATGCACCTTGACCTGCTCCAGGAGCTTGCGCTGACCGTGAAAGATACGACCATGTGCGGCCTTGGGCAGTCTGCGCCCAATCCTGTCCTTAGCTCGCTGCGTTACTTTCGCGGCGAATTTGAACAGCACATTATCAATAAGCGCTGCGACGCGTTCGTCTGTCCCGACCTTGTTGGCGCGCCATGCCAGAGCGCATGCCCGCTGGGCACGGAAGCCTGGCGCTATATCGCACACATCGCCAAGGGCGAATACGAAGACGCATACCGCGCCATCCGCGAATACAACCCGTTCCCGTCGGTGTGCGCGCGCGTGTGCAGCCATCCCTGCGAATACAAATGCCGCAGCGGCCAAACCGGTTTCGCGCCTATCGCTATCCGCGCCCTCAAGCGTTTCGTCACCGACCGCACCAACCCTTCCATCTTCAAGCCGCAATACTCTCAGGAGAGGCATGATGATAGGGTTGCTGTAATCGGCGCAGGGCCCGCGGGACTCAGCGCGGCGCATTACCTCTCGCGCTACGGCTATAAAGTCACTGTTCTTGAGGCTGACGACCGCCCCGGCGGTATGCTCACAACCGGCATTCCCGCCTACCGGTTACCGCGCGAGACGATAAGCAGGGAAATCCAATCGCTGGTTGACGATAACGTTGAGCTTAAGTGCGGCACGGCGCTTGGCAAAGACATCAGCCTTGACCGCCTGTTCAATGAGGGCTATAAGGCCGTCTTCCTGGCGATGGGCGCGCACAAGAGCCGCCTGCTCAACATTGAAGGCGAAGACCTAGCGGGCGTTCATCCCGCGCTGCGCTTCCTTAAGGCGTTCAACCTGAGAGGCGAAGTGCTTGCGAAAGGCCATGTAGGCGTCATCGGCGGCGGCGACTCGGCGGTTGACGCCGCGCGCGTCGCGCTACGCCAGCCCGAAGTTGAAAGCGTCACGATTTTCTACCGCCGCACGAAGCAGGAGATGCCCGCGCTGCCCGAAGAAGTTGAAGAAGCGCTGCACGAAGGCATTACGCTGGAAACGATGGTATCGCCTGTGCGCATCCTTTCCGAGAGCGGCAAGCTCCTCGGCGCGGAGTTCATCCGTAACGTTGAAGGCGAAGTTGACGCAAGCGGCAGGCGCAAGCCTGTGCCGGCTGAAGGCAGCGAGTTCGTCGCCAAGCTGGACACGCTCATCGTGACCATCGGCGACACACCCGATATTGAGTTCATTGAAAGCATGGGCATTGCCGTCACGAAGGGCGGGGGCCTGAATGTTAATCCCGATACGCTGGAAACGAGCAGGCCAGGCGTATTCGCCGGCGGCGACGTCGTCACCGGCCCGAACACGGTCGTTGAAGCAATCGCCGCGGGCAAGAAGGCGGCTGTCATGATTGCGCGCTATTTGCGCGGCGAAAACCTGGTGCAACCTGCATCCCCACGCTTGCCCGAGCACTACATTGAGCCCCTAGTGCTTGATGATGTCGCGCTGGCAGCCAGCAGGCGCGCCAAGCCGCCGTCTATCCCGGTGGAGAAACGGCACGGCTCGTTTGACGAGGTTGAGCTAACGCTTGAAGTGAAGGATGCCTTGCTTGAAGCGCGGCGATGCCTTCGCTGCGACCTTGATTTCACGCAGCACCTAGCTGAGTGCGCCGCGCGCGAGGTGAAAGAAGCATGATTACCCTGACGATAAACGGCCTTCAAGTGAGCGTTGAGAAAGGCACGACGATACTTGAAGCCGCGCAGTTCCTGGGCTTCCCCATCCCCACGCTTTGCCACATGGAAGGCCTTTCGCCATACGGCGCATGCAGGCTTTGCGTGGTGGAAATCGGAGAAGGGACGCGCGCGAAGCTTGTTTCATCCTGCACCTACCCGGCCGAGGAAGGCATAAAGGTGCGCACCGCAACCAACCGCGTCTTGCGCGCGCGCAAGATGGTGCTAGAACTGCTACTGGCTAGCTGTCCGCAGAGCAAGGTCATCCAAGACCTCGCCTCGGCGCACCAAATCATGCAGCAGCGCTTCCGCCAGGAGCATGAGGACTGCATCCTCTGTGGGCTTTGCGTGCGCATGTGCGAAGAACAAATGGTGGCGAAGGCCATCGGCTTCAGCGCGCGCGGCGAGAAGCGGGCGCTGGGCACTCCCTTTGACATCAAGTCGGAGGTTTGCCGGCTTTGCGGCGGGTGCATATATGTCTGCCCCGCATGCCAGCTGCGCTGCACCTACTCCGACCCCGAAAAGGTGATATGCGGCGGGTGCGCAAACCTTACGCCTCCGTGCGTTGAGAAGGAACAATTCGACGACATGATGTGCTACATGCAACCGTGCGTCGCTTGCGAAATAAAGTAGGACTAACGAAAGGAAATTCTGGAGGGATACTGTAATGCCAATCACGTTCTCAAGGGTTAACTCTTCGGCGGCGACGCTGACCAAGAACCGCACCGAGGGCTCGGTGACTCCCAACTCAGGGATGTGCGTCACATGCGTTGACGGCTGCATCGGCATGTGCGAGATCGGCAAGTCCGCATACCGAGGCCACGAAGTAATCTACCCGCAGCCTTTCGGCGTCATCACAACCGCGTCAGAAAAGGCCTACCCCGTTGATTATTCCCATTTCAACATCATGGGCACCTGCGTCGGCGCGCACGGCGTTGAAGCCGACAGCAACAAAGCAATCTTCCCCGCGGTGAACCTGGAAGTGCGCTTCGGCCACGACAATGGCCTCAAGTTCCGGTTGCCGTGGATTATCCCCGGCATCGGCTCAACCGATATCGCCAAGAACAACTGGGAAGGGCTCGCCATCGGCACCGCGCTTGCCGGCACCGGCCTCACAATCGGCGAAAACGTTGTTGGGATGGATCCCGAAGTCGTTATTAAGGACGGGCGCGTGGTGGACACCGTTGACCTAAAGCGCCGCGTCAACTTGTTTAAGGACAACCAGCGCGACGGCTACGGCGCCATAGTCGTCCAAGCCAACATTGAAGATACCCGCCTCAGCGTGCAGGAATACGCGATTGAGAAACTCGGCGCGGAAGTCGTTGAGATGAAATGGGGCCAGGGCGCGAAGGACATCGGCGGCGAAGTAAAAATCCGCAGCCTCAAGAAGGCGCAGATGCTCTACGAGCGCGGCTACATCGTCCTGCCCAACCCGACTGACCCCAATGTCATCCGCTCGTTTGAGCGCGGCACATTCAAGGAATTTGAACGCCACTCGCGGGTTGGAATGGTTACTGAAGAGAGCTTCGCCCAGCGCACCGAAGAGCTGCGGAAGGCCGGCGCGAAATACATATTCCTCAAGACCGGCGCATACCGTCCCGCCGACCTCGCGCGCGCGCTGGTTTTTGCTTCCAAATACGGCATTGACCTGCTTACGGTTGACGCAGCAGGCGGCGGCACCGGCATGAGCCCCTGGCGCATGATGAACGAATGGGGCGTCCCGCCGGTTGAGCTGCACTCCATGCTCTACCTGCTTGCCAAGCGGCTGTCCGACAGCGGGGCGCATGTCCCTGCGCTGGCGCTCGCCGGCGGATTCACCTTTGAAGACCAGATATTCAAGGGACTCGCCATTGGCGCGCCGTTTGTGAAGCTTATCGGCATGGCGCGGAGCCCTATCGCCGCCGCAATGGTCGGCAAGACCATCGGCCGCACGATTGACGAGCAGCAGGTTCCTGTTTACATTGAGCGTTTTGGCAACACCAAAGACGAAATCTTCGTCACTGCAGCCGAGCTGCGCCACCAGCTTGGCGACGAGGAGTTTGAGAAAGTGCCGACCGGCGCGCTTGGCCTATACACCTACTACGAACGCCTCGGGCAAGGCTTGCGGCAACTAATGGCTGGCAGCCGCCGATTCAGCCTTGAGCACATGACCCGCGACGACCTCGCCGCGCTCACACCGCAGGCCGCTGAAATCAGCGGCATTCCGTATATCATGGATGCCGACAAGGACGAGATTGAGAAGCTCATGGCCGGAGCCATTTCCACGAAGAAGAAGGCCTCGTCCTAACAATCACTTTGCCCACACCGCCGGTTCAGCGCCCCCCACGCTAACCAGGCGGCGATACCCTCCACATGTTGAGGCCCCGTAGAAGAGCTGCGGGGCCTCCGCGTATCTGGGGTGGAAATGTTAAAACTAACCGTCACGGTCGGGACGGCCGCGCTACTACGCTAAGCCGCGCTGCTAGACCAATCCCGGCTCGGCGTCAAAGGGCTGGGGGCGAATGTAGAGGCGGCGCATGAGCCAGAGCAGATACGCCATCATCTCGGCATTGTCCATCGCAAGGCGCCGCAGGGGAAAATGCACGCTTAGCCCTGCGCCTTTCGCGCGCGCCTGCATGTAATCGTTGAACAGCCCGTTCATCGCCACGCCGCCGGAAACTGAAACTTCACGGATGCCAGCGCCCTCGGCCGCCGCATGGACCTTCAGCCACACCGAGTCCCACACGCTGCGCATTAGCGACGCTGCAAACTCCTGGTCAAAGCCTTCGTGCGTTGCGCGCAGGGCGTCTATTTTGCGCGCCGCCGCCGTCTTGAGGCCGCTGAAGCTGAAGTTCAGGTCGCCGCTTTCGCGCATCGGGACAGGCAGCGCAAATTCGCGGGAGATGGGGCGGGCGCCAAATTCACGGGCGAGTTTCTCCAGCTTTGCCCCTCCGGGGTAGCCTAATCCGAGCTTCTGAGAGAGCTTGTCAAACAACTCGCCGGCAGCGTCGTCCAGCGTCTCGCCTAGCACATTCATTTCACCGAAGCGCGGGATTTCGTAGAGGATAGTGTTGCCGCCTGAGATTACTAGCGCGAGAAACGGGAAGGGGATGTCCGCCGGCGCTTTGCCAAAGAAGGGCGAGTAGGCGTGGCCTTCAAGGTGGTTCAAGCCGTACAGCTCCGCGCCTAGCGCCATTGCTGCGCCGCGCGCGAATGAAATGCCGGCGAGAAGGCAGCCGGGCAGCCCCGGTCCGCGCGTCACGCCGACGGCGGGCGCCTGCGACAACTCCTTGGGGTGCATACGCAGCAGCTCATTCATCAATACCGGAAGATTGGTGAGGTGATGGCGCGCTGCAAGCTCCGGCACGACGCCGCCGTAGGGCGCATGCAGCTTAACCGACGACGACAGCGCGGCGAATACCGGCTGGCATGAATCACCCAGCAGCGCTAAGCCAGTGTCGTCGAAGCTTGTTTCAATCGCCAGCAGCATCTTGTTGTTCTCCTTCCAGTGATTCTACCGCGAAAATGGCCGCATCGGGGTGTTCCACTTCCCGCGAGCCGCATTCCGGGCATTCCCAGGGGATTTGCGCGCCGCCAGGGTTGTGCCAAGGCTCGCAGAAGCCTTCCTGCGGCGGTTCCAGCGCGGCCTCGTTACCGCAAGCGTTGCACTTGATGGCCAGCGGCTTGTGGGAGAATATTAGCTCAGGGCGGCCCAGACCGTGTTGTTCCGCGACCTCGCCGAAGAGGAATGCGAGTGTCTCGTGGCTAACCGCAGCCAGCGGCCCGACAGCCATCGTCACCCGGTGGATTGCCACAAGCCGATTCGCCTGAGCGCTCTCTTGGCAAATCTCAGCTATCAAGCAGGCCAGGCTATACTCGTGCATCCGCTACAGCCGGGGCAGCGGGCGGTGGTGCAGTTCAATGTCGCTTTCAGCGTCAACTTCGCCGAACTGCGTCCAAATGCGGGCGTGCCCACGAACCTTCATAACCGAGACATGCGCAGTGAACTGGGCGATAAGGACTTCCCCGCGCTCCAATTTCTCGGAGTGCAGAAACTTGGTTTCCTCGCCTCTCGTCAGGCCAGCGACGCTTACGCCGCTCTCTATGGCTTTAATGACGACGTAGTCCTGAATTAGATCGAGTTCCATTGAGTGTGGCTCCTTAACTAACTATGCACCCCAGATGGCGCGGCAAAATAATATCACTAATGCCGCCGCACTACAATTCGCCGTACTGCTTGCGGTAGTAATCCTTGAACTTGCCCTCGCGGATAGGCTTCCACCACGCCTCATTGCTTTGGTACCAGATGACGGTGCGCCGCAGCCCATCGCTAAGCTTAGTGCCCGCGCGGAAACCAAGTTCGTCAGCGATTCTCTTGGCGCTGAGGCGGTAGGCAAAGTCGTGGCCGGGTCGGTCGGCAACCATTTTCAGGCGCGCTTCGCCAAGCTTGAGGATGCCCAAGACTTCCTTCGCCAGGCTTATGTTGGGCACAAGCCCGCTTCCAGCTATGTTGTAGATGGAGCCGGGCTTTGCCTTCTCCGCTATCACTAGCAGCGCGTCGCAGGTATCCTCCACATAAAGCCAGTCGCGCATTTGCTGGCCAGTGCCGTAGATAGGAACCTGCTCGCCGAGCATCAGGTTCGTCACCATCAGCGGCAGGAACTTCTCCGGGTATTGGTAAGGGCCGTAGTTGTTCGCCGCACGCGCAATGACAATCGGCATCTCGCGCGAAATGAACGCGGCCTGGCACAGCAGGTCGGCAGCAGCTTTTGTAGCAGAATATGGGTTTCGCGGCTTGAGCGGCGAAGCCTCGGTGAAGGACTCATCCGACCCGCGCGCTACCGAGCCGTAAACTTCATCCGTGCTCATGTAAACGAATTTGTCCACCCCGCGCGCTCGCGCAATCTCCAGCAGCGCGGCTGTTCCCTCAACATTCGTGCGCACAAACGGGCGCGAGTCTTGCAGCGAGCGGTCAACATGAGTTTCAGCTGCCAGGTGGAACACATAGTTGATGCGCCCACGCGACCAAATGCGGTCAATCGCGGCCTCGTCGCAGATATCGGCCTGCACGAAATTATATTCGGCGCAGGCTTCTATCCCGGATAGGTTGGCTAAGTTGCCGGCGTAGGTTAGCTTGTCCAGGTTGATGATGCGCCAGCCCGGTCGCTTGCGGCGCAGCGAGCGCACGAGGTTGGAGCCGATGAACCCCGCCCCGCCTGTGACAATCGCGGTTGGCATTTGCGTTACCTCTGGGATAGGCTGGCGATAATGCTACCACAGAAGCTCTCGCCCGCGAGCCCATGCGCCGGCTCGACTCCGAGCGCCGATAAAGCTGTCGCCCCTGCATCGGCGAATGTCGCGCGCGTGCCTAGCGCCACGCCGGGCGCGCCCGGGGTGAATGCCAGCAAGGGAACGTACTCGCGGCTGTGGTCGGTGCTTGCGGTCGTGGGGTCGTTGCCGTGGTCGGCTGTGATGATGAGCAAGTCCGCTAGCAGTAGCTGCGGCAAAAACCCTCCAAGCCATTCGTCAAACTCGTTGAGCGCAAGCGCGAATCCTAGCGTCTCGTTGCGGTGGCCGTAGAGCATGTCAAAGTCAATAAAGTTCACGAACCAAAAGCCATCGCTGCGTCCCATATCGTCTTGCAGCGCGGAAGCGGTATCGGCATTGCACGCAGTATGCGTACCGCGCGTAAATCCGCGCCCGGCGAAAACGTCATCCAATTTGCCGATAAGAGTTACTTCAACTCCTTCAGCCACCAGACTGTCAAGGAAGTTTGGCGGCGGCGGGATGCTGAAATCGCGGCGGTTGAGAGTGCGCGTAAAGCCGTTTTCCTTATCGCCTATAAACGGCCGCGCGATAATGCGGTCAACCTCGTATTCACCCTGCATAAGCTGTCGCGCCTCTTTACATATGCGGTATAGCTTCTTCAGCGGCACTATCTCTTCGTGCGCCGCGATTTGCATAACCGAGTCGGCGCTGGAGTAGATGATGAGCGCTCCGGTGCGCATGTGCTCATCGCCCAGGCGCTGGATGAATTCTGTGCCCGACGCAACTTCGTTGCCGATAAATCTGCTGCCTGTTATGCGCGAAAGCTCAGCCATCAACTCAGGCGGGAAGCCATGCGGGAACGTTTGCGGCGCGCGCTTGCGGACGATACCCATCAGCTCCCAATGGCCGGTGGTCGTGTCCTTGGCAGGCGAAGCTGCGAGCATGCGCCCGAATGCTGCCAGGGGATGCGTTGCGGGGGGAAAGCACTCGCCCAGCCCTTCAATGTTTCCCAGCCCAAGCGAAAGCAGCGTTGGCAGCTCAAGCCGCGCCGCCCGTGAAAGGTTGCACAACGTTGACGACCCAGCGTCGCCATACGCAGCCGCGTCAGGCGACTCTCCCGCACCTACGCCGTCCAACACGATTAGGAACACGCGCCGAAATGGTGACCAGGTTCTCATCCGCCTAATGAATCGTATCAAACCTCGCTATGTTATAATACTAACAACTCATCATCGGAGCGTTTCTACATTATGAAACCACTTATCGGCATTTTCGTTGGCAGCAAAAGCGATCTCAAGTACGCAGAAGAATGCGCCGCCACACTTGATGGATTCGGTGTGCCTTATGAAATCACAGTTGCTTCGGCACACCGCACGCCCGACCTGCTTGACCGCAAGATAAAAGAACTTGATGGCGACGTCGGCGCATATATAGCGATTGCGGGGATGGCGGCCGCGCTTCCCGGCGCAGTCGCGAGCCGCACCGTGAAACCGGTTATCGGCCTGCCAGTTTCTGTCAGCCTCGCGGGCTTGGATGCGCTGCTGGCGATTGTTCAGATGCCGCCAGGCGTGCCTGTCGGCGCAATGGCGATTGACGGGGCGAAGAATGCGGCGATATACGCTGTGGGCATCATCGCCTCATCCGAAGCAGGCAAGGAGCTTAAACTGGGACAGAAGTTAACGGAGATGCGCGCCAAGCGTGCGGCGGAAGCAGAGATGGACGCAGACCGCGGAAAGCTCAGCCTCTAACTTCAAAGCCCGTAAACTCGCCCAATTCGCCGGATAGGGGCATTACTTCAACGCCTGTTACGTGAGAGGCGCGCGGCCCAAGCTTTAGCGCTTCGAGGAAAGCTGCGAAGTCCTCGCAGCCCCTCAGTTGCGCAACAACTTCTACGTTTCCATCGTGGAGGTTGCGCACATATCCTCTGATCCCTAAGCTGTTGGCCGCGCGCTGCGCGTAATAGCGGTAGCCAACGCCCTGCACCCGGCCAGTAATGATGATGCGCCTAGCTTCCATTTTCCTCTTCCTTTAGCGCGAGGAATGCGTTCAGCGCATCAACCGCCGCAGAGACGTCGTGCACGCGCAGCAAGTCCGCTCCTCGCGCCAGCAGCGCCATATGCAGCGCGGTCGTGCCATTCAAGCGCTCTTCGGGTCCGCGGCCGAGCATCCGGCCAATGAAGGATTTGCGCGAAATGCCGTAGAGCAGCGGCCGGTTATGGGCGCGCAGCTTCTCCAAAGAGGCGATTAGCTTCAAGTTATCCCCTGGCTGCTTGCCGAAGCCTATGCCAGGGTCAAGAACTATGCGCCGCATGTTCACGCCTGCGTCTTCAAGGCTAGCCAAGCGTTCGTGGAAGAACGCCCTTATTTCCGCGATGACATCTGTATACTGTGGGCTCTGTTGCATAGTGTCTGGCGTTCCCTGCATATGCATCAGCACGTAGCCGCAGTCCGATTCAGCGAGCAACGGCATCATCTTCCCGTCCATGCTGCAAGCGGAAATGTCATTGATGATGGACGCGCCTTCGCCAAGCACGGCGCGCGCGACCTCTGATTTCCAAGTGTCAACTGATACTATCGCAGCCGGATGCTGGCGGAGGATGGATTGCAGCACCGGCAGCACTCGCGCGCTTTCTTCGGAAGCGGAGATGCGACAGCTGCCGGGGCGGGAACTCTCGCCGCCAAGGTCAATGATGTCCGCGCCTGCCGCAAGCATTTCCAGCCCCCAGGCGGCTGCTTTCTGTGCGTCACCGCCAAACTTGCCGCCGTCGTAAAAGGAATCCGGAGTGAGGTTTACGATGCCAATGATGAGCGGCCTAAGGATGGGGATCTCTTTCCCCATAACGCTCCAGGCGCGGCAGCTTTCGCTTTGTAGCTTCATAAAAAAGCGGGGGCATCCCGAAGGAAGCCCCCGCTATTGGTCGTTTAAGATGAGCCAGCCCTAGAAGACTTCTTCGGCGATGGAATACATCTCAATTGGCCGGTCGCTTAGCTGGTAGACTTTAGTAAAGTGCTTGTCAGCCTTGCGGTAGAACAGCTGCGCAGTTACGAAGCAAGAGCCAGAGAGCCCCGAAGCGTCAATGTTGAATTCCTCGGTCACCGTCGCGCCCGCGGGAATGCGGGTGTCGTAGAGCAATTGGTCGGCCTCCCAGTAGGGGACAGCCTGGCGGAAGTCAAAGGAACGGCCGAGCTTGCGCTCGTAGTTCTTCACATTCTCAAAGAACACAACTCCGTCTGCGTCCTGGGCGCGCACCACTAGCACTAGCTGGTGGAACGGCGTCCCGGTCGGGAGGGTGTGGCCCGCGCCGACATTCGTGATCTCAACGCTCGCTGTAATAATGTCGGCTTCGCGCTCGGCGGTAAGCGTTAGCTCGGCTGCCTTGCGCAAGAAAGCCTCATCGGTCGCGCGGAAATCGTGGACGCTGTAGTCGGGGCGGTCGGGCCCGTGCTTTGACGTAGGCAGGCGGCCAAGGCCCAAGTCTTTCGCCGAAGGCATATGGCAGGACTGGCAGCTCTTGAAGTCGCGGCCGGGGCGGGAGTATTTGCTCTTGAGCCACTCGTTGTATGTGTCCTGGACGATAACGCCATAGCCGTTAACCTCTTGGTGGCAAGGGGCGCACATCCGCGAGTCAACGAATACCGATGAATAGCGGATGGTATGCGCGGAAGTAGGCGCTTCCTCAAGCGGACCGAACTTCTGCATGCCGAAGCGGTGCTCAAACGACAGGCCGTAGTAATGGTTATAGAGCTCAGGATACTTAACCTGGTCGCGGTCGGTAGGCAGGCCCATGCGGCTGATGGTGTGGCAGAAATCGCAGCTAACGCCGTCCTTGGTGTAGTCGTTAAGGCGCTGCCAGTAGTTCAGCTGCTCGCGGATGGCGATATCCGAATTGGGCCAAGGGTCTTTACGCACTGCGAGCGTACGGTCAACAGCGCCCGAGGATATGTCGTCTAGTTTCGGCACATAGCCTTCGCGGATAGCCTTGAGGAACTCAACAAGCGGGCGGTTAGTGCTGAAGTTGATCTCCGCGTCTATCGCAGGCGCGTGGCAGGACAGGCAGTCCACCTTTTCCGGCATCTGCGCCGCGGCCGGAAGGATATCGTCCTTGCGCAGCTCTCCCAGCTTGCGGGCCATGGCTACGTTCTTGGAAGTGTAATCGTAAAACTCCCGGTATTCCGCAGCCGCTTGCTGGTAGAAAGGATTGGTGTATGAGGTGCCGTGCCCGGAATACTGCCACTGCTTATAGTGAGTGTCGTGGCAGAACGAGCAGGACTCCGAATAGTCCAGTAGCGGGACGTAGGGCACATCTTTCACCTCAATCCCGTATTTCCCCATGTTCTGCTCAAGGTTTTCATACCAGGCGCGCTTGTGAGTCTTTGGGCGGGCATCGCCGCGCTGCTGCGCGAGCGCTGTGTAGCTAAACAGCACCAGCAATGTCACGACAAAGAAGTACCAAAAGAACTTCGTTCCCTTGTTCAGGCTTACGTTCATGAATCGCTCCGAAATAGGGTGGTTTATCCCGAACGGACAGCCGAGAATACGAGCCGAAAGTATACTAGCCTACAGGGCGAGAGTCAAATAGCGCTCTTGGGGCTATTTAGAAAAGGCCGGCCAGCGCATTAAAGAACCTGCGGGCGCCCCTGGATAAGCTTGAACAGCTCCTGGCGCGAAGCCGCGTTGTTATGGAAAACCCCGCGCAGCGCGGAGGTCGTAACGACTGTCCCCAGCTTGTGGACCCCGCGCAGCTCCATGCATAGGTGGCGGGCTTCAAGGACTACCGCCGCGCCGTAAGGGTGGAGCGTTTCAAAGAGGAGGTCTGCCATCTGCCATGTTAGCCGCTCCTGGAGCTGGGGCTTGCGGCAAAGGTGCGAGAACGCGCGGATTATCTTGGAAAGCCCGCACACAGAGCCTTTGGGAATATACGCGATATGCGCCTTACCCATGAAGGGCATCAGGTGGTGTTCGCATATGGAGTAAAAGTCTATGTCGCGCAGCAGCACAAGCTCTTCATGCTTCTCGTGGAACACAGATGAGCGCAAAAGCTCATAGCCGTCCTCCTCAACCCCGCCGAGCATATCCTCATACATCTGCGCGACTCGCTCAGGAGTCTTTGCCAGCCCTTCGCGCTCAGGGTCTTCTCCGATGGCGAGGAGTATCTCGCGGACAGCTTCGGCGATGCGGCCGCTATCAACTTTGCGCGAACTCATGCCCCGTCCCCGCTAATGCACAAGTCAATAGAACCTGGCTGCTGTGTAAAGGCGCTTGACGCCCTTGCGCTGCCCGGAGCGCCGAATTGCGCATCCAAGTCTTCCATCAGTTTCTCAAATTCCTTGCGCTCCAGCGTCTCTCCGCTAATAAGGACGCTGCTGATGTGATCAAGCCAGCGCTTGTTGTCGGAGATGATGGACTTGGCTTTGGCGTAGCAGCCGTTAACGATGAGCCGGACTTCTGAGTCAATTTGCGAGGCTATGTCTTCCGAGTAATTACGGTCTTCCATCAGCGCCTTGCCCAGGAAAACGCTTTGGTGCTTGTTGCCGAAGGTAAGCGGCCCCAGGCGCTCGCTCATGCCAAATCGGGTCACCATCTCGCGGGCGAGTTCGGTGGCGCGTTCAAGGTCGTTGTTCGCGCCGGTCGTAATTTCGCTAAACGCAATCTCTTCCGACGCGCGCCCGCCAAGAAGGATACAGATGCGGTCAAGAAGCTTTTGGCGCGTGTGGAGGAAAGTGTCTTCTTCGGGGAATTGCAGCGTATAGCCAAGCGCGAGGCCGCGCGGAAGTATGGATATTTTGTGCACGGGGTCTGCGCCTGGAATCCGGTATGCCGCGACGGCATGCCCAAGCTCGTGGTAGGCGATGACCTTTTTGTCCTGCTCGGAGATGACGCGGCTTCTTCGCTCAGGGCCTGCCACCACGCGCTCAATTGCCTCAGCCAGCTCTGTCATTGAAAGGCGGTCAAGCTTCTTACGCGCGGTAAGCAGCGCGGCTTCGTTGGCAACGTTGCGCAGATCTGCGCCTGAGAAGCCTGGAGTGCGCTGCGCAAGTTCCCTCATGTCAACGTCAGCGGTAATGGGCTTGTTCTTAAGGTGAATCTTAAGTATCTCTTCGCGGCCTTTTGCGTCAGGGCTGTCCACGACGATGCGCCTGTCAAAGCGCCCGGGGCGCAGCAGCGCGGGGTCAAGCACGTCGGGGCGGTTAGTCGCAGCGAGGACGATAACGCCGGAATTAGGCTCAAAGCCGTCCATCTCCACAAGAAGCTGGTTCAGCGTTTGTTCGCGCTCGTCATGCCCACCGCCGATGCCTGTGCCGCGCAAACGGCCCACTGCGTCAAGCTCGTCAATGAACACCAAGCATGGCGCGCGGCGCTTCGCCTGGTCAAACAAGTCTCGCACCCTCGCCGCGCCAACGCCGACAAACATCTCCACGAAGTCGCTTCCACTGATGAAGAAGAAGGGGACATTCGCTTCGCCTGCGACAGCCTTCGCAAGCAGGGTCTTGCCGCAGCCGGGAGGCCCGATCAGAATTACGCCTTTGGGAATCTCCGCGCCCAGCCGCTGGTATTTCGCAGGCTCTCTAAGGAAATCCACGACTTCATCCAGCTCGTTAACAACCTCTACAAGGCCTGCAATATCCTTGAAAGTAACGCGGGCGCGTTCAGGGTTCATCATCCGCGCGCGCGACTTGCCGAAGTTAAACGCCTGAGACTGGCCGCCTGATTGCGACTGGCGCGAGACGATGAACCAGATGAGCCCGATGGGCATCAGCAGCATCAGTATCCACAGGAGCATCGTGGGGTTGAACAGCGCAGCCATCCCGCTCGCGCGGATAAACTCTACCTTGACATTATGCTCCTCTGCGGTTTTCAGCAAGGCAGCGTAGTCAGGCGGAAGGTTGCTTCGGTAACGGGTGACAGTTTGCTTCCCTTCGGTGTCCAGCGCAGGGATATACATTCCTTCTGCCGTGACCGTTTCGCGGTTGATGTTCATCGTCGCGATCTTGCCTTGCTGTATCTTGCTGACAAGGTCTGAGTAGTTGAGCGTTTCCACGCCCATCTGCCCCATCTGCGAGTAGAGCATCGCAGCAATGACGATGAAGGTTATAACAAGCGCAATCTGTAAAAATCGGCTGCCCATCAGTCGACCGCGCCCGTACGCAGGCGCTGTGAATATGTTATCACAGTAGTGAAGGCGGAGTCGGGCTTAGCTCGCCCGCCCTTCAACAGTTCTTATTCGCCCGCGCGGAACTCGTTTTGGTCAAGCTCGCCCAAGATCACCGCTACCTTCCTCATCGCGTCCTTGCGGCCGCCTCGCGCGATCAGCACTGTTACCCTGGTGCCGACTTTGTACTGCTGAATCTGGGTTATCAGCCCATCGGCGCTCTTAACCTTGGTTCCGTTAACTTCCAGCACGACATCGCCCGGCTGGATGCCTGCGCGGTCGCCGGGGCCATCCGCGTTAACCTGCGCAACATACGCGCCTTCGGTAACTTCAACCTTGAGGTCTTTGTAGTTCTCCGGCGTGACATCACGCACTCCCAGGCCGATGCCGGGGTATACGACTTTGCCGGTCTCGATGATTTGGTCGATAGTGCCCCTTACTTCACTTATTGGGATGGCGAAGCCGATGCCGTTGGCATAGGGGATGATTGCCTGGTTAACGCCGATGACCTCGCCGCGCGCGTTCAGAAGCGGCCCGCCGGAGTTGCCCTGATTAATCGCCGCATCAGTTTGGAGCAGCTTATGCACCCGCCGCTCGTCTGTTGGCATCCGAAGCTCTTTGGGGTCGCGGGCTGTAGTGGAGATAATGCCCTGCGTCACGGTTGCATACAGCCCGAACGGGCTGCCGATGGCGATGGTCGGCTCGCCGATGCGGACTTTTGTTGAATCCCCGATAGGGGCGACAGCAAGCCCGCTTGCATCAATTTTAAGGATTGCGATGTCCTTGAGCTTGTCGGCCGCGATCAGCTTTGCCTTGTGCTCCTTGCCGTCATTGAGAGTTACGGTGAAGGTGTCCATCCCTTCAACAACATGCGCATTCGTGACGATATGGCCTTTCGCCGAAACGATGAAGCCGCTGCCTATGCCTTCCATCGGCGGCTGCCGGTACTGGTAGTAGGGAATGTTCGGCATCTCAAAGCCGCGGAACTGCTCCTGGAACCACTCAAAAGGATTCCGCTGGCTTCCGCTATTAGGCAATTCCTTGTACTGGCCTCGCTGGTTTTGGTTTGGCGATTCCGCCTTCGGTTTGGATTCAGTGCGGATGTTCACCACGAAAGGCAGCGCCTTCTCCACCAAGTCAGCAACCCAATAAGGGCTGTCTGCCGGCGCATTCGCCCGAAAATCAGCTTTCATCGACTTGACAGGCGGGTTGGCGCCCTGCGCCTTAACTCGCGACACGGTGTAGCCCATATAGAAGAAAGCGCCTATAAGGGTGATGATAAGGGCAACCGTTGTAGCCCTCCAAAAACGCTCATTGCTGTTTTGCATTTATACCTCCACCACAAACCCGAGGGGCATTTGATTTTAGTTTTCGCCTGCCATGGGAACTGCTTCCGCGCCGGTTCGGGCAGGCATTTAATTAGATGCTATGAAGAAGGAAATTGTTCAAGCTCTCAAGCATTAGCTTACTACGAAAGCAGCTTTTCCGCAGCACTTTCACCCCGCGTAAGTTAAATGGCGCAAACGCGCGGTAATTATCTTAGTCGCGTGACATAAGATAATGTTATGTTCTACTTGACAGATTTTCGGGGCGCAGGTATAATGCGCCATGAAATCCTTTAACGAGGTTGTATATGGTAAAAGTAATTGGAATTGACCTTGGCACGACCAACTCGTGCATGGCCGTTATGGAGGCTGGCGAGCCTAAGATTATCGCCAACTCTGAAGGTGGCCGCACCACGCCGTCCGTCGTGCACATCACGAAAGACGGCGAGCGCGTTGTCGGCGTCGCCGCCAAGCGCCAGCTAATCGTCCACCCTGGGCGCACTATTGCAAGCATCAAGCGCAAGATGGGTACCGACTACAAGGTAAAGATCGACTCAACGGAATATACTCCGCAGGAGATATCCGCAATGATTCTCGCCAAGTTGAAGCGCGATGCGGAAGCCCACCTCGGCGAGAAGATCACCCAGGCCGTCATCACCGTTCCCGCGTATTTTGAAGACGCACAGAAGCGCGCCACGCGAGATGCGGGAACAGTCGCCGGCCTTGAAGTGCTGCGTATCATCAACGAGCCGACGGCAGCCGCGCTGGCATACGGGCTTGATAAGGCTGACAAGGAACAGACCGTCATGGTTTACGACCTCGGCGGCGGCACATTTGACGTGAGCATTCTTGAAATCGGCGAAGGCGTCTTTGAAGTCAAGGCCACGAGCGGCAACAATTTGCTGGGCGGCGACGACTTTGACCTTCGCGTAGCCGACTGGCTCGCTGATAACTTCCGCGAAGAGACCGCAATTGACCTGCGCAAGGACCCGCGCGCGATGCAGCGGCTTCGCGAGGCTGCGGAAAAGGCGAAGGTTGAGCTTTCAAGCCAGTCCAACACGGACATCAGCCTGCCCTTCATCACTGCGGACGCCGATGGCCCGAAGCACCTTGACGCTTCGCTTTCCCGGGCAAAGTTTGAGGAACTGATTGACGATTTGCTGGAAAAGACCGTCGGACCGGTCAAGCAGGCGATGAGCGATGCAGGCGTCAGCTCCGACGACATAGACCAGGTGCTGCTCGTAGGAGGTTCCACGCGCATTCCGGCTGTGGTTGATTTAGTCCGCAAACTCACCGGCAAGGAGCCAAACAAGAGCGTGAACCCGGACGAGGTTGTCGCAGTCGGCGCGGCTATCCAAGCGGCAGTGCTCAAAGGCGATGTCAAGGACGTATTGCTCCTTGACGTGACTCCTCTCTCACTGGGCATTGAAACGCTGGGCGGAGTCTTCACCAAGATGATAGCCCGCAACACGACTATCCCCACGCGCAAGAGCGAAGTATTCTCCACTGCTGCGGACAACCAGACGCAAGTGGAGATTCACGTCCTCCAAGGCGAACGCGAGATGGCTGGCTACAACAAGAGCCTTGGCCGATTCCACCTTGTCGGCATCCCACCCGCGCCACGCGGCATCCCGCAGGTTGAAGTCACGTTTGACATTGACGCGAACGGCATCGTCAACGTTAGCGCGCGCGATATGGCAACCAACCAGCAGCAGAAAATCACAATCACAGGCTCGTCCAACCTGGCTGACGACGACATCACTCGCATGGTTAAGGATGCCGAAAGCCACGCCGCAGAAGACAAACGCCGCCGAGACGAAGTTGAGGCGATGAACAAGGCGGACGGGCTCATTTATCAGGTTGAAAAAACGCTGCGCGACCACGCCGAGAAGATTAACGAGGGCGATCGCAAGGCGACCGAGCGCGCCCTCGCTGACTTGAAGGCCGCGGTTGAGAAACGAAACCTGGATGATATCAAGGCTAAGACCGACATTCTTCTCAATGCGACTTACCGCCTCGCGGAGTATATGTACCGCGGTGCGGGGGCGCAGGGAGGGCCACAGGATTTCGGCCAGACCGAGTTCCAGCCGGGAACCGAGCCTGACGATGGCGTTGTGGACGCCGACTACAAGGAAGTTGACTAACATCAAGTGGCATGCGTTACGGGGACGGGGCTGTCCCGTCCCCGGGGCAACCAAACATCATGAACAAAAACAACAACATTGAAGAAGAGGCCGGCGGGGAAATGCTCGTCGGCGAAGACGAACCGCTTGTTAGCAGCGACCCGCGCGACTATGTGGACGATGATGATACGCAGCCAAACGTCTATGTGCTGGGTGAGGAGCTGCCGCAAGCGTCAATGGCCAGCGACTTGGAGGCAGCGCGCCAGCTTGCAGCTGAATACCTTGATATCGCCCAGCGCACGCGCGCTGAGCTTATCAACTTCCGCAAGCGATTGGAAAAGGAAGGCCAAGATTACAAGCGGTCCAAATCTACAAGGATGTTAAAGAAGGGGAGAATCCGCTCTTAGACGGCATGCACAAGACAAAAGCCCTTCTCTATAAAGTCCTTGCAAGCCACGGCGCCGAGCCTATAAACACGCCACATGTTCCGTTTGACCCGAATCTTCACATGCCCCTGATGACAGAAGAATCGGCGGACGTGGAAGAGCCATTCGTCAGCGAAGTTTACCAACAGGGCATCCTTGTAGGGGACCGTGTCGTGAAGCCGGCGATGGTTAAAGTGCTAGTCCCTATCGGGAACGCAGACGAGATTTCCGCCGGTCAGGAGGCCGGTGAGTAGTGCAGGCTGCGAAAGACCTGTATGAGGTGCTGGGTGTCCAGCGCAGCGCGTCCGACAAAGAGCTGAAGACAGCTTACCGCAAGCTCGCGCGCAAATACCACCCGGACGTCAACCCCGGCAACGCAGAGGCGGAGCAGAAATTCAAAGAGCTTCAGGCCGCATATTCTGTGCTCTCAGACAAAGATAAGCGCGCTGAATATGATGCTTACGGCGAAGGCTATTTCTCAAGCGCCGGCCCAACCGGCGGCCCTGGCGTTGAATGGGAAGAGTTCGTGCGCCAGTTCACCAGCCGTGGCGGGCGCGTAAATTTCGGGGGCGGCGGTTTTGACATCTTCGGCGACCTTTTCGGCGGAGGAATGCGCGGCCAACGCCAGGACACTAGGCCCCGGCGAGGCGGTGACATACGCCAAGCGGTAACGATTGACTTTCTAGACGCCGCGCACGGAACGAGCATGACCATGGAGCTTACACGCGATGTGTATTGCGACCGGTGCGAAGGGACAGGCCTGGAACCCAGCGCCGAGACCGCGGCTTGCCCGACATGCGGCGGGAGTGGCAAGGCGAAGCAGACAATGTTTCAGCGAATCCAGAGCGCCGTCTGTTTGCAGTGCGGCGGCAAGGGGCGCGTGTCAACGGCGAACTGCATGCGCTGCCGGGGCTCAGGCGTAATCCCGAAACACGAGAAAATTGAGGTGCGCATCCCTCCCGGCGTGGACACCGGCTCAAAGGTGCGTGTGCCCGGCAAAGGGCAACCCGGGACTAACAAGGGCCCCTATGGCGACATACTGCTTGAGATCACCGTGCGGCCACACCCATACTTCAAGCGAGACGACGCGAATGTCACGCTTGAAGTCCCTATCACCATTACTGAGGCGGTGCTTGGCGCGGAGATTGACGTTCCAACGCTGGATAAGCGGGTGCGGCTGACCATCCCGCCGGGGACTGATTCGGGCAAGGAATTCAGATTGCGCGGCAAGGGATTTTTCAGGCTGACCGGCGGCGATAAAGGCGACCTCATCGTGCGAACGGTCATAGTCGCGCCGAAAGACACTAGCGTTAAAGCCCGCGAGCTTTTACGGGAGTTTGCTGAGGAAAACCCCGGCAACCCGCGCCGGAAGTTATTCGGATACTAGAGATGGAAAGCAAGAAAGACAAACGCAACGGACGCGAGCCGCTGCTAACCATCGGAGCAGTGTCGCAGCTGTTGGAGATTCACCAGCAGACCCTTCGTAAATATGAAGACGAAGGATTAATCACTCCGCGCCGCAGCGAAGGCGGGACGCGGATGTATTCGCTGGAGGACGTGGAGCGCTTGCGCGTCATCCTCACGCTCACGCGCGACCTAGGGTTAAACCTCGCAGGCGTGGAGATTGTGCTTCGCATGCGCTACGAGTTAAGAGAGATGCAAAAGATGATGGACGCCGTGTTTGACGAGCTTGAAGAGCCCATGCGGGGGCGCATCCGCGCAATGATGCAAGGCGAGACCGAAGCGATTGTCCCGTTCAAGCGCGCAGGCGAAGGGCTTGTCCCGATTAACTTGCTGCGTGCGATTATGGGCGACGGGCGGAGCGGAAAAGAATGATACCCTTTGAGAAATTCACCGACCACGCGAAAGAGGCGTTGCAGGCGGCGCAGGATGTGTTGCTTGAAGCAAAGCAGGTGCAGCTTGACAGTGAGCATATCCTATACGGGCTGCTCAAGGTGGAAAGCTCGCTGGGGATGGAAGTGCTCGGCGCGGCCGGAGTAAACCAGCAAAAGGCGCTTGAGAGCTGCAAGCGCGCAGTGCTGGCACAGCCGCATGTTGAAGTGCAGGCGGGCATCGGGCAGATTTACCTAACACCGCTGGCCGCGAAGCTTTTTGACCTGGCGTGGGACGAAGCCAAGCAGATGGGCGACGAGTTCATCGGCGCAGAGCACCTGTTGCTTGCGTTCTTTGAATTGCGAGAGGGCGCAGGATACCGCATTCTAACAGCTGCAGGGCTGACGAAAGACAAAGCGCTCACGGCGCTCAAAGAGATACGGGGACACCGGCGCGTGGATTCCGCGAGCGCGGAGGAAACCTACCAGTCGCTGAAGCGCTTCACGGTTGACCTTACCGAAAAGGCGCGGCAGGGAAAAATTGACCCCGTCATCGGCCGAGAGAAGGAAACAAATCGCGTAGTGGAGATACTGTCGCGGCGGCAGAAGAACAACCCGGTGCTAATCGGCGATCCAGGCGTGGGCAAGACGGCGATAGTGGAAGGGCTTGCGTTGCGCATCGCGCAAAAGCGCGTGCCGGAGCCGCTGCTGGACAAGCGCGTGCTGTCGCTGGACATGGGGCGGCTAATTGCAGGGACGAAGTTTCGCGGCGAGTTTGAAGACCGCCTGAAAGCGGTCATTGACGAGATAGAGAAAAGCAAGCGCAACGTGATTCTCTTCATTGACGAGATGCACACTATTATCGGCGCGGGAGCGGCCGAAGGCGCTATGGACGCCAGCAACATCCTCAAGCCTGCGCTCTCGCGCGGCGACTTGCAGGCCATCGGCGCAACGACTGTTTCCGAATACCGCAAGCATATTGAAAAGGACCCAGCGCTGGAGCGGCGTTTCCAGCCGGTGATGGTGGAAGAGCCGTCGCCCGCCGACACGGTGGAGATTCTTAAAGGCCTTCGCCCGAAATACGAGGAGCACCACAAGCTTTCCATTACCGACGAGGCCATTGAAGCTGCGGTGTCGCTTTCAGTGCGATACATCACTGGTCGCTTTTTACCCGACAAGGCGATTGACGTAATTGATGAAGCATCGGCAAGAAGCCGCCTGCGAGCGCTTGCCGCAACATCGCGCCTTACCGAATTGCAGCAGCAGCTTGACGTCAACACGGCATTGCAGGCGAAAGCATCGGATGCGCAGGATTACGAGCTTGCGGCTAACCTCAAGCAGCAATACATCGCGCTGGAAAAAGAGATGGACGCTGAGCGCGGGCGCATGCAGGAAACAGGCGTGAATGTTGAGGTCACCGCCGAAGACGTTACGCAAATCGTTTCCGAATGGAGCGGCGTGCCAGTTACGCGCCTTACCGAGGCTGAAGCTGTCCGCTTGCTGCATATGGAAAACGAATTGGGCAAGCGCATCATCGGCCAGGAACAGGCGGTGCGCGCGGTGTCCGAAGTCATACGCCGCGCCAAGAGCGGCTTAAGCGACCCCAACCGCCCGTCGGGGAGCTTTATCTTCCTCGGGCCGCCCGGCGTGGGCAAGACCGAGCTGGTGAAAGTCCTCGCGGATTTCCTATTCGGCAGCCGCGACAGCATGACATGAGCGAGTATATGGAGAAGCACAGCGTGTCGCGGCTCATCGGCGCGCCGCCGGGCTACGTCGGCTATGACGAGGGCGGGCAGCTAACAGAGAAGGTGCGCCGCCAGCCGTTCTCCATCGTGCTGCTGGACGAAATTGAAAAAGCCCATCCAGACGTGTTCAACATATTGCTGCAAGTGCTTGACGAAGGGCGCTTGACCGACAACAAGGGCGTTACGGTGAACTTCCGCAACACCGTCGTCATTATGACGAGCAACCTAGCAAGCGCAGAAATTGCGGAGATGTCCGAGGGCAAGACGGACGCGGAGCTGGAGCAGCTTTACCCGAAGATGCACGACGCGGTTTTTGACGAGCTTAAGCGCACGCTTCGGCCTGAATTCCTCAACCGCATTGACGAAGTCGTCGTCTTCCACTCGCTCAACAAGGAGCAGGTCAAGCGCATTGCGCGGCTTGTGCTCGAGGAGCTTGAGGAGCGGCTCGCCGAAAGCGGCATAGCGCTTGAAATAACCGACGCGGCGCTGGACATCATCGCCGCCGAGGGCTTCAGCACCACGTTCGGCGCGCGCCCATTGCGCCGCGCAGTGCAGCGCCTTGCAGCAAACCCGCTGTCGGAAAAGCTCATCACCGGCGAAATTGCGAAGGGAAGCAAAGTCACGCTGGATGCGCAAAATGGCGAGATTGCCATTACGGTTGCGCTCAAGGCTGGCGGGGAGTAGAATCACCAGCCCCGATGAGGGATTTGAGATATGCCAATTTACGAATACAAGTGCACGAAATGCGGCTGCGTGTTTGAGGAGATATCCGCATACTCCACAAACGGCAACGGCACGCATAAGTGCGAAAAGTGCGGCGCGCCCGCGAAGCGCCTGATATCCGCGCCGCAGGTCGTGTTTCACGGCGGCGGCTTTTACGTCACCGACAACCGCAGCTCCAATCCGGCTTGCGACCCGGTGAGCCCGCCTACTCCCGATTCGCTGCCCGAGGCACCATCGCTGCCTGCGCCCGCAACTGAAAAGAAGGGCAAGGGTAAAAGCAAGAAGTAGTGGCGAAGGCGCGTGGCGGTATAATTGCCGCACCATGAGAAGCCTGATTGTCCTCATTGCGCCGCTGCTAATCGCAGCCTTGAGCATCACCGCGCCCGCCGCCGATGACACACCCTACGCCGAAGTTATCCGCACAGCAGGGCCGGTTACGCTTACGCGCCCACCGAGCACGAAAGTAATCGCCGTGAAGCAAGGGCTGAAGCTCTTCGCGGGCGATGTGCTCAAGGTCGGCGAGGAAGGAAAGACGCAGCTCAAGTTCCCGCCCAACACGCTCGTGCTGATTAAGGAAAACAGCGTGCTCACGCTCAAGGAGCTTGCGCCCAGCGGCCGCACCGCCAGCTCGCTTTCCGCAGGCTCGCTCATCGCCAACTTGAAGGAAGCGCTGTCACCCGGCGCGACATTTGAGCTGGAAACGCCGACTGCGACCGCGACAGTGCGCGGGACAGTTTATGAAGTTGAAATAACTCCTGCCGCAGAGGAAGACAAGCCGCCGGTCGTGAATTTCTACGGCTACGAGGGTGATGTTGAGATTAGTTCCGGCGGCGAAGTCTTCCACCTCACTGCGGGCGCGCGGCTGCTCTTTGAATACGGCGTGCTGCCCCAGGTTCTCACGCACACGCGCGTGCTTGCCGACATAATGCAGATGTTTGACGATGACTACTGGAAGGACGCGGCGAAGAAGCGCGTAGAGGGCGAAATCCGACGCCGCTTGCCGTTCTAGGCGATTATCCCCGGCGTATGTATTCTGGATTCTGCTGTAGGGCGGTCACCTGTGGGCCGCCGTCTGGAAACTGGAATCTGAAAAGTAGCACATGCGTCCCGCTTGTGCCTTAGCAGCATAGCCGAGACGGCTGCGCCACCACCCAGAATCCGGAGCCGGGCTACCCTCCGAAGGCGGGTAAAAAGCCCGGCGTACAGGCTTATTAGCTGATTATCCCCCGGCGCTTGAGCAGGTCTTCAATGCGCGCGAGGAGCGTGCGCGCGACGCCTTCGTAACACAGCGCGCTTTCGCCGTAGGGGTCGGCGATGTCCCAATCCTCGTATTCAAAGTGAAGCTCCGGCCCGAGCACGCGCTTGACCGGGAAGTTTCCGGCGAGGCTTATGACGAGCGTGTCCGCGCTGATGCTGACCGCGCTCAGGGGCTTGGAGCTCAGGCCATCCGAGGGGATACCGAGCGCCGCGAGCGCAGGATACACGTTTTCGCTCACGCGCCCCAGGGGGACGACGCCCGCGCTTTGCACTTCCACCGCGTCCCCGCCGAGGTGGCGGCATATCGCTTCGGCCAACGGCGACCGGCATGCGTTGCCTATGCAGTAAAACATGATGCGCTGCTTTTCAGCCATACGCCTATTGTCGCATATGAGGGATTTCGAGGGGTAAGGGATAAGGGGTAAGGAACTGAATTAAGCGCTTGTAGGCGGGACTTCAGTCCCGCAAGCCCGGAGCGGCACTAAAGCTAGCCAGCCTTCGGCTGGTTCCGCCTACAAGGGGAGAGTACCAGAGCCGGGCTGGTGACCCTCCGCAGGCGGGTAAAGCCCCGGCGTACCCATTATTATTAGTTGTTTGCGAAAGTATCCAGAGCGGAGCTAAAGCACCGCCTACAAGGGGGTGTATCTACCTAAGTTAATCCCCGCCCCCCGGTGGTTGTATAATAGCTGCTGCTTGATTGATTGCAGGAATACCCCGTTGGAGGCTCCGATGAAGGAGATTCACGAAAGCGATTTCGCGGAACTTGTTGAGAAAAGCGCCCTGCCGGTGCTGGTTGATTTCGGCGCGACATGGTGCCCGCCGTGCAAGATGCTGCACCCCATCGTGGAGCGCATCGCCGGCGAATACAAGGGCAAGCTTGAGGTCTATGAGGTCAACACCGACAACGACCCGGGGCTTGCGCGCCGCTTCGGCATAACCGGCGTCCCCACGCTCATATTCTTCAAGGCGGGCGAGTCGGTGAAGAACCTCGTGGGCTTCCGCGATTACGACTCACTCAAAGCCATCGTTGACAGCATCCTTTAGCGAAGACGCAATACCTGCGCATGCCGCCTAAAGGAAATGCTGCGCCGCTACGCTTCGGCTCCGACGGATATCGCGGGGTCATCGGCGACACGTTTTGCTGGGAGCAGGTAGCCAGGCTAACCGCAGGCGTGGCGCAGTATCTCCGTGCGCACGGGACGCCTGCGGGTGCATCCATCCCCATCGGCTACGACACGCGCTTCCTTGCGCCGCATTACGCGCGCGCCGTTTACCATGCGCTGAAGGCCGAGGGCTTCGCGCCGCTGCTTGCCGCGTCGTTTTGCCCTTCGCCGTATTTGAGCTTTGCGGTCAAGCGAATGAACGCGCCGCTGGGGATCATGCTCACGGCGAGCCACAACCCCGCGCGATATCTCGGCTTCAAGCTGAAGGGGTCCGAGGGCGGAAGCGCGCTGCCGGAGCTTAACAGCGAAGTTGAGAAATACGCGGCGGATGCAAAGCCTAACTACGACTACACGCTTGCGTTCAGCGTGAACGATTACGAGACGTTTGACCTGCGGCGCGAATACGAAGACGGGATGCGCGCGCACGCCTGCGGGATGCTTGAATATGCGAAGTTCAATCTGGGGATAGACTTCGTGCGCGGCGCTACGGCGCACCTGTATTTGCAGGCGCTTGAGGCGATGGGCGTAGGCTTCACAGCGCTGAACACAGCGCGCGACCCCAACTTCGCGGGGGGCAAGCCTGAGCCGATACCGGAGCAGCTTGGCGCGCTTATGCAGTGGGTTGGCGATAACGGCGCGGGCGCGTTCGGCGCGGCGTTTGACGGCGACGGCGACCGGCTGGGGCTCATTGACGAGAACAGGCAATTCGTGCCGCCCGAGGACATCTTCGCGATATGCCTGCTGCACCTCGTGGAAGCGCGCGGGATGCGCGGGCGCGTCATTAAGTCGGTGAGCTTTTCTTCGCTCATTGACCGCATCTGCGCCGCGCTTTCGCTTGAGCTTTGCGAAGTGCCGGTCGGCTTCAAGCATTCCACGCGCGAGCTTATTAAGCCCGGCGCGCTTATGGCAGGCGAGGAAAGCGGGGGCTTTGGCTTTGGGTTTCACCTGCCTGAGCGCGACGCACTGCTTGCCCTGATAATCGTGCTTTGCGCGATCGCGGAGAAGGGCGCAGCGCTTTGCGAGTTGCGTGATGAAGTGGCCGCCCGCTTCGGGCATCCGTTCTTCCACCGCGAAGACATTGCTTTGCATAGCGCTGAAGAGGCAACGCGCGTGCGCGGCCTCATTGCGCAAATGAAGAATGAGCCGAAGCTCATCGGGCTTGAAGGCGCGCGGCTCTCCGAGCTTGACG
>JBBIJQ010000007.1:0-68463 GCA_037445915.1 Planctomycetales bacterium | reverse complement strand
CTTCGGTTCGGGGATGGATGACATCTACATACTCATATACTCCCCCGACGGGACTTTAATATCTCATAAAGCGTGGGGAACATCGGGATATGAAGTCGTCAAAGATATGGCCGTGGACGGAGACGATAATCTCTATTTCGCTGGATACCAGTTTTACTATGGCGGCTTCCCGACCATGTTCGTAGCCAAACTCAATACTAACGGCTCAAGTGAATGGGCATTGACTTGGGGATTAGAAGGAAATGACAGGGCTAGCTGCTTGACCGTAGACCAGTTGGGCAATGTGTATGTCGCAGGGATGCCGGATATGAGTAGCGCGAGCTATGATACTGCTTTGGTGAAATTCAGTGCTGATGGGCTCCTACTTTGGAGTAAGCGTTGGGGTGGAGAGGGAATAGAAGGTGCGAATGGGATAACAACAGACAGTTTCAATCAGGTCTATTTAGTTGGTGGAACAACAAGCTTCGGCGCTGGCTCCGTAGATGCCTTCGTCTTGAAATTGGATAACGAGGGCGGACTTCTTTTTGCAAAGACGTGGGGAACTAGCACCTCCGGTTCTGCAGGCTGTATAAATGCAAGTACGAACGGGACTATCTATATATCTGGTTATATACAAGGGCTCACCACTTCTATACAAGGCGTGCTGCTTTCGCTCGACCCGAGCGGAGAATTGCTGCTTAGTTCAGCTCTTCAAGAATACTCATGGCTTGCGTCTATTAGCATTGACGCTGTATCAGATTTAATATTTGTAGGTGCTTCAAACAATAGCAATTGTACTTGGGGAAGCGTTGCGGGAGAATTTGTTGATGTTAGCGCTGGAGTCGAAGACTACAATATCAATCCTATTGCGCTTGAAGGTACTTCACTTGACGTGATTGGAACCGAGAGCTTTCCATCTGGGACTGAAGATACTGGTGGAGGGGAAATCGAATCGTTGGTTATAAAGAATTTCCCACACTAACAAACGCCCGTTGGCAGGCCTTCGGGCGTTAGGAATACAACTATCATACTTCTACGGAGGGGTACTCTCAAGAGGACACAACTATTGCTCATCATTACCGCAGCGCTCTTACTTGCCATTACTACGTTTGCGTGCGGCGGAGGAAGGTATAATTCCGCCTCGTCAGGAAGCTTGGCAGTGCCGCAAGACCAAGAACTAAGTGATTCGTCTGAATCCCATTCTGCACAACTCACTGACGAAGACTATAAGCTAATCGCGATGACTCCTGATGCGCGATGGGATTACTTGTTTGCCAAATTCCAGCGGATGGTGAAAGAACGCTACGGCGTGGATATTGACTACGAGCCTTATCCCGGGAAGGGAACATCGGGATTCGGGGACGATGGGGCGAACGGGAGTAATCATCAGGTTCAGTATAATGAGGATTTTAATGCCACTCCGAAGCTTAACGAGGTTCTTGAAGAGAGTCTAGACTTATCAAGTAACGGCGATACTTGGACTTGGGATATTTCTTTTCTTGAACGGTTAGCAGGCGATTTCAGCTGGGATGGATTCGTCTCCATTGAGGATATGACGCCTGTAGTAGATCACCTGTGGCACATTTGGAACGAAAGTGCAATTCCTCCTCAGTGGCTACATGACGAGGATCCAACCTTGACCGACTCGGCGTCAACAACAGCGCGACGCAGGTTACTTATATAGACATGTTAACGATGGCGAACAACTATGGGTTTGAGCTTATCGGCTACAACGTATATTACAGGCCTTCAGGTGGAAGTTGGCTCTTTGTGAAGAAGCTGACTGTCACCAGTAACCGTACTGCAAGCGACCCAATTAACGACATATACCGAGCCGAATGGGAAGGCACGATTGAGGGATGGGAGTTAAGGCAGACGGGCACAAACCCGCCTACCAGCGGGCATATCTCAGTCGTGCCGTTGTTTGAAATCCCTGACCCTGACCACGAAGGGGAGAGGATAGTAGAAGAAGGAGGGGAAAACACGCGTTCTGATGCGTTAGAGCTGACTGTGCCTTCTAATTCGACGCCTATGGCTTCGCTTACTGCCGACCCGACATCCGGAGATGCTCCCTTGTTGGTTGAGTTTGATGGGTCGGCTTCAGCAGACTCCGATGGCACTATCTATTCCTACTACTTCCAATTTGGTGATGGCACGGAATATGCAGAAACTGCCGTGAATGCTCCAGATGGAACGTTTGACGGCATAACCGAGCATACTTACACTTCAGAAGGAGTATATTACGTGTCGCTATGGGTTTACGACGACGACCTAGCAAAGAGCTTTAGCCCAAGCAAGGTCACTATATATGTCACCGGACCACCGGCAGTGACCGATTTTGTTGCCAGCCCAAATCCCGCCGAAACAGGGCAGTAATCACGTTCACGGTTACCGCCGAAGATACTGACGGCGGCAGTTTGAGCCAAATCAGGTATGATGTTGACGGCGATACTAATTGGGATTACACCGAGTCTCCCGGCGACGGCGTTGTCACGCATACTTTCACTTCGGGGAGCCTTGGGGTAATCCATTCAAGAGCGTACAACAGCATAGTAGAAGTAACCGATTCTCAAGGGACGACTACGAAAGACCTTTACGATTTCGGGCCAATGCTGCAGGTAACGCACGCCGTTCCGCATCTCGTTCTTACTGTGGATCCCGAGTCCGGCTTCACCTATAGCGGTGTCAGCGTGGAGTTTGACGCATCGGAGTCGTACGACATTGACGGACCAAACGGCAAGCCGACCAGGTATGAGTTTGATTTCGGAGACGGAAGTTCATACTATGAAGAAGACGGGGATGCTGACGACGGGACGTTTGACGGCATCACGACCCACACTTACGGCGCCGCCGCCATTCGGACGGCTACTGTCGCGGTTTTTGACGCAATGTATAACACCAACGATTGCATCAACGACGAGTTGCACACGGATAATACGACGTTTGAAGTGCGCATTTTCGGTAATCCAGTGCTAATCAGCACTGATACTGTTGACGACGGAATCCATCATGGCACGACATGGAGCAGTCTCGGCAATGAGCCCATTGCCGTTGATATTAATCCGTCAAACGGGCTTCCGGCTGTCGTGTATTACGGGATACCCGCAAGCCCGCCAGTTGGCGCCCCGATGGGCATGCCACTTTTCAGTGAGATGACTGAACTGGGTTGGCCTTCCGACCCGGATCTTGTTTACATCTCAGGCCAAGGCGGATGGTGGGTTGGCGAACAATGCGACCTGGAGTATGACACGAAACTCTATGACGAAAACACCAACCAACCGAAGATAGCCGCAACGGCGCGGGCGAATAATCCAGGGCCTACAGACAATGGGCCTGACCTGCTGCTATACAGGCCGGGTGCATCCGGTTGGCAAATGGAAACCCTCATTGACGATGAGAATGTTTCCACTGACTGTAATCTGCGCTTAGTATCCAACCAGACAGGGTCATATGTGCACTATGTCAGGGTTCCGCTCGTCGGAAACCTACAGCTGTGCGAAATCGCCGATAGGTATGGAACAGGCAATGAAAGAGTCGTTGAGTCCGGAGGTAACGGCTTTGGCCTTTCTCATGACTTTAAACAATTCCAAGACGATTACACAGACAACGAGAACTCGTCCATCTACATTGTGGACAGCTCTACGGACTATATTTCGTATGAGAAACGAGCTACGTCGGACTATTGGACGAATAGCCCGACTATGGTTTCTTCGTCCGAAGCACCTCGCATGTTACCTACGAGGCTGTGTGCGCTGGACTTTTTTCAGGACTCTGGCCTTGGAGTTGTTTGGGTAGACACCGGACAAGATCTGAATTGGAACGAGTACGATGGCGACTGGAATAACCAGGTACCGCTGGCAAACGGCAATGTCGGCAAATGGTGCGACTTTGATTACGATGAGGATATGGGGATTCCGTGTGTAGCCTACGAGCAGGAGGTTACGATACTCCATTCCACGTTTGAGCACATTTATCTCAGAGCCTACGTTAACGGCTCGTGGTGCAGCCCGGTTACCATTGATGTGTTGCCGCAAGGCCAGGAATCACACCTTGATCTTGATATTTGGAATGGCTACATCTATGTAGCTTATTCCAAGAGTGGAAGCATCAAGTGCGCTAAGCTTGACCTGTTTAACGGTGTTCGGTAGTTATTCGCCCGAACTTACGTAAAATGGCGGGGGCGTTCGCGCCCCCGCCGCCACATTAGGGGATACCGTGCTCAATGCGCCTGCGCGCGCACTGCGCGGCGGTGGTATAATGCGGGAGTATGGGTAACGAGATAAAACCTAAGCTTTACTGCCCCTCCTGCCACAGGCTTTTGAACGTAGCCGAAGGCAAGGGAGAAGGCGATGAGATGGAATGCCCTTTCTGCATGGCGCAGTTTGCGCTTGAGATTACGCGCATCTTTGAAGGCCGCATCACCAGGCAAAGCCCTATCGCCGTGGTTGACGAAAAAACCCCTGAAGCTTGGCGAACGCGGGGAATGTGCGGCTAGGCGCCACCTCAGGCGCAAGGGCCACCGAATCCTCCACGTAAACTACCGCTGCACGTTCGGCGAGCTTGACATCGTCAGCGAGCGCGCCGGGCGTATCGTATTTACCGAAGTCAAAGCGCTTGTTGAGAGCGCAGGCCACCGCCCCGCCGACAACGTCCACCCGCGCAAGGTTGCGAAGATACAGCAACTCGCGCAGTTTTACCTGCGGCAGAACAGGCTTGAGGGAAAGCCGGTGCAGTTTGATATTGTAGAGGTCGTGTTTCCTGAAGGCGGGAAGCGAAGGCCGCGCATTAACCACATAGAGCGCGCGTTCTAGGAGCGCGCGGGCGCTTCACGGACTGCACAAACTAAGCTACCACCCTAACTTCACGCGCAATGGCGCACGTACTTCGCTTGATAACTTTGCTTAAAAGCCGGAGCCCCTACCCGAAGGCAGGGGCTCCTTTTTGGCGGGGGATTTGGAAAAACCTTAGAAGTGGAGCAGGAACTCGCCGCGGACGAGAGTAATCGCGTCCTCGAGATCGTTGTACTCGCCGGCGGTGATGACATCCAAGCCGAGAGAAGCATGCTTCTCAAACGGATAGCGGAAGTTGAACTTCAGCAATCCCGGACGGCTGTCAAAGAACGCATTGATGCGCTCGCCGGTGTACCACGTGACCTTGCCGTAAAGTTTGTTACGGAAGGTATGCTCAGCAGTGACGCCGATACCCTCAAAGTCCGCCGGGAAGTAGTTCTTGCCCTCGCGGCTCATGTTGAAGGCGTCAGCGACGCCGTTAACGGTGAAGTCCCACTCACTAAACGGGTCGTTGTCCACGTTGGCGTAGACAGGTAGGCCTTCCATCTGGGCGATGCTCGCGCCAGCAAGGCTAACCTTGGTGCGACCGTCGTTGTAAACATCAAGCTCAACGATGGTTGACATGTTCGCCAGACCGAAGTCGTCGGCGTTAATGTCGGTAACGTTATTGGGGGTGTAGTTCCACTCGGCGCGGATGCCGTTGAACCACTCATTGTCCCACCAGGGAATTTCAGCGTTACCAGAAACATTGACATACATCTCAGCACCGTAGCCGTTAGGCGTGCCGTCAACGAATACTTCCAGGTTGCGGGCATGACTTGCCCTCGCGCCCGAAGTACTTGATACCGGCGAGCAGCATGTCGTCGTTATCAATCAGGTTGACGAGGCTTGAGCCGTTGCTCAAGGAAGCCGGGTTGAAGTAGGGGTTGAAGCCCAAGACGCCTTCAACGCGGTACGCAGCTACGTATGCTGCCCAGTGGCCCTCACGCCAGGTGGTGTCAAAGCGGTAGCCGAAGTCAGAGCGGTAGCCGTTGTCGCCAGCAAGGCCGAATTCGCCCTCGCTGAAATACTGGCGGCCAATTGTCAGGGTCGGCGTGTCGCCAAGAGCATTGGTGTAAGGGGTAAGGCCGATGGTGGCCTTCGCCTCATCAAGAACGAAGCTGCTGGACTGTGAGCGGTTGCCGAAGGGCGGGTTGCCCGGGCGGACAGCAAAAGTCTCGTTGTTGAGGCCAGGCACGAAGCCCGTTCCAACGGTGCCCTGGGCCTCGGCTGAGGTCAGGGTGAACTCGAACTTGATGTGCTCTTCGGGCTGGAAGCCCATGTGCAGGCCAAGAACCTGCTCGTGGCCGAAGTCGTTGCTCCAATCAATCGCGCCAGTCTTCGCAAAAGCGCCAGTGCGGGCGCGGTAGTAACCGCTGATGTTACTGTCCTTGATCAAAGCCTTCAACTTGTTGATGTCGTCAGTGTTCGTGGAGACCTGGCCCTCAAGCTTGCCCAGGCGGCCGTTAATCTCAGCCAGTTCGTCCTTGAACTCGTTGCCTAGGCGGTCAAGCTGCGCCTCAAGCTCGTCAAGACGGCCAGAAGCGGAATCCATTCCACCAGCCAGGTCCTCGAGCTTTGAGTACATGCGGGCGACGACCATCGCCATTTCGTAGCGGGTGAAGGTGCGGTTGCCCTTGAACTCGCCATCGGGGAAGCCCTCAACGAGGCCCTGCTGCTGCAGGTAGTCAATGGCTTCGTACGCCCAGTGGTCGGTGGGCACGTCCTTAAACATTGCGGCGGAGGCGGAAACGCCAAACGCCAGCACAAACAACGCTGCCAAAGCGAAAATCAAATTACGCATTGGGCACTCCTTGGAGAATTGTAAATTTTGGCCCTATCACCATCACCAAGGAGAACGGACAAGTTTCCTAGTTACCTCTTCCATTCTCCAGAGGCCTTGGCGGGCGAGCCAATATAGCCGTTACCAGCCGATATTGCCTTGTCCAAGTGTTATCACCTCCTTTTTTCAAGACAGTCCGGCGTTCGGGTAACCTAAAGTTGGCGGCGGTGCCGCATCAGCAGAACCCAAGCGGCATAGCCGTCCAGCGGGGGCCTTGTAACCAGCGCGGCAATATAGCGCAGCGCACCGCCCCCACGGGTTTGCAGGTAGAGCTTAAACGCATCTTCAGTGCTTCGGCGCTCATCAATGATGGCTACTTCAGCGCGAGGCAGCGACTTGCGCGCAATTTCGGCCACGCGCGCACTACCAGTCCCGCCGCCGATGATAACCGTGCCAGCGGCGAAGAAGCGGGATGCCTCCTGCAGGAACAATTCCAGCTTTTCAATGTGCGAAATGCCTATAAGGGGCGAGTTCGTTAGCGGACACTCAATCGCCCAGCCACACTTGTGGCTTCCCGGATCCAGCGCCAATCTCATCCCCAAGACAGGAGATTCATAGCACATTCCAACCCCTGATGTCAAGGAGCGGAACCCCGCCTAGCCTGCTTAACCATCCTGGCGACAGCCTCAATCGCAAGTTTGTAGCCGTCCCAGCCCAGCCCGCAAACAAAGCCGTCCACCACCTCGGCGATTATGTCGTTGCGCCGGTAAGGTTCGCGGGAGAATATGTTAGAAAGGTGAACTTCTACTTTAGGCCCGGCGAAAGTCATAACGCTGTCGCGCAGGGCGTAGGCGCTGTAGGAAAGACCTGCGGGATTGATGACCAAGCCTTCATACTGGTCGTGTGAGGAGTTGAGGAGGTTGATTATCTCACCCTCGGAGTTGGAGCGCCCGAAGATGAGCGTCACGCCTGGAAGGTGCTTGCGGACATGCTCTTCCAGCGCGTCCTCAAGCTCTGCCAGTGTCTTGGTTCCATAAACCGCAGGCTCGCGCACTCCCAGCAGGTCCATATTGGGGCCGTTGACCACGAGTATCTTCATGTTTAACCTCCGCGCGGCAGACGGCGCCGCCTTGCTATAATAGCCGCAGGCTAATCGGCTATGCAAGAGCTTGGCACAACATCCACATCACAACCGGAGGCTCTTACTGAACCATGCCACTTGCGGGACTTGTCGCTGGGACAGCTTGCGAATTAGCCGCGGTTTGCCGCCTCGTAACATGCGAGGCGCAGGAGCTAATCATCTGCGAGGGCCGCACCGGCGACGAAATGTTCATTTTCCTTGAAGGTGAAGTGCGGGTTTCGCGCAAGCTCACGATGCTCGCGGAATTGGAGCACAATGAAATCAGCAAGACGCTCATGACTATGTCGAGTAAGGAAAAGCCGTTCTTCGGCGAGATGGGGCTGCCCGGGCAACAGGAGCGCACCGCGTCGGTCATCGCGCGCGCGAGCTGCAGGCTGCTTATAATTGGACAGAAAACCTTTGAGCGGCTTTGCGACGACGACCCGAAGATGGGCTTTGCCATACTCAAGCGCATCGCGCTTACCGCGGGGGAGAGATTGCTCAAGACCAACAAGGACGTGATGAAGCTCACGACGGCGCTTTGTTTGGCGCTTGAGGATTAGGAAAGGGGTTAGGGGTGAGGGATTAGGGGTTAGTTCCAGCGAATAAGGTGGAACAAGCGACTCGCCTGTTCATTATACGCACAAGCGAGACGCATGTGCCACAATCCAGAGCTTCCAGATTCCAGAACCAGATGGCGGGGGGTAAACCCGTTGAAGGCGGGCAAGCTCTCGCCCTTCAGTACAGAGTTCAGATTCCAGAGCCACACTAAAGTGTGGCCTACGGGAAAAACGTGTGGCTTACGGGAAATATGAGATTTCCAGAGTCGGGCTGGTCAGCCTGGCCTTGATTATTTCCAGTATCTACGCGTCAAACAAGGGTTCTTCGCGGTCTTCGGCGCGGATGATTTCCACCGACGCGACAAGGTCTTCGGGGTGCAGGCTTATCACGCGCACGCCCATCGTCGGGCGACCTTGCTGCGAAACCTGGCGCACCTCGCTGCGGATAAGCATTCCCTGCTTCGTCACGACAATGAACTCGTCGTCGTCCGCAACCGAATGCGCGGAGACGACAGGCCCGGTCTTCGCGGTAACGCGCATGCAGATGATGCCCTTCGCGCCACGGTGAGTACGGGTGAACTCCTCAAGCGGAGTGCGCTTACCGCTGCCGTTTTCGCTGACCACGAGGAGCTGGCGCCCCGGCTCAATAAGGTTCATGCCTATTACCGCATCCTCGTCGCCGGAAAGCTTCACTCCCTTCACGCCCTGCGCAGCCGTCCCCATCGCGCGCACTTCCTCTTCCAGGAAACGCACTGCCAGGCCCTTGCGGGTGCAGAGGATGATTTCGTCGCGGCCTGTCGTTGGGCGCACATAGTCAAGGCTGTCGTCGTCGGCAAGCCCGATGGCGCGGCGGCCGGTGACGCGCAGGGACTGGAACGCCGAAAGCTCAACCTTTTTTACTATGCCGCGCCGCGTGCACATGAAGAGGAACGGGTGCGAGAAGTCCTCCAGCGCGACCAGCGCAGTGACGCGCTCGCCGGCGGTAATGCCCACAAGGTTGATTATCGGCGTACCTTTCGCCGTGCGGTCAAAAGACGGGATGCGGTACACGCGCAAGGAATGGACGCTGCCCCGGTCGGTAAAGCAGAGAATCGTGTTAAGCGTGTTGGTCGTGAGGATGCTGCTCACGATGTCGTCGGCCTTGGTCGTCTGGCCGATGAGCCCCTTGCCGCCGCGCCCCTGCACGCGGTAAGCGGACAGCGGCACGCGCTTGACGTATCCGTTTTGGGTGATAGACACGACTACGGGCTCGTTCTTAATAAGGTCTTCTTCGTCAATGTCTGATTCGGAGTCGGCCAGGATGACAGTGCGGCGGTCGTCGCCGAATTTCTCGCGCGCCTCGTCAAGCTCGCTGACGATTATCGCGTCAATCTTCTTCGGGTCGGCGAGTATCGCCTTGTATTCCTTTATTTTCTCAAGAAGCTCAGCTAATTCAGCCAGCACCTTGTCGCGCTCCAGGCCGGTTAGCTGCGCCAGGCGCATGTCAAGGATGGCTTTGGCTTGCAGCTCGCTTAGGCCGAATTCCTCTTGCAAGCGGAAGCTCGCGGTCTCGCGGTCTTTGCTCGCACGGATAACGGCGATGACTTCGTCCAGCCTGTCAAGCGCAATCTTCAGGCCTTCCAAGATGTGCGCGCGCTCTTCAGCCATCTTAAGGTCAAAACGCGTCCGCTTCGTGACGACGACGCGGCGGTGCTCAACGAACTCGGCGAGGATGCGGCGCAGGTCCATTACGCGCGGCGCACCCCTGCGGATGGAGAGCATGATTATCCCAAAGCTGACTTGCAGCGGCGTTGACTTGTAGAGGTTGTTGAGGATAACCTGCGGGTTGGCGTCTCGCTTTATTTCAATGACGATGCGCGAGCCGGTGCGGTCGGATTCATCGCGGATATCGGTTATGCCTTGTAGTTTCTTCGCGTTGGCAAGCTCCGCTATGCGCTCCACAAGCATCGCCTTATTGACCTGGTAGGGGACTTCGGTGATGACGATACGGAAACGGTCGCGCTTGTCCTGCTCAACCTCGGCACGCCCGCGCAGGACGATGCTCCCGCGCCCAGTGCGATAAGCGTCTTTAATTCCCTGCGAGCCGAGAATAAAGCCACCAGCCGGGAAGTCGGGGCCTTTGACAAACTCCATCAAGTCGTCGGGAGTGGCATCAGGGCTGACGATGAGATGCTTGATTGCGCCGACCAGCTCGGTTAGGTTATGCGGGGGGACGCGCGTCGCCATTCCTACCGCGATGCCCTCGGTCCCGTTCATCAGCAACAGCGGCAGGCCCGACGGCAGAAGCACCGGCTCCTTGGACTTAGCGTCAAAGGTCGGGATAAAGTCCACCGTTTCCTTCTTGATGTCGCGGACGAGGTATTCCGCGAGCGGCTTAAGTCGGACTTCGGTGTAGCGCATTGCCGCGGCAGCGTCACCGTCGTTGGAGCCGAAGTTGCCCTGGCCTTCAACCAGCGGGTAGCGCAGGCTCCACGGCTGCGCCAAGCGGACCAGCGCGTCGTAGATTGAAGCGTCGCCGTGGGGGTGGTATTTGCCCATTACCTCGCCTACGATGCGCGCGCTCTTGTTGGTCGGCTTATCGGATGTGTAGCCGCCGTCAGCCATTGCGTAGATAATACGGCGGTGGATGACCTTCATTCCGTCGGCGACGTCGGGGATGGAGCGTCCTACGATTACGCTCATTGCGTAATCAAGGTAGCTCTGTTCCATCTCCTCCACGATTTCGCGGGGGACGATTTTCTCGTCAAACTCAATCTTCTCGGTTCGGGTCATCGTTTGGTCCGTAATAGGTGCAATCAGCTAAAATTTAGGCTTTAGCCTAAACCAGCTATTTTAGCACTTCAGAAGCCTCTGCGGAAACAAAAACGCCTTCGGAAAGCGTGCGAATCACTTATTGCGGGGCTGCATTTGGGCTTTACGGGGCTTTAGGTGTGCGGTATAATCAGGGTTCGCCTTATGAAGGCTTATAACACGAATCTTGGGCTCCTACTGCCCGGCCTGAGGGTTGACTGGGCCGGTCTCAACCTGGAGGACTTCATGCGCCGCGTCCTATTGGCGGCGAAGTCTGCGCGCCAGGACAACCTCTACTACGCGCCTTATCCTATCGTGCGCAACCTAGAAGGGGTTGACGCTGCCGTTACGCACAGCGAAGAGATAATCTGCTTGGCGGAAAACCAGCTCGCGAGGTATGTAATACTGCCACAGGAAGTGGCGATGGTGCGCGTTTACCGCGCGATTATGCGCGACGCTGGCTTGGACAGCTATCCGGCGAAGCTGGAGAAAAAGGACTTCTACGGCCATTACCTCGCTGGGCTAGGCTTTCCAGCGCTGGAGCAGGCGTTTGACGCCCTTTTCTGGTTCCTTGTGGGGCGCACGTCGCGCACGCTGAACGCAGTTGAGGGCATCAAGCTCACGTATGCGTTTTTCCAGGACCCGGCTACCCAGCTTGTGCAGGACCGCACGGAAATTGTGCCGCAGCAGTTCAAGGAACTTACGCCTAAAGACTTGGAGTTTGTAGAACACAACATAGAGCTCGGCGCATGCCCATTTTCCGTAGGCAGCAAGTTTATCCTTGTAGGGAGCGACCAGGCGCCGCTGGAAGGTTTGAACACCGTATTTGTTGAGTTTGCGGGCGCTCCACGCCGCGCCAAGCTTTCATGCAGGATGCATACGCACGACATTGAGAGGATGGGTGACCCAAAGGCTGCGTATGCGCAGCTTGCCAGGGCTATGCTACTTCTTGCCGAAGTGCGGCTCGGCAAGATATTTGTTTCGGCTAAAGCAGGTGAAAATAACGCCGCCTAGCACGGCATTGGGACATGATTAACGGCGTCATCATTTCGGGCTGCAGCGGCGTTGGCAAGTCAACGGTAATCCGCAAGCTCCTTGGGCTTCATCCGGAGTTCTTCTTTTCCGTAAGCTGCACGACGCGCCAACCGCGCGCAGGCGAGATTTGCGGCACCCATTACAACTTCATCAGCCGAGAAGAGTTTGAGAAGCGCATCAAAGAGAAGTTTTTCGTGGAGTGGGAAAAAGTCTATAACGACTATTACGGCACGCCAAAGTCAATCTTAGAAGGCATTGACGGCCAAATCAAAATTGTTATCTTTGAGCTGGACACTCGCGGAGCCCTAAACGTAAAGTCCAAGTTCCCGCAGTTTACAACCGTTGCGCTGCTCCCGCCGACCATTGAGGACCTGACCGCGCGGCTTATCCAGCGCGGCTCTGAGACACGGGAAGCCATCAGTTCGCGCCAGGAGTACCTGCGCGAGGAGCTTCAGCGGCTAACAAGCTTTGATTACGCGATAATAAACTCGGATGCCGATGAAACGGCAGCGCTCGTTGAGCGCATTGTCCTTAGCCTAAATAACCGCATCAAGTTCTATGGCAAGCATATTGAGAAACTGCTTGACAGCTTGAACACGGAGGAATTGTGACCGAAAGACTCAAAACCGATTTAAAAGACAGCCTCGCCCACCCGCTGCTGGAAAACCTCTTGCAGGTGATCCCGAGCAAATACGAGCTAGTTATGCTTGCCGCGCTGCGCGCAAAGCAGATTATCGGCAACCAGAAGCGCGGCCTTACGACGCACGGCGAAATTGAGCCGGACGTGCTGGCGATGCATAGCGGGCGCAAGCCTCTTTCTGTTGCGCTTGACGAAATCGCGCGCGGCGAGCTTCCGCGCGAGAAAATGTATTTGCTGGAATACTTGGAAAGCTTCCGCCGAGGCGACGAAGACCTGCTCCCGCCGCGCATTGAGGCCGGCGTTGAGTTTGCCAAAGATGCGGATGTCATCCTTGCAACCTTTGAAAACGTGGAATCCACAGAGGATGAAGTTGACGTAGAGGATCTGTAAGCTCAGGGGGTCCGCGCTGGCAACTCTCAAGGAAAAGCTGGTTTTGCTCGGCGTAAGCGGCGGCATCGCCGCATACAAGAGCGCTGAAGCCGTCAGGCGGTTAGCCGACTACGGCATTTCGGTCCAGGTGATAATGACTCCTAACGCCCAGCGCTTCATCACCCCGCTCACGCTGGCCACGCTCTCTATGCGGCCAGTTTGGGCAGATGAGTTTCCTGACGGCATCGGCACGCCCCGTGAAGAGCTTGACCCGGTCGCGCACATCCGCCTCGTAGAGCAGGCAGACGTCCTCGTCGTTGCGCCTGCGACGGCTAACACCATTGCGAAAATAGCGCTAGGCATCGCGGACAACCTGCTAACATCAACCGTGCTGGCGTGGCACGGGCCATCGATCGTCGCGCCAGCTATGAACTATAGCGCAACGCAGGAAAACCTGGACTTGCTGGCTAAGCGAGGGTGGACGGTTATTGAGCCGGAAGAAGGCTGGCTTGCATGCGGCGAGACTGGTCGGGGGCGGATGGCTTCAGCCGAGCGCATCGCGGCAAGCGTTATCGCTGAACTTGCGAAAAGGGAAGGCGCGCTGAGCGGAAAGCGCATTGTCGTGACCGCAGGCGGGACGCGCGAAGCGATTGACCCGGTACGTTTCATCTCCAACGCTTCATCGGGCACGCTCAAATGCGCCATGCAACTAGCGCTGGAAGGCGCGCACATTGAGCTTATTTGCGGCACGGGCGTTGACGAGCGCATGCTCGCGGACACACCGTGCAGCCTCACGCGGGTCATGACAGCGAAAGAGATGAAGGCAGCAGTTGAAGCGAAGGTAAAAGGATGTAGCGCACTCTTAATGCTGGCTGCGGTCGCAGATTTCGCGCCGGTTGCAGCGCCGAATAAGCTTAAGAAGGAAGAACAGGCGAAGCTCGCGCTTGAGCTTGAGCGCACTGAAGACATACTGCTCAGCCTCTCGGGAGAAGCCGGCTTTGTTAAAGTCGGCGTGTCGCTAGAAACCGAGGATGCGGAATCTCGCGCAACGGCGAAAATGAAAGCCAAGCGCTTGGATGCGGTAATCATGGTGGATTACCGGCCAGGCGAGTCTCCTTACGGCGATGGCGGCATTAGGTCTTCGCTCATCACGCCTGCGGGGGAATTGCTTCCAGCGGGCATACTGCCGAAAGGTGAACTTGCTGGTGCGATTACGCATCTAACTATAGACCTAGTTACACAAAAGGAGAACGCGAAATGAGGAAGATACTGCTTACCCTTGCCGCCGTGGCGATAACGCTGGGGCTTATTACGCTGCCTGCCCTTGCCGCGCCCGACACGGTGCTTGCCTCGCACAACGGGAATAACTACACGCTGGAGGATTTCAACATTTTCTTCCTCAAGCAAGTCGGGGCGCGCGGCCTCGTTTCGTTCCTTGAGCAGGCCATCGTTTACGAAGAGGCTATGAAGCTCAACCTTGTCCCGACCGCTGAAGAGAAGCAGAAATTCATCAACGAGACAATGTCTCCCGCGATATACAAGGGCTTCCAGGAGCTCTACACGCCCGCGGCGCTTGCCCGCTTCATTGATTATACGATTATGAACCAGAAGTACCGCAAGCACCTGGAAGATAAGTTCGTCAAAGAGAAGAACATCAAAATTACCGACGACGACGCGAACCGCTTTTACGTTCAGAACATCGGGCTTTTCCAGCCCAACGACCGCGTCTGGATGTCCGTCATCTCCGTCGATTCGCTGGAAACCGCCAACGAAGTCATCAAGAAGCTTGATAGCGGTGAAGACTTCAACGAGCTTGCAGGCGTCTACAACGTTGACCCCGACCTCCGCAGACGCTCAGGATATGTCGGAATGATGGAAAAGGGCAAGGGCCTCCCTGCGCCTATAGAGGAAGCTGCGTTTTCCCTGGGAAAAGACCAGCGTTCAAAGGTCATCAAGGGATCCCTTTTCCATATCGTCTATGTTCACGACAAGAAGCCCAAAGAAGACCACCCCTTCTCCGAGGTAAGCGCGGAAATTAAGCAGATGCTCAAAGACGACCTTGTGCAAAAGTACATTGACGAATACCTGAATGAGCTTTATACGCGGGAGCTGCAGAAGTTTGATATCAAGGCCCAGCTCTTCAAGCCCGAAGAGCCGGCCAAATAAGGCTGCGGTAATAATTTCAAGCTGCGCGCCGCCCTTGCGCGCCGGCGATAACGGATGATGATGTGACGGGGGCGGAAGTCTATCTGCTGACACACAGCCCGGCTTTCCAGCCGTTCAGCTACGCATTGCCGGCCGCCGTCAAAGCAGCACCGGGTGACATCGTCGCAGTTCCGTTCAGGAACGGCATTGAAGCTGGCGTCATCTCAAGCCTCACGAGGCTTTCACGCCCCGACGACCCGCAGATCAAGCCTGTTCTCGCGAAACTCAATGCGCCATGCCTACCTACAGGCTTTGGCGAGCTGCTGCTAGCGCTGGCTCACCTAAACCTTTGCTCCCCCGGCGAAATATTTACGCTGGCGCTTTGGGGGCAGCAAGCAAGGTTGTTCTCACTAGAGCTTTCCGCAGGGAGCGCTGCGCCCCCGCAGGAGCTTCAAGACGCGCACAAGTCAGCGCTGATGATACTTGGCAAGCGCAAGGCTCGCATCACGCCTGGCTTGTTGAAGAAGCTTGCGAAGGCAGTGGGGTTCACCGAGCTTATCACTCTATCCTCCTGCGGCAGCTTGCTCATCACCGGCCAGGCAGGGCTTGATGTAACCACTGGCGGCGCGGGAAAGCAGGCGAAGCGGCAGGCCGACTTGTTCCCCGAAGCCGAGAACAAGATTGCGTTGAAGGCTGATTACGCCTTAGCGCAGGAAGCCTTGCAGGCGCTGGGAAATAGCAGGGGCGAGCTAAAGATAGCAGGGCTGGTTGTTCCGAATTTGAAGTGGCGGCAGCTTGCCTCGCCTGAAGGCGCGCGCAAACACTTGTTTGCCGGACGCGGCCTGCAACTTCTGCTCTTGCCAACACAGTGGCATACGCAGCAGCTTTTGGGCGCACTGACAATGCGCCAGCGCGCAGCGGCGTTAGTGTTTGAGCCAGATATGCCTGCCTCCGAGTTCAAGCGGATGGAAGAGCGGATGCGCCAGGGCAGCCCGCTGCTCATCATCGGCAACCGCGCGGCGCACTTACTGATGCTGCACGTGCGCTTTGACGCTGTGTATATCTTTGACCCGCCGTCGGAAGACTACACGGCAGGCAGCTTCCCGCACTACAACACGCTTGCGGACGCGATACTCCTCAGCGCCGCCACATCAGCGAAGCTTACGCTGTTCCCGCAAACGCCGCTTCCGATGGGGCTTTACCGCGCGGCGATACCGGCGGAGGTCATCGCGCTGCCAAGCCAGAGCGGAGCGCGCATTGAGAAAATCGTGCAGACGCTCACTGGCCTGGCGCACCCGCAGAAACAGTTGCTTGTATTCAACAACGCAACCGGCAGCGGCCAAGAGGCGCATTGCGCCAGCTGCGGCGCGAGAGTTAGCTGCCCCCAGTGCGGGCGGGCTGCCGTGGTTGATTCGCCTGCGTGCGAGGCCGTTTGCAGGCACTGCGGGAGGCATGAAGCACTCGGCGCTTGCCAGGAATGCGGAAGCAAGCAGTTCAGCGTTGACATTGCCGGAGTGGAGACGCTTGCAAAGCGCGTGCGCGCGCACCTGCGGACGATGAATGTGCACCCTGCGCCGAGGGTCGGCGCCCTCCACCGCGCACGGAGGGAAGTGATACGCTTGCCGAATCTCGCGCGCACAGATGTGCTCATCGGGACCAGCACGCTTTTCGTCCCGCTCCAATTTTACCGGCCGCAGACTATAGTCTATGTTGCGCAGGACGCCTGGCGGCTTTCCCCTTACGGCTCGCCTGAGGAAGCTGTGTTTGAGGGCGCGTCGCGGCTGCTTTCTCTTTACGGCGTGCGCGGGACGAAGCTCGTCATCCTCGCGCCGCGCCAGCTTGCCGAAGCGGTAAAGGCAGGGCTTGGCTGCGGCGGGTTGGATGATGCCGCCGTTGCGTTGCAGAAGCAATACGGGCTGCCGCCGTACAACGTGCAGGTTGGTTTTACCGTTTACGGCCTGCGCGAGAGCGCCGTCCGCGACTTTGCAGAGGAAATGTGCGGGCAGATGGAATTCGCGTCTGAAGTGCTGGAGTGGCAGCAAAGCCGCCCCCTGCCCCACAGCGGAAGATGGGTCTTGCGCGGAAGCGTGCGGCTAAAGCGCTATGCGGCTGCGCATTTCGCTGAGCTGCGCAGGCGCGGCAAGGGCAAACACATAGATTTGGTCTTCAGCCCGCGCTATTATTGAAAATGATGAATGCGCGAAAGATGCTGACCGCACTTGGGCTAACAGCAGCGTGCATAACGCTGCTGCTTTGCGCGCCCGCATCATACGCGCAGGAGAAGGAAGGAAACGCCACTACTCCACCTAGCGCCGCCGCATCCCCGGCGCTAAGGGCGGAAAGCGTGAATGCCGATGCGAGCGCGGAGAGCATCCGCCAAGAGATTCGGCGAATCCTGGACCGTCCGGACTTTCGGCTTGCGGGGGAGACACAAGCAAGGCCACTGCCAAGATGGATGCAGTGGATAAGGGATGCCTGGCGTAAGTTCTGGAGCAATATCTCACAGAGCGGGGAGCGTATCGCTGAAAGCGCGCCCTGGTTCCCTTACGCCATCGTCGCGATAGCAGGCGCAGCGCTGTTAGTAATGACCTGGCGCATCATCAGCGAGAGCTTCTTTGAAGGCAGAATAGCGCGCGCAGGCAAGGGACAAGGCGATAACACAACTCCGGCGAAGCTGTTGGCGGCCGCCTCAGCTGCATACGCCGACGGAGACGTCCAGCGCGCAATAAGGTTGCTTTTCAGCGCGGCTATACTCTCGCTTTTCGGCGATGCTGCAAAGACAACGCCGACATATCTTCTATCGGCCAAGCTCGCGCTGATTGAGGGCGCGCCGCAGGATGACTTCCGCCAGCTCAAGCACAGCTTTGATGTGACCTTCTACGGCGGGGCGGCTGCAGGCAAGGAAGACTACGAAAACGCGCGGCGAATTACGATGAAGCTGTGCCGAGTAAACGAAGAGGTAGAAGATGGGCAGTAGTCGCAAACACGGGCTGTTGATTGCGGCGTTACTGCTAATAGTGGCAGTGCTTGGCGCGTTCGCGGTGCGGACGGCGGAGTATTTGCCGGAGAACCCGCTTTCCGCAACCGCGAAGACGCCGCTCGGGATGAACGCGCTGTTTCTGCTGCTACGCACCAAAGGCGTGGAAGTGGACTTTTTCGGCCAGGCCCTTGAGCTGCTCCCGCCGGGGGCGACTCTCGTCGTTGGCGATGACGCGCCGTTCAAGCCCATCGCCAGCGCGCATGAGCTAAGGGATTACTGGAAGGCAGTTCGCGAGCGGGGGCATACCGTCATCTACCTTCCGCCGGTTTCCGGCAAGAACTTCAGCGCATCTCCGCAGGGCGCGGAAGCGAAGGGCGCCCTGCCTCCAGCCGCCGTCGAAGCAAAGAAACCTTCGGCGCCGCAGGAGCCGCTCCCAAAGCTTCCCGCAAGCGCACGGGCCTATGAGATTGAGTGGGAGATTGACTGCAAAGGATACATTCACATAAGCGCTGATGGATTGCCGGGCGCTGCCTTTGCGGGAGTGCGCGAGCTCACAGGCGGAGGGCTTTCGCCGTATGACATTAAGCCGCTTGAGGCAAACTCCGAACTCGCTAAGGGCGCGCAGGAAGTTTACTTCTTCAAAGGAACCAGCCGGCCGTTCCTCGTCACCGCCAGCGTAGGGAAAGGAACCTGGGTTGAAGTCAGCGCATCCGAGCTTTTCACCAACCGCGATATCGGCGCGACTGACAACGCCGTATTCGCCTACAATTTGCTTTCCCAACGCCAGGGAAGCGGTATATGGTTCTTAGAGTCCATTCACGGCTACGCCGAAAGCGGAGTAGGCGCGGTTGCGCTGCTCTTCTTTTCGTGGTGGGGGCAGCTAATCATGCTCGCCGCGTTTTGCATCTTGTTATTTTTCCTTAAGGAGATGTTTCCGCTGGGCAAGGATATTGACATCCTGCTAATCGCCTTCCCGTCAACGCTGGAGCGCGTGCGGGCTCAAGCCGAGTTATGGCGGCACGGCAAACATAGCTATTCCGCGCTGCGTTTTGGGCTTGCGCATGCGCTGGGGCTTGGCGGGGACGATGCGCCCAAGCAGCTTGCGTCCTGGCTAAAGGAAGACGGGCATTCGCCCGCTATTGCGTCGCAGCTTGCGGCTGAGATGTTCGCTTCATCCGGCAACCGGATTTCGCCCGAAGCGCTGCGCGCATATGGTAGGCTTATTCGCCAGCACAGCATCTTCCGCCGCTACCTTTGAGGCACCGATATGCAACATTCATACACGAAACTTACAGTTGACTTAGGGCAGTACCGCCGGAACGTTGAAGCCATCCGCGCGGCTTTCGGCAAGAAGCTATTGCTTGTCCTTAAGGCCAACGCATACGGCCTGGGCGCGACCGGGCTGCTTCCGGTAATTAGCGAGCTTGAAGACGTGATGATAGGAGTTGCGGTGGTGGATGAGGCGCTGGAGCTGCGCCAAGCGGATTACCTCGGCAACATCCTTGTGATGGGTTACACCCCGCCCGACCAGTTCAAGCTAGCGCTGCGGCACTTCTTGAGCCTTGGCGTTTTCCACAGCGAGGACATTCCCAAGTTGGAGGACGCGGCTGCGGAGCTGGGAACCATCGCGCGCGTACACGTCAAGTTGGATACGGGGATGCGGCGGGTGGGGGCGACAGAGAAAAGCCTGCCAGAACTATTGGAGCGAATCAGCGAAAACCCGCATGTATCGGTGGAGGGTGTCTATTCGCACCTTGCCGGAAGCGCAGACCCGAATGATCCCATCATCCCTGACCAGGTGAAATTATTTGCGGAGCTTTCCGAGCAGGTGGAGAGCAGGCTTTCGCTTTACGCGACCAAGCATCTCGCCAACAGCTCGGGCTCGCTTGCATTTCCGGAAAGCCGCTTTGACATGGTGCGCGTGGGCATACTTGCAGTTGGCTACTATCCTGCCGGGTACGCTGGCCAGAAGATTGGCGTGGAGCCGGTTATCCGGCTTGTGACGCAGGCTATTGACGCGCGGCGCGTTCCTGCGAACACTGGCGTATCCTATAACCACAGATACCGCACGGCAGAGGAAAGCACGTTGCTCACGATACCGGTAGGGTATGCCGACGGCATTCCCTACCAGTTTTTCCCCGGCGGGCAGGTGCTTTTCCGGGGGAAGCGACGCGAAGTCGCAGGCATCGTAAATATGGATTACATGGTCATCAACGTTGACGGCGAAGAGCACGTACAGGCGGGGGAGGAGGTCGCCCTAGTGGGCAGGCAGGGCAGCGAGGAAATCACGCTTAACGAGTTCGCAGGTTTTTGCGGGACCATCAACTACGACATCATCTGCAAGCTCGGCCGCAGGGTAAAGCGGGTTTATGTTGCCTAACAGCGCCCATCACGGGCGCAGTTCGCGCAGCGGGACTGCGCCAAGCGCCAAAAGGGTTCTCGCTTACTACCTCATCGGCTTTGCTTTGGTTGCCGCCATCGCTTGGGCTGCCAGCGTTATCTACCCGCGCCTGCTTCCATTTGAAACGAAGATAGCACGCGGGTATTTGAGCCTTGCTTACGGCGAAGCTTTGTCAGCCGTAGCCGATGACAACAGCCCTGAAAACATAAAAAGGCTTGTGCGCGTTCTGACGCTGAAGGGAAACCTCGGGCGCGCTGACTTGCTCGCGAAGCGCGCAGGGGTGGAAGATGAGATGCTGACGCTTGCGCGCGGGTTCCAGGTCAGCGTATTGGAAGAGGTTAAGCGCACCGGCACCGTCGCCAACCACTTTTCCAAGGGCAGGCTGGCGAAGCTGCGCGGGTATCCGGTTTACCAGGACTTGAAGTTCTTTGTTGGCTACGAGCACGCGCTGCTCGGAGACTGGCGCGCCGCAAAGGATTACTTTGAAGCTGCGAGGCGAGCCGGCGTATCTCCCCAACTAAAGCCTTACTTGGAGTATTACTACGGGCGCTCGCTAATTATCAAAGGCGGCCAGAAGGAAAGAGCGCGCGGATTCAAGGTGCTTAGCAAGCTCGCGGACAGCGGGGACAGCCACGGGCTTGCGGCGCGGGTTTCGCTCAACCAATTGCAGGCGGCGATTGAGGCTGGCCAGGACAGCCTTTTCAAGAATTACATCGCTAAGATACGCCGTCAAAGCAAATCCTGGGAATTTGCGAAGGCGATGCTTGACCTCGGCAATTATTACATAAAGCAAAATGAGCCTGTGAAAGCCGCCGAGTGCTTTATGCATGCCCTGGGCGAACGCCCAGCCGAGCCTTCCACGCGCAAAAGCGCTGCGATGGGGCTTGTTGAAGCGATGAAACCGCTAGACGGAAAGCTGTTGGAGCTTCGCGGCGCGCTCACAACCAACGATGGGCTGAGCGTGCTGGACGAATGGGCGCAGGTGCTCATTGAGCTAAAGGAGGCGAAGCTCGCAGTCCCGGCGCTCAAGCTCGCGGCGCAGAGGGAAAGCAATGTTGAGTTGCGCTTTCTCGCAATGCAAGCTCTCTCGCTTGTCTATTCCGCCACTGGAAGCCGAAAGGCGCTGGAGTCCCTGCTGGTGCAGGAAAGCCAGACTCGCGGCGTGCCGCAATGGCTCCTACAGGCTTCGTATATAAACTATGCGCGGCTGCTGCGCAACGCAGGCGAGACGATACCTGCAATCAACTACTTCAGGAAAGCCCAGCAGATAACAGGCAGGCGCACAAGTGAAGCGCGCTACGCGGAATATGATTTGATGAAGGCGCGCTTTTCATCGCTGGACATTACGCGCTCTATTGAGCTGCTAGAGGCAGTAGTGAAACTCCCCGCGGGCAGGCATCGCTTGCAGTCAGGGGAGGAGCTCATCGCGCTCGCGGAGCTTGCCGGGAAGCGTAAGATCGCCGAAGAGACGGTTGCCGCAGTTTCAGGCGAAGCGCCCGACTTGAGCCTTTTCTGGCGCATACACTTTGCAAAGACAATAGGCGATAGGAATGGCGCGGATCTGCTGCGCTCGCAGCTCCGGGTGCGCAAGTTCAGCTACTATGAACTCCAGCCGCTGGGGCAACTTGGCGAAGACCATATTGAGTTTTCACAGCGTCCGTTCTACTTACTGCCTGAAACAGCCTCGGAGTATCTTGCAGGGCACTTCATTGAGAGCTTTTTACCCCCGGACGCGGGGGCAGGCAAAAGCGTGAATGGCGCGGTGGCGAAAGTTATCGCGCTGCGAAACCTAGAGCTTACTTCGACGGTGAAGGTTTCAAGCTGGGCGGCGACGGAATTGCTTGAACTGGGGATGCCGCTTGACCGCGCGCTGCTTGGATACGTGCTTGGCGTTGCATTCCCCACACCGCACCGTCAAGAAGTAGAGGCTGCGGCGAGTCGCTACGGAGTTCCCGTAGAGATCATCTACGCGGTGATGAAAAAGGAAAGCAACTTTGACCCGCAGGCTGTGTCTTCGGTAAGCGCGCGCGGGCTCATGCAGCTAATGCCGGGGACGGCTGAATCCTACCGGCAGTTCCTGCCACAGGAACTACAGGGGCGTAGCTTGCACGACCCGGAGTGCAGCATTCACCTTGGCACAGCATACCTTTCCAGCCTGCGCACCAGCTTCGTAGAAGACCACTTGGTGCTTTCGGCTTACAACGGCGGCCCCGGCAACCTCAACCGCTGGCGGAAAATCGTCGGCACCAGCGACCCAGTTCTCTTTGTGGAGTTAATTCCCAACAACGAAAATGAGCAGTTTGTTAAGAAGGTCCTGAAATACAGCCGCATCTACTCGTTTATTCTCGCACGGGAATAGTGCAAAAAAGCCCTAATATCGTGTAAAATTAACAGTCCAGGAGGTATTTGGGTTTGGTCAACAACGTTGAACTGTTCTCTGACGCAAAAGCCAGCAAGGCGCTGGCACCCCGTTCGCGCGAAGAAGGAATGAAGAGGGCGAAAGCCGCCTACGAAGCAAATCCTGACAGCATTGAAGCGATAACCGCTTATGCCGAAGCGCTGTTTAACAGCCACCAGTTTGAAGAGTCAGAGAAGCTGCTTTCACGTGCGTGTGAACTTAGCCCAAGCCCCGACATAACATACAACCTCGCGTTTGTTTACGCCGTGCTGGGCAAAGAAGATAAGGCTAAAGAAATTTACCGCAAGGTCATCTCTATGGTGCCTGGAACTTCGCTTTCCAAGAGCGCGGAATACGAGCTTTGGAAGATGGGCGAGCAGGTTGACGCAAAGTGGCTAAAGCGGTAGCTCCCGCCCAAACCTGAGCTTCCTTATTCCTCGAGTTTGATTGTGCTAGACTTCTAGCGGTGAACGCCCAGCGGCCCTTTATCATAGACTCCCACCAAGACATCGCGTGGCACGTGCGCAAGCACGGCCGGAGGCTAGATGCGCCTGGCGGAGAAGGATGGATGGTTACGCTGCAAGGGCTGCTGCGGGGGAGGGTTATGCTCTCGCTCGTATCGCTTTTCGCCGAACACAATGCGCCCCGCGAAGCGCGCAAGCAGGAACTCCGCTGGCAGCTTGATTATTACCGAAGCCTCCCTGCGCAATTCCCAGGAGTTGTTTTTCACATCTGCGATATTGCAGGGCTAGTGACTCTGCGCGCGCGCTACGAAGCTGGGGATGAAGTGTGGGGGTTCGTGCTTGCGCTGGAAGGCGCGGACTTGCTTGACGCGCCTGAGAATTTGCATGAACTCCACGCGCAAGGCGTGCGCATCGCCGCGCTAACTTGGAACGAACGCAATCAATGGGCTGGAGGGGCTAAGCAGCTTGGCGGCGTGCAGAAGCCCGGCGTGGAGTTCCTGCGCACTATGCGCGAGGCTGGGCTGATACTTGATGTTTCGCATATCAACCAGCAGAGCTTCAACGACGAAATGCGGCTTTGGAACGGGCCGGTTTGCGCGACGCACGGCAACCCATTTTCTTTGTGCCGTCACCCGCGAAATTACAGCGATGAGCAGTTGGCTGTGCTGCGCTCGCGCAAGGCGGTAATGGGCGTGCTTCTCTATAACGGTTTGCTTGCAGACAGGTGGAGCGAGGACGGGCCGCCAGTAAGGCTAAGCGGCGTATGCGCCCATATTGAGCACCTGCTTGAGCATCTGGGACCGGAGGGGGTTGGCATCGGGTCGGACTTTGACGGCGGGCCGCTGGCAGTGCATACGCCTGAAGGTTTGGATTCAGTCGTTGACTTAGCGAAAATAGGCGAGGTGATGCAGGCGCGAGGGCACAGCGCGCAGGCGGCGGCTAATGTGTTGGGGGAGAACTGGTACAGGTTTCTGATGCGGCACTTGCCTTGACGCGGCTGTTGCGCTTATACGCGCTTGCCGAAGATAAGCGAAAGGTAAGGCGCGATGGTGCACCAGTCGCCGGAGAATATGCGCTGCGGGATGCGAAGCAGCAGATAAAGGCGGTAGTTGGGGATTGGCTTTAGCAACGCGAGATTGCGGCGAAGGAATACAGCCTGGTTGCGCAGCATTCTCCTGCGCTTTCCGACATCTCCGAGGACGGCATCCATAGTCTGCGAATGCTCATGGCGCACGAGCGCGGAAGGGACGACAAGCGTGGCAAAGCCAAGCGCTTTGGCGCGGCATCCCAAATCAACGTCTTCCCAGTAAGCCCTGCCAAACGCGGGTGAAAAGCCGCCAAGTTTGTTGTACATTTCGCGGCGGCAGGCGAAGAATGCGCCGCATAATGCCGCTTCCTGCGCCTTACCGCTAAGCGTGGCTTGCAGCGATGATACTTCATCAACTGGCGTGCCGGGGATTGCCCGCAGCCAGGGCAGCCCGCGCGATATCCATATTTCCTGCACGTTTTCGACTCGCTTGAGCGGCGCAGCATACACGAGCGGCATCGCCGCAAACGCATCGGGCGCAGAGTCTAGCGCATCCAGCAGCGGCGTGAATGGGTCGCCTTCAAGAATAATATCGCTGTTAGCGAACACGAGGTATTCGCCTTGCGCTTCAGTCGCGCCACGGTTGCAGTTGCCCCCGAAACCGGCATTATGTTTGCCTGCGACGACCTTTACCTGCGGGAAGTGGCCGCGAAGCAGCGCGACGCTGCTGTCTGTGGATGCGTCGTCAGCGACTATTACTTCGCTCTCATACGGCGCGGAGGAAAGGCAGGCTAGCATCTGCGGCAGGAGTCTGGGCAACAGCCGCTCTCCGTTATAGTTCGGAATTATGACCGATAAGCGCATAAACAAAAGCCCCGCAGCCCGAAGGCTGCGGGGCTGATTGTAACAGGTCTCAGTCCGTCTAGGCTGAAACGCCTAGGTTGTCGGGTTTATGAATATCGTCGGGTCAACAGTCGTTTCACCAGCGACGATATGGATGTCTTTCACACGGGTCGCATAGCCGGTAGCCGAGAACTCGGCCTGGTAATCGCCAGCGAGAATCTCGTCGAAGCCGAATCGGCCCTGGGTATCCGTAGTCGTGAACATAGAAGTCGGGAGGATGCGCACCCTAACCTCGGAAACCGGCATATGGGTTACGGCATCGTAAACCGAACCGACATAGCTGCCCACAGTTGGGGCCAGGCGCGGATAGAGGTTGAAGTTGACGAGCACCGTCTCATCGTTGATGAGCGACACGTCGGTAAAGTCGGTAGTGTAGTTGGGCTTGGACGCGATGAGGTAGTAAGTGCCAAGCGGCAGATTCTCAAAGCGGTACTCGCCGTTGATGTTAGTCTCCGCCGTGTCCACAGTGCCGTTCTCGTTCATGATTGTAACGATGGCGGCAGCGAGCGCGCCCGGCGGGTTGAGCGTTGGGTTGCGGACGAAGCCGCCTACGCTTCCAAAGTGCGGCGCGGACGGCGCAGTGGGGATTACGCGTAACAGGCCCGTATCAGAGCCTGAACCTATCGTGTCGCAAACCAGGATTGTCCCGTCTATCAAGATGGTCAAGTCGCTTGGGGCAATAAAGCTGTTGCCAGACATTCCGCGGCGGCCGTCGCCTAGCTGGCGGATAAACTCGCCGCCTTCGTTGAATATTTGGATGCGGCGGTTGCCGGGATCGCAGACGTAGAGGTTGTCAGTGCGGGGGTCAACTGCCATGCCGGAAGGACCGCCGGCAGTGAGGTCATTGTCTTCAAGTGCGCCATCGGGGCTGCGCGGAGGATAAAGGGAGAAGCTCCCGGGAATGCTTCCGCCGGGGATACCGATGATCCGCGTAAAGCCATAGCCGTTGTCTATAACTCCGCCATAGCGGTAGGTCCAAGGTGGAATGTCATGCTGGACGTCCAGGAAGCTTATGCCGACAAAGTCAACTTCAAAGTTGAAAGCCTGGAAATAAGCCCGCTGCTGGTCAACGCGGTTAATCGGCCACGTGCGCCCATACGCGATTTTGCCCAATGAGCCAAGCTGGTCTCCTTGCGAACGGTGATGGAAGAATATCTGGCGCTGAGTCGTCTGGTTGTTTTCGTCTGTAATCGGGATAGTCGGGCCGCCAGACGGGGCAACCAAATACGTCTCATGCGGGTCAAATACTATCACTGACATCGGGTAATCGGGGAACGGAGGCGTGGGGGGAACGTCAATGTCAACTATTATGGTGATTGCGCCGTCGCGCGTCACGCCAATATCGTAAGTGCGGACTATCAGGAAGACTGGGTTCGGCTGCGGCGGGTCAGGCGTGCAGGGATAAACGCTCCAGCGCTGATAGTCTGTTATACTGGGAAACCAGAACTGCTTAGGGTTGTCAGGGTTCGTGCGGTCTTCAACTGTGACTGCATCATCAAGGTTTGGAGCGAATATGCTCGCGCAGCCTCCCGGTCCTCCCCATGGGTCCATGGAAACAACAGGATAGCCGGGAAAGGGGTAGCTGGAGTCATCTGTAGGAAAGGGATCCGGAGGGATAACTGCCAAGCCCTGCACCGTTGAGGGTGTGCCTACCGCGTTGACGAAGTTGCCTTGCATATCAAATGCGTAGACCGTGGTCATGTCGGCCACATACACGTAGCGCGCACTAGCGCCAACTCCGCGCAGGTCGCCGAAGGTTCCGCCTGGCAACGTAAAGCTGCCGGTACGGTAAGGGGTCTGCTCGTCCGGGTCGCCTCCGGGAGCACCAGGATAAGGCGGAATGGGCGAGAAGCCTTGGTCACTGGTTGGGGGGGGAGTCGTTGTATCGCCTCCGCCGCCTCCGCAAGACGCGAGACCCATTGCAAGGGTTAACAACGCAAGGGCAAGCAGCATAATCAAGAGTTTCTTCATTTTCACACCACCATTATTACAGTGTGCTGCCGGATTATCCGGTAATGCCGCCGCCTCCACCATCGCCAGAGTACTGCGGGATGGTGAAGTTGATGTTACGGACTCCGCCCGGACCTATATCAAAGGTCTTAGTGACAGGAGTAAAGCCTTCAATAGGCTCGCCATTGCCGTCCACTACAACGCATCCAACCGTTAGGCGGCCGGCGGGGACGACGAACATATAGTTGTTCCCGCTGTTTGAAAGCGGACTCTCGTCAAAGGTAGGGTATACGTACTCGTCTATGTTGCCGCCAAAGTAGTATTGGCCGGTAACGCCAAACTGGACATCAATAGGGATACGCTGGAAGTTGCCATCTGAATCTTGGTAAGTTACTTCACGCCGGAAGTTGGTAATCTTGCCAAAGATGAGGCCGCAGCTCAAGTCGGATAACGCCGGATCGCGGGGAACGGCAGCGTCTGCCATGTTGGTGACGAACGGATGCATTAACGAGATCTGCGCGTCTTCGCGGAAATCTCGCGCTATCGTGTCGTTGCCAAAATTCGGGATTTGCATCCAGAAGTAGTTGTGGTAGTTAGAGGTTAAGACTTGCCCGCGGAGGACCACCAAGACTTCGTCGTTCAGCGTAAATCCCTGGGTAGTCCAGTTCATGCTGCCAACGCTCAAGGCAGGCAGGTTATTGGTCGCAGCATGGTCGGCAAAGAGATACTTGTGGTTCATCTGCTGGCCAACCTGCGCCCAGGTTGCGCTGGGGAGGTCGTTGATTAAGAACCCGGCAGGATAACCATCCTGGCCTGCCCCGCCGCCGCCACCACCGCCGCCAGTCATTCCGTCAACCAGCGCCTGATAAATGGCGTTTTCATCAGCATCGCCATACCTTCCAATGTCGTTCACGGTCAAGTACATCAGGCGGTTAGCAGGGTCAGAAAAACCGCCGTTGCCGCTTAGCCAGTTGAAAACGTAATTGGCGAAGCTCAAGTCCGAGAACTGTTGGATGGCGCCTATGACTACATTGGAAGCGTCAAGCTCGGCAGAGAGGATGTCGCGCAGCCCGTCGGTTGGCCCGAAGTAAACTTCTATCTGGGCTGTCCCGCCAGCGACAGAGAAACTGTGCTGGGTTGCGTCACGCTTCTCCACGCCAAACTTGCGTTCGGAGAACATCTGGTTGAACTGGTTCGTAAAAGCGTCCGCAATGCGGGCGTCGTTAATAACCAGCACATCGCCGGTCGTGCGCTCGCTGCCCTCGACGCTCCAGGTATACGAGCCCAGGGCTACTTTCGCCCGGTCAATAACCATAAACCGGGAGTGCATCAGGCGGGGCTCTCCGTCCTTGTCGGTAACAATCTCAATGTTGCCGTTGTTGCGCAGGGGGTTCAGCAGTTGCTGGTAAAAAGGCCTGTAAACAGGGTTGTCAAAGTAAGCCTTCTCGGTCACGATACGGATATGGGCAGTCGCCGACTGCGCTAGAAGCGCGTCCACGAACGCCTGCCGATTAATCTGCATCACCGCGATATCAAGGCTGGACCGGGCCTGCGATATCAGGTCAAACACCGGATCCCATTCCTTGGGATCGTCCGTGAAACTGCTGGTCCTGTAGGTGCGGTCAACACCATACATTGTGACCCCTGGGAACAGGTCGTATATCTTTGCCGGGTTAGTTCCGCCCTGATTGGTGTTGTCTATTGGGGTGGTCGTATCTCCACCGCCGCCGCAGCCAGCAACAATCAGGAAGGACAGCACCAGCACCAAAATAATCGCTATGCGCGAAACTCTAGCCAGCGACATCGTTCCCTCCAGGTTGAAATAAGCCATAGTATTATCGTCCACCAGCGTTACGCCTGTCAAGGAAACAGGCGCCGTTGCGCCAAAAGGCTTTCACCTCGCAAAATTATACCCATCCAGCTTTGCGCCCTAATCGTTTTGCCAACTGGCGCAGCGGGTATACTCTCTCCTTATTCTTGAGGAGCGGGCTGTTCTGCTCCGGAGGCTACGATGTTTAAGAGATTTGGACACGAAATCGGGGCGGTCCGGGCCTTTGTCCTCAGGGACTTTGACTTGAGCAAGCGTTATCTGGGCTGGGAAATTGTCTTCCTGGTTTACACTACCATCAACGCAATTACCATCGGGCTGATTGGCGTATCCATGCAGGCCCAAGGCGTTTCGGCCGCAAAGGTGCAGGAACAGACCCTATACCTTCTTGTGGGCGCGCTGCTCTGGAGCTTCCTCTCCGTCTTGTTCATGGTCGTTTCGGAAACGGTCGCCTGGGAGCGATGGGAAGGCACGCTTGAATACACGTTTATGGCGCCCATCCACCGCTTGACGCACTTGCTGGGCGTTTGCGTTTTCGCCATCATCTACGGCGCGATAAGGGTCATTGCCGTGATGCTCCTGCTCACTTTGTTCTTTGACCTTGACTTGAGCAACGCCAATCTGCTTGCAGCTTTCGTCTTGCTTATCCTCAGCTCGGTAAGCTTCGTCGGGCTGGGGCTGGTCGCAGCAATCCTCCCTCTTCTTTCGCCGGAGAAAGGGCCGCAGGCGACAAATATCATCCTGGGCATATTCCTCCTAGTTTCAGGCGTGTACTACCCAATCAGCTACCTGCCGAAGTGGCTTTACTCCATCGCTGTGTATTCGCCGGGAACTTACGCGCTCAACGCAACAAGGGATACCATTATCAATGGCGCAGGGCTTTCCGGCCTGTTGCACGAGATAATCATCCTCATCGCGAGCGGAGTCGTGTTGATACCGCTGGGGTATTTCATCTTCCTGTGGGGCGAGAAGTATGCCAAGCGCACTGGTAACCTTAAGCGCGCGGGCTAGCCTCAGGCGAGGTTGCGCGCCTTCAGCTCAAAGTATTTATTGACCAGCGCGGCGTTTAGCTTGTCGGAGTAAGTTCGCACGACTATTACGTTCATCCTACGCAGGCGCTCGCAAAGCTCCTTCTTGTCGCGCAGGTGCGAAACCGCCGCAGCGTGCATCAGCATTCCGGCTTCGTTCTCCACCGGCGCTACGCTGGCATCGTAGAGCTTCGGGTCGTCCAGAATTACTACGACGACTTGGTGTTTCTTCGCCAGCGCCGCCAGCCCCGCAATTGCGCGCGCGCCGGTGATTCCGTCGGTAAGCTCGGTGAACACGAAAAGGACTGCGCGCTTGGGATGGCGCGCGGCGAGAAAGGCGTACATTTTCATAAAGTCGCTTTCAACGTGCTGCGGGTGGAAGGGGAACAGGTCGGCGATGACATCAGGCTGGCGCGTCGGCGGGCGGAAGAAGCGTACTTCGCGGTCAAACAACAGCACGCCCAGCCGGTCTTTTTCCAGCCGCAGCGCAAAGCTGAGCTGGCCCACAGCATCCAGGTAACGGTCAAATCGCGACTTCCCGTTGATGCCTGCGAACATCAGCCTCCCGCCATCCAGCGCCACTATTATCTCGCGGTCGCGCTCGGCGCGAAACTGTGACACGATGGGGCGGTTGGTGCGCGCGGTCGCCTTCCAGTTCACTTTGCCGTAATCGTCGCCGGGAAGGTAGTCGCGCAGGCTGTCAAAATCGGTGCCCTCGCCGAGCATCCTGATTGAATGCTGGCCGCGCAAGTAGGCACGTTGGCGGTGCAGGAACGGGTCAATCGCGAGGTAGTCGGAAATGTGCGGGTAAACCTTAACTTCGCCATCAAGCTCGTATTTGCGCGCCAGCAGCCACAGTCCCAGCCTGCTTTGGTAGCGCAGGAAGATGGGCCCTGCGCTGATGCGCCCGCGCGCCGAGGGGAAGAAGCGCACTTTCGCCTGCATGCTTTCGCCGCGCCTAAGCGAAAACGTGCGGCGGGGCAGGTTCTTGCGAAAGTAGGAATAGGAGTTTTCGTCAAACTCGCCTTTTAGCTTGCGGCCAAGTGAGTTGCGGATGGTTATGGTGTAGAAGCCGGGTAGGTCAACCGCCCAAATATCTGGCGTTTCGCGCGCAACTTCGGGGGATGGCTCGCGGCGGCTAAGGTTATAATCAACAGCCAGCAGCACTGTAATAAGGCCTGCGTAAGCGTAAAAGAGGATTTGGGCTTCAACGGCAGCATTGCCGAACGCTGCGATGACGGCCGCGACCAGCGCCAACAAAGCGAAGTTGCGCGAAGGGATGCTCATGGCCGTGATGATAATAGCTTCTGTCGCGTGAAATATCTATGCGCAGAAACGGCGTCTAGCCGTAGAAGAAGCGGTAGATAAGCGAGAAGAGGAGCGTAATGATAAGGAATGAGTAGCCGAGCTTCTGTAGGAGTTGGCGCTTTTTCTCCTCAATTCCCACGACGCCACGGTAGGCGTCGCCCGCGCTGCCGGTGATAGCCGCGCCCAGGCCTTCGCTCTTTGTATTAAGCGAGAGTGTGAGGATAATCATCCCCACGCAAATCGCGGCGATGACGAGTAGCAAAATGATTGCGATTACAGTAGCCACCGAAACCTCCAGAGCGGAAGATTATAGCAGGTGAAGGGGGTTTGAGGCAAGCAATGCCGATGTCTGATAGAATCCGCCTGTGTTCAATTCGCTGTCGGAAAGGCTTGGGAAGATAATCAGCGGCATACGCGGGCGCGTGCGGCTGACGCCGGCCGAGGTTGAGGCGGGGCTGCGCGAGATACGGCTGGCGCTACTGGAAGCCGACGTGAACCTCAAGGTGGCGCGCGATTTCACAACCAACCTGCGCGAAAAGCTAACCGGCGAGGACGTCGGCAAGGGGCTGACCTCTGCACAGCAAATCATCAAGCTGGTGCATGAGGAGCTAATCCGCGTGCTCGGCGGCGAAGAAGCGTCGCAGCTTGCGGCGACAAGTTATGCCGGCCGCTTTGCGCCCATCATGCTCGTTGGCCTGCAGGGATCAGGCAAGACGACGACGGCTGCCAAGCTCGCTCTGCGCTTCAAAGCCGAAGGGCAGCGGCCGCTTATGGTTGCCCTGGACTTGCAGCGCCCTGCCGCGGTGGAGCAGGTCTCCATTCTCGCCAAGCAAGTCGGCGTTCCTGCATACGGCGGCGCTGCGAAGTCACCGTTACAGCTCGCAAAGGACGCGATTGTTTTCGCCAAGAAAGACGGGCTGAATCCCGTCGTGCTGGATACCGCCGGGCGCTTGCAGATAGACGACGCATTAATGGACGAAGCGGCCTCGATAAAGGAAGCGGTACAGCCGGTGGAGGTGTTCCTGGTCGCCGACGCCATGACCGGCCAGGAAGCAGTGAACATAGCGCAGGCTTTCCATTCGCGCATCGGGCTTACCGGCGTAATCCTCAGCAAGTTTGACAGCGACACTCGCGGCGGCGCGGCACTGTCCATCCGCGAGACGGCCGGAGTGCCCATCCGCTTCGTCGGCACAGGCGAAAAGCCGGATGCGCTGGAGCCGTTCTTCCCCGACCGGTGGGCGAGCCGCATACTCGGCATGGGCGACGTGCTCACGCTCATTGAGAAAGTTGAACAGACGGTGCAGATTGAGGACGCGGAAGCGATACAGAAGCGGCTGAGGAAGGATCGCTTCACGCTTGAAGATTACCTGAAAGTCGTTGAGCAGACGCAGAAGATGGGGCCTCTCGGGCAGATGATGAAACTCCTGCCGGGCGTGAGGCTCAGCGAAGACGACCTTGCGCTGGGCGAGAAAGAGCTTGAGCGCACCAAGGCCATCGTGCGGTCAATGACGCGCGGCGAACGCAACGAGCCGGGGCTTCTCAACGCGTCGCGTCGTCGGCGCATCGCGCTTGGCAGCGGCACGACGGTGCAGGACATCAACCGGTTCATCAAGCAGTTCAAGGAAATGCAGCAGATGATGAAACAGTTGAAGAAGGGAAAGATGCCGCTCGGGAAGATGTTCGGGATGCGCTAACGCGCAAACAGGCTCAAGTTATCTTTGAACCACTGCGCGGTCAGGTGCAAGCCTTCGTCCCACGTGATTTTCGGCGACCAGCCAAGGGCCTCCTGCGCCTTGCGCGCATCTAGCTTCGCTATCATTTGGTCGCCTTCACGCAGCGGGCCGGATTGCGGCGGCTGCGAATAGCCGGTGAGCTTGCTTAATCGCTGGAAGATGTCGTTGACCGGCCAGGCTTCGCCCGTCCCCACATTGAATGCGCGCGCATCAGCTTCAGCATCGCGTGGCAGCTTAATGCCAAGCACTTTCACCATCGCATCAACGATGTCGCCAACATACACGTAATCTTTCGCCTGCTCGCCGGTGCCGTGAATCTCCACCGGCTTGCCTTCAAGCATGCGTTGGAGGAATATGGCGACTACGCCTGCTTCGCCAAGGGGATTCTGGCGTGGGCCGTAAACATTACCCAGCCGCAGCGCGAGCGAGTGTAGGCCGCGAAACTGCGCGAAGTAGCGGCAGTAATGCTCAAGCGCATACTTGGCGATGCCGTAGGGCGAAACGGGGCATTTGGGCGAGGTTTCGCGGAATGGAATCTCAGGGCACGTGCCGTAGACGGCGCCGCTGCTGGCGATGATGAACTTGCGCACGCCTGCGTCGGCAGCTGCGGACAACACGTTCAAGCCCCCGCAGATGTTTTCCTGCGCATCAAAGCCTGGGTCGCGCGCGGACAGCGATACGCTTATCTGCGCTGCAAGGTGGTAAACGGCCTCAGGCGCAAATGACGATAGGATGACGCCGAATTCAGGCGAAGTAACGTCCGCTTCAACAAGTGTCGCGCTGCAGGGGACGAACTCTCGGCGGCCGCTGGAAAGGTTGTCAACGACGGTAACGCTGTGGCCGGCGGCAACAAGCGCGGCGGAGAGATGGCCGCCGATAAAGCCTGCGCCGCCTGTAACGAGAACCTTCATTATCTATGCGCCAAGCAGCCTTGTTATTTCATCAACGAGCGATGCCATCGGCACTTCGCGTTGCTTGCCGGTTTCGCCAAATTCGGTTCGCAAGTCCTTCAACTGCACCACCGGCGGGTCTTTCGCCAGCTCGTCTTCGCCAGCGATAACCGCAAGCGGGATGCCAACACTGTCTGCATATTTGAACTGCTTTGAAAGCGTGCGGCCGTTGGCGTTACCGCTCTTCAACCAAAGCTCTGTGGGTATGCCCGCGCCGCGAAGCATCCGCGCGATGCCTGCGGCTTTCGCCACCAGCGCATCGTCAAACACGGCGACGAACACGCGCGCCGATGACTGCCCGCCTGAATCGGGGAGCGCGCCGATGGACGCCAGCGATTCTGCGAGCCTGTCCACTCCGACCGACAGGCCAACGCCGGTGAGGCTTGAGCTGGTGTATCTCCCAACGAGGTTGTCGTAGCGCCCGCCGCCGCCGATGCTGCCCAGCGCTTCAGCGCCCTTTAGCTGAATCTCGCAGACAAAGCCTGTGTAGTAATCAAGGCCGCGAGTAAGCGACGGGTCGGGGACGACGCATTCGTCCGGCACGCCTTCATCGCGCACCCGGGCGAGAAACGGCTCAAGGTATTCGCGCAGGGCGTCGGGCTGCTTCAACAGCGCAAGCAGGCCTTCAGCTGCTTCATCGGATATCGCGATTTCCTGCATGCGCTGGAACTCCAGCGCGCTTCCAAAGTCTTGCAGCAGCAGCTTGCCGGTCAATTCGGCGCGCACTTTGCCTTCGCCCTGCTTTTGCAGCTTGTCCAGCACGCGGAAAACATCTTTCTCTTTTTCAGACGGGACGCCTAAGCGCGCCAGTTCCGCGCCAAGCCAACGGCGGTCGTTCACGCGAAAGTAGTAGCCGCTAATGCCCAGCCTGCGGAAACCCTCGGCGGTCGCCGCTACAAGCTCAACTTCGGGCTCGTAAGGCTGCGCGCCGACAATGTCTATGTCCATCTGCATAAATTCGCGGAAACGGCCGCGCTTGGGCTTGTCAAAACGCCAGACGGGGCCGAACTGGTAACGCTTGAAGGGGAATTGAAGCTGGTTTTGGTTCATCGCCACGGCGCGCGCCAGCGACACTGTGAAGTCGTAGCGCAAGCCCACCGGCTCGTTGTCCAAGTCCACGAAGCGGTAAGTTTGCTTGTTGGCGTCAACGCCGGTGTCGGCGAGCAGGACTTCTTCGGTCTCCAGCGCGGGTGTTTCCAAGGGGGCGAAGCCGAAGGACTCAAATGCGGCGCGAAGGGTGCCTGTGATTTGTTGCCGCATCCGCGCATGCGTCGGCAGGAGGTCCTGGAACCCCCTGAGCACTCTCGGCTTTATCCTAGGGTCAGCCATTTCACGCACCAACTGAAAGTAGGGAGGGAGGGGGTCGAACCCTCGGCCTCTAGTTCCACAGACTAGCGCTCTAACCAACTGAGCTACCTCCCCGTTGGCGAACTTTGATTATAACACCACACGCAAGACGGCTGTTGGATGCGGTATCATTGCGGCGTGGATTCGGAGCACAAAGCAATGAGGATGCGGTTGAATGCGCCCGGAAGCAGGGAACCCGACGCGGGCGAGGGCGCAGCATTCCTGCGCGAGCTTAACGACCAGCAGCGCGCGGCCGTTCACGCGCAAGAACCGCAGATCCTCGTGCTCGCGGGCGCAGGCAGCGGCAAGACGCGCGTCATCACCTACCGCGTCGCGCACCTCATTGAATCAGGCGTACGGCCTGGGCGCATCCTCCTTGCGACGTTCACCAACAAGGCAGCGCGGATGATGCTGCGGCGCGTTGAAGAGCTAACTCATGTCCCGCAGTCGCGAATCACCGGCGGCACCTTCCACCACCTCGCGCACATCATCCTGCGCAAATACGCCGATTTCATCGGCTACACGCGCGACTTCACCATCATTGACGAACAGGATGCTAAGCAGCTTATGAAAGTCGTGCGCAAGGAAGCGCCGGTGGACTTCACGGCGCAGCTTTTCCCCTCGCACCAGATGCTGCACCGCATCAACAGCCTTTGCGTCAACAAGGCGATGGGGCTTGAGGATGTTGTTGTGCAGTCATTTCCGCAGTTCGCGCGCAGCGTAGAGGACATGCGCAGGATAATCACCGCGTATACCGAGCGTAAACGTGCGCGCAACCTGATGGACTTTGACGACTTGCTCACATGCCTGCTGCGCGTGTTTGAGGAGAAGCCGGAGGCGGGGAAGGCTGTGTCGGAGCGGTATGAGCACGTGCTGGTTGACGAATACCAGGACACGAACCTCGTGCAGGCGCACATAATCAAGCATCTTTCCGCCGTGCACGGGCGCGTGTTCGCCGTCGGGGACGACGCGCAGAGCATCTATTCATTCCGTGGCGCGAACTACAAGAACATACTCCAGTTCCAGCGCGACTATCCCGATGCAAAGATATACAAGCTGGAAACGAATTACCGCAGCACGCCGCAGGTGCTCGCACTCGCCAACGAGATAATGAGCGCCACGCCCGAGAAGTTCCGCAAGCAGCTTGCGCCGGTTAAGCTTCCCGGCGAGAAGCCCAAGTTCATCACTTGCGCCAACAACGAAGAACAGGCGCAGTTTGTCGCGGAGCAGATACTGGGCTTGCGCGAAGACGGGGTGGCGCTGGAAGACATCGGCGTGCTTTACCGCAGCCACCGCAACTCCCTGGAAATTGAGCTTTTGCTGTTGCAGCGCGGCATCCCCTACGACGTGCGCGGCGGCATTCGCTTTATGGAGCAGGCGCACGTCAAGGACGTCGTTGCGTTCCTGGGCGTTGTCGCCAACCCGCGTGACGAAGTCGCTTTCTCGCGCGTGCTTGAACTTTGCGAGCAGGTCGGCGCGAAGACTATTGACAAGATACTCGCCAAAGTCATTCCCTCGCAAAACCCACTCAAGGAATTCACCGACGACGGCGCGCCAGCTCTTGCGCGTGGCTCAGGGCGCAAATCTTTGCAGGCAATGGCGGATTTGATGCGCAAGCTTTCGGAGATGAAGGAGAACGGCGCAGGCGTCAGCGATCTCATCCAAGCAATCATCAAAGACTTCTACGACCAGCACCTTCACACGCATTACGAAAACTACCGCGAGCGCAGGGAAGACCTGGAGCAGCTCGCGTCCTTCGCCGCCAAGCGCCGCTCGCTTACGTCGTTCCTTGCAGAAGTAAGCCTAAACCAGGGCTTCACTGCCGTGCAGATTTCCGACGCCGACTCTAGCGGCGAAGGCGCAGTTTCGCTCTCCACCATCCACCAGGCGAAGGGGCTGGAGTGGCGCGCCGTCTTCATCACGCACTTGACCGACGACAACTTGCCGCACAGAATGTGCTGGCAGATACCTGACCAGCTTGAGGAGGAGCGGCGGCTGTTCTACGTCGCCGTCACGCGCTCGGAAGACTTGCTCTACCTTTGCTTCCCGCAGATGAGCGGCGAAGAACGGTTCGCCTTCAACCGCCCGTCGCGCTTCATCCAGGAGCTTGCCTCAAGCTTGTTTGACAAGTTTGAAGTCCAGTTTGAGGAAGTTGACGCTGGCTGCGAGACGTAAGGAATACCAATTACGGCGGCACACGCGCGCTGTGCTATCATCTTCTCACACCTTGTTGGGAGGCGCGAGATGGCGCAGTATTACGAAAAGCCGACGCTGGATAATATGGGCCTTAGCCTGGGCAAGAAGGTGCGGCTGCACCGGCTGCTTTACGGCTACGGGTTGAAGAATGGGCGAATGATGGTACTCCCCATTGACCAGGGGCTTGAGCACGGTCCTCTGGACTTCTTCGCCAACCCGGAAAGCAAGTTCGTGGAATTTCAGTTCTCGCTTGCAAAGGAAGGCGGCTATTCAGCCATCGCGCTGCACTACGGGCTTGCCGCGAAATATCTGGATAAATGGGCCGGCGAAGTCCCGCTGATACTCAAGATAAACGGCAAGACCGCCATCCCTTCGGATGCCGAAGCATTCAGCCCTCTCACAGCAACCGTTGAGGACGCAGTTCGGCTAGGCGCGGACGCAATCGGCTACACGCTCTTTGTCGGCTCGCCAGCGCAGGGAGTGGACATAGAGCAGCTTGCTGAAGTGCGCGCGGAATGCGAGTCGCTTGGGATGCCGCTCATCGTGTGGGCCTACCCGCGCGGCGAGGCCATAGACAAGAAGGGCGGGCGCGACAGCTTCTACGCTGTTGATTACGCGGCACGGGTTGCCCAGGAAATGGGGGCGGACGTCGTCAAGGTCAATTTCCCCAAGATTAACCCCTCCAAAGACACGCAGGCACCCGCGCCATACAATACGCTGCAAATCAGCGCGGATGATGCGTTCAGGCAGGTCGTCCATTCTGCGGGCAGGACGATGGTTCTCGTTTCCGGCGGCAGCAAGCTCGGGGATGAAGAGCTACTTGCAAAAGTAGAATCTTCACTGGCAGCGGGGGCGACTGGCCTCATTTTTGGGCGCAATATGTGGCAGCGCAAGATGGACGATGCCCTAAAGCTGACCGAGCGCATCCGCGAGCTTATGTTGAAGTGATGAGTTGTAAGGGAATAGTGGTTCGGTCTTAGGGATTTAGGATACCAGATTCCAGGACTGGGCTAATCACCCTCCAAAGGCAGATAAAGCCCGATGCGCGCCACGTCTATTATGTCGAGTTAACTCCTCCCCTTAAAGGCGCACAGGACCCTGCCCTTGCGGGCGGAGTCCTGCGCTGAAAGGCTAAAAGCAAGCGCTGGTAGTTTAGTAGCCAGTCGCCCCTTCCGTAGGATTCATGGACTTCTTGTCCACGCCAGAGTCTAACACGATGATCACGCCGTCGGGACGGGTATCAGGGCCGCCGCGCGACTGATTGAGCGTGTTGGGAGACGAATCGGTCTGGCAAGGCAACAAGCCATTGAGGCCGAAGTAGTTGGCAAGGGCGCAGGTTGCGATTCGCATACGAGGGAAGTACTCACCGTTGCGGTCGTAAACGTCCTGGCCAAGGTTCTTGAGCGTGCCATAAGCGGCGAGGGTATAGCCTGCGACGTCGTGCGAACCGTTCCACAGTATCCAGCACTGCTGGTTCAAGCGGGCGAAGTAGGAGAAGTTGCCAACCAGCAGGCGGCTGCCGGGCTGCCTGTACTCGGCGGCAGTCACGTCTTTAAGGCCGCGGTTCTGCCAGAGGCCGTCCGCGTTCTGAAGGTCGGGGTACGGAGGGATGACGCGCATGTCGCCACCCATCCCAACCATGGCGAAAATCCACGCGGGGGGCGGGCCGAAGACTTCAACCATCTTGGTGTTGTCATCGCCGCCGACGAGGCGGGGCATGGTTGTGCCAACGCGGTTGCTGTGCCACATCATATCGTGGATAAGGCGGCGGGCGACGAGGTTGCCCTGCTTGACGAACGGGTTCTTTGGGTAGGTCGGCATATAGCCTTCCATAATCAGGTAGTCTCCGTTCCCGTCCGTGCAATACTGCGGGCCGCCGGTCTTCCAGGCCGGGTAAGCAACCTGGTCAAGGCCAGCGAAGAAGAAGTACTGCTGATTGATAGTCCAGCTGTCGGTCCAGTCGCCACCTAGGATATAGTTGGGGTAGTTGCCGTTCGCGTTATCGGTTGAATAGCGCTCAACTGCCAGTTGGATCGAATGCAAATTTTGCTTTACCTCTGCTTCCTTCGCCTTCTCGCGGACTTTGATAAAGTTCGGGAGTGCGATGGCGACGAGGATGCCGATGATTACGATGACCACCAGCAACTCAATTAGGGTAAAGCCTGACTTACGAGAGATCATTGGTTTCACCTCCTAAAGACTTAGAGGACGCCCTGAGCCTTCGCGTCCTGCGCGCTGCTCAGGTGGATAATGTAGTAATCGGGCTTGCCGTCCGGAACTGTCCGGGGGGCATAGCCGTTGGCGGCGTTGTAAGGGTTGGGTTCCGGAACGTTGTTCAGGTAACCTGTGCGCTTACAGTTAATCTTCTGGCTGCCGCCGCTGATTGAGTAGTCAATGTCAAAGCCTTCGCTTGTAGGGTCGCCGTAAGCGAGGAGATCGTAACCCTCAACATCCATGCTCCAAACCAATCCGGGGCGGGCGCTTGCGCCTATGCCTGTCACATGGTTTGGCGTGATCGCCTGTGAGGTACACTGGGCAGTGAAGTGGTCGGCGTTGCTAGCCCCGTCAACGAAGCGCGGGTGGTAGTAGAAGTTGCCTGGGAACTCAAGCTTGATTGAGGTATTCGGCTCGCCGTCAATGTCGTAAGCCATCAGGCTGGGACCTTCGCCGGACCAGCCGAGGTTGAACATATTCTGGCCGCTGACGCCGCCGCAGGCCCTCCAGGGAATCCAGCCGCCCCAGTCCTTTGAGCCGAGGCCGTAGATGTTCTGCGCCTTCTTGGTCAGGAACGGGTTGTTTGGATAGTGAGTAAGGTAGCCGTCAACCGCCAGCGTGTCGCCGAACTCAAAGCCTGCCGTGCCCAAGTTGCTGCGGGACAGGCCGCGGCCACTGTAAGTATGGTCGTAATTGGTGAAAGTCTTGTTGAACAGGTCAAACGGGTGCCTCCCGTTAACGCCCGGTTCAATCCAGTCGCCGCAAGCATGCTTACTTGTCCCGACGTTAACATAGGTGTCGCCACCGTAGAGGAAATACGGGTAGCGCCCCTCGTTGTCAGTCGCGTAGCGTTCTACGGCAAGCTGAATAGCATGAAGATTCTGCTTGACCTCCGCTTCGCGCGCCTTGATCTTGATTTTGATGAAGTTTGGCAGGGCGATTGCCACAAGGATGCCGATGATCACGATGACCACCAGCAGCTCAATTAGGGTGAATCCCTTTTTCGTTCTCAACACAGTACCGAACCTCCTTCTGAAAGTATTAACCCATCCAGATAATATGAGTCCAAGGACTAGGCCTGCTACCCTAATAGCAGGCCGCCAAATCTACCAGGATAATGATACACCTAGTTAATCTGGTGGAGTGTATCTGTCCGGAGTGGCATCCTTCTGGATGCGCCCCCCCGAACAGATGGATTCTCCCGCCAGCCTAAAGGTTAGCTATCAAGGTGCACCATCAGCAGGTTATGGATTATAACATAAGTTTGGGAGGTTTGCAGCCCTTACGGGAAAAAAGCATAATAGCTTATAATCTAGCCTGTATGCCCCGAAAAAAGAGGAGCCGCCGCCGAAGCAGGATTATCCTGGGATTGCAGGCCGAGGTCTGGCAGGACCTGGCTGCGCTCCTGATATTTCTCGTTTTCATCTTCGTCGCAATGTCGCTGGCCACGCCCGGCTTGGCAGGAAACTCCTCGCGGGCGGTTCACGACTTCTTATTAAGGTATGCGGGCCTTGCGGCCTACCCCGTCCCATTGCTGATACTCCTCGCGGGCTTCGCTGCGCTGCCCCTGCGCGCGCAGCCTGCGCTCATCGGCTATGCCTGGAAGCTCGCTGTGCTAAACCTCATCTTTTGCCTGCTAGCTGGATACTACTTCGTCGGGGGGGAAGGCGGGAGGCTCGCCTGGCATTTCGCCGAGCCTGCGCTGGGGTTCTTTTACCCAGTCCTTCTATCGTTCCTCTTGCTCGGGCTAATCATCGCCTTCGCAGGCAGGGGCTTTTTGCTCCCTGCGCTGCGCTTTTGCGAGAATTTCATAGACGACTTGCGCAACGAGGCTTGCCAGCGCGCCGCAGCAGCCGAGCTGAAGCGCAGGCGCGAAATGCTTGAAGCGGAAGCAGCGAACGAATATGTGGACGGCGATGCTGCATCGCCGGGAGAAGCTGCGGATAAGCCCGCGCCTTTAGGGTCGGCTGGCGGAGCGGAAGATACGCTCGCCGAAGGCGCAGGTGGAAAGGCGGTTGCCGCGGATGAGCCACCGAAGGTCGGACAGCAGGCATTCCGCTTCGCCGCCGCGTATGGAGACTACCAGTTCCCGCCACTTGGGCTTCTCAGCGACTTCCCATTCTCAGCGGTCGCCGAGGATGTTTTGCAGCGCAACGCGCAGGTCATCGTGGAGACGCTCAAGGCGTTCAACATTGAAAGCGAGGTTTCAAGCTGGGAGGTCGGCCCGCGCGTCACCCGCTTTGAGCTGCGCATTGCGCCGGGGATAAACGTTAGCCGCCTGCATGCGCTCGCGGACAACCTCGCGCTTGAGCTTGCTGTGCCCGCCGTGCGTCTGGAAACGCCCATCCCCGGCAAAAGCGCGGTCGGCATTGAAGTCCCCAACCGCAAGTTCAACAAGATATCCTTGCGCGCGCTGCTGGAATCACCAGAGCTAAAGTCCAAAGCGCACCCGCTCGCGGTCCCTATCGGGCGCGACATCGCGGGCAAGCCCGTCATCGGCAACATCCACGACATGCACCATCTTCTCGTCGCAGGGAGCACTGGCAGCGGCAAGAGCGTCTGCCTCAACGCCATTCTCGTTTCCTTGATGTACCGCAACTCGCCGGCGAGCCTAAGACTTATCCTCATTGACCCAAAGCGCGTTGAGATGAGCGTGTTTAAGGATACGCCGCACCTCGCCGCGCCCATCGTCAACGACATCAACGAGGCGCTAAGCGCGCTGAAATGGGTCGTTTCGGAGATGGAGACAAGGCTGCGCGCGTTTGAGGAACATGGCGTTCGCAACATTGACGGCTACAACGACAAGCCGCCGGAGAGCGGCCCGCTTCCTTACATCCTGGTCGTCGTCGACGAGTTGGCAGACCTCATCAAGGCTGCGGGCCCCCTCTTTGAGCGCCTCATTGGCCGCATCGCGCACCTCGCGCGCGCCACTGGCATCCACCTCATAGTCGCAACGCAGCGCCCCGACGCTAAAATCATCACCGGCAACATCAAAATGAACATCCCGTCGCGCATCGCGTTCGCAGTGGTCTCCCAAATCGACTCGCGCACGATAATAGACATGCCGGGCGCGGAGAAGCTGCTTGGCACAGGCGATATGCTTTATTTCCCGGTGGGCATTCCCAAGCCGCTTCGCGTACAGGGCGCGTGGGTGCGTGATGAAGAGGTTAAGCGCGTGGCAGAGTTCCTGCGCAAGCAGACCAAGCCCGACTACATTGAAGACATCACCGCGTTTAGCGGCGAAAACGGCGACGAGGACTGGGACAGCAACGGCAACCGCGGCGGGGACGGTAACGAGCTTGACGAGCTATACAGCGACGCAATGGATATCATCACCCGCGCCGGGCGCGCCAGCACCTCGCTATTGCAGCGGAGGCTGAAAATCGGCTACAACCGCGCGGCGCGGATTATGGAGCAGATGGAGCAGCAGGGCGTAGTGAGCCCCGCCGACCACCAGGGCAACCGTGAGCTTCTCATCGCCCCGCAGCCCCTGGACGAGGATTATTAGGAAGGGGCAAGGGGCAAGGGGTAAGGGGTAAGTCCAGAAAGATAAGCCGCACTCACTAGTGCGGCTCGGGCGTATAAGAACGATTTAACTTCCGTAGGTCAGGCTTTAGCCTGGCTCTGGGATACGGCACTTACCTCATGTTATCATCAGATACATGGACAAACCCAAAGCAGTTACAAAACCCGCCCGCAAGCATATTCCGCGATGGGAGGAAAAAGGCGGCACCTATTTCGCTACTTTCAACTTGCGCGAAGGGATAAGCCATTTCACGGATGCCAAGAAAGAAATTGTCTTCAACGTAGTGATGGACGGCAGAGGCGAACTATACGACTTGTTCGCGCTGGTAGTTATGTCCAATCATGTTCATCTCATTATTAAGCCTGTTGTGACCGGGAAAGAGGTCACGCTTTCTAGGGCGATGCAGCATGTGAAAGGCCTCAGTTCCTTTCGCGTAAACAGAAGCAGGGGAAGGTCAGGGCCGCTTTGGGAAACCCGATCGCACACGCGGCTAATCCGCAACGAATATGAGCTTTATGAGGAGATGAAATACATCGCTAATAATCCGGTCTCGCCGGGCATTGTGAGAAAGCCGGAGGATTACAAATTCCTTTGGTATTACAACAAGGACAGGAAGAGGTGAACACAAATTTTCCGGAGCCAGGCTAAAGCCTGGCCTACGGAAGTTAGTATTCAGTGAAAATCCAGAGCTGGGCTGGTCACCCTCCAAAGGCGGGTAAACCCTGGCCTACCTAACCTTAGTGGTTACGTGAAACAAAAAGGGCGGGGCCGAGGCCCCGCCCTTTTTGTTGTTCGCCGTAAATGGGCGTTTAGGGAACGCCCACCAGCTCCTTAACAGCGTTAGTCCATTGGGTTTTGCGAGGTTCGTGGTCAATAGCGCCAACCGCATACAGGCGGACATCGCTATCGCGGTCTAGCAGGGCATTCTGAGGAATACCACCGCTGCCGCCGCCATAAGCCGCAGCCCACGGAGTAAGGGATGCTAAAGTGGGATCCTCGTAGCAGTTAGTGGCAGTCCAGTTGTTAGTGTTAAAGTAGTCTGTCATGAACGACAGCGTATCTTGCCACACTATAATATAGTAGAAACCTTGAGATCCATAAATCTCATACAATTCATCCGATTGAAAGGGTAACTCCCTTTTGCAGTAATATCACCAGTGTGCTCCCCAGTTGAGGAGGATAGCCTTCCCGTCATCGTAGAACGAGCTGAACGGAGCGTATGGCGTGTTTGGAGTTGACCAGCTCTTAAAAGTGAAATCGATTGGTGGGCCGAGTATCGGTAAGGTCGTTAGTATCGCATCCACTGTGCCCTGGACGTTGTCAATGCCGTCGTTGGCGGTTACGGTGATAACAACTTTCGCCGCCGTTCCTGTTGCTGGCGGAGAATAAATAGGCGTCTTGCTCGTGGCATTGTCAAATGTCCCACGGGAAGCCGTCCAAGTCACATTCGCAGCTGGGTTGTTAAGAGTGACCACAAGGTTCGCCTTCTCGGTCGTAGAGCCAATCGTCATCGTCGTGTTGTTGGTCGTGACGGAGATGATCGCCAGCGGGATGTGCGTGCTTGGCTGCGCGCTTGCCTCAGCCGTGAAGGGGCTGAATTGGTCAAACTGGTCAAAGGCGCGGACCTTGTAGGTATAAGTCTCGCCGCCGGTCAGGCCGGTATCGTAGATTGTGCGGTCGCCGACAGCGCCTGCGGTCTGGAGCAGCGAGAAGTCGGTGTCGCCAGGCGCCTTACGCCAAATCTCATAGCCGTCAAGGTAACTTGAGGTTGCCGGCCCCCACTTCACTTCAATCGCGAATGAGTAGGGGTTGCCTTCGCCTTTGACGGCGATGGAAGTTGGCGCCGTGGGCGGGCCGGGGTAGAACGGAGACGCGGTCGCCTCGTTGCTGGCGGCGGAAACTTGCGATGCGGTATTGACCGCCTTGATATGATACGTGTAGGGGATGCCGCTGGAAAGCATGAGGCCAGAGTTGTTGTCGCTGAAGGTCAGCGGGACTGCGCCGGCCGCGACAACACCGATTTGGTTGAAGACGCCGACTGCGCCGTCACGCCGGAAAATGCGGTACTGGAACAGGTCGGGCTCGGTGTTGGCGCTCCACGAGAGGAGAATGCGCCCAACGCCGACTGTCTCGTTCGCCACAGCGCCAAGGTTTCTTGGAGCCGCGGGAGCGCTGCCGCTGCCAGGTATCGCCGGGTCGCTTTCCACGCCTTCGTTGCCGTCAGTGTCGCAGGGGCGCACGCGGACTTCGGCCGGGCCCGCAAGGTCAACAAGGAACGTGTAAAGAATGCGGCCTTCCGGAGGCGGAACCGGGCGCATCACGGAATACGGGGCGGCCGGATTCGTGTTGTGCGGGCGCGGAGAAGGGTCGCCTGCAACATACACATTGTAGCCTTCCAGCGAGGTCCCGAAGTTCTGCGCGATGCCGGTGATGTTCGCAACGCCGACAACGCCTTCGCCGCCGGTAATGAGTTCGACTGCCGGGTGGAGGCCCGCGGCTTGCCCGTAATGCATGGCGATGGGGGTGATGTCGGAGATGTTGACTATGCCGTTGTTGTCATAATCGCCGACATGCATCTCGTTCCACATTAGCTGGAATGTCCCCGGCGTGCCGGTCTCTATGATTGTGAGGTTTTTCGGCTTGTTATGGTTGCCTACAGGGGGGGCGGAAACAGACTTGGATGCTAAGCCGCCGGAGGCAAAAGACACACGCGCGATTATGCCGTCGCCGTTAGCGCCGGTAACTTCATCGGGGTGAATCTTCACAATTCCTACGGGGACTTCACCGGCGCGGTCTGTTACGCTCAGGCTGATAACCTCGTCTTTGGCTCCGAGGAAGCCGCCAAAGTCAACCGCAACGGGATGGTAACTGCTGTTAGGATAAGTAAGCGTGAAAATCGCGCCTTTCAGTTCTTTTGCGCCTTCCACGCTGATGATAACCTCCGGAGCCGCAACATCCCCAGCCACAGTGGCAACTAAACGCCCGCTGCCAATCACGCTTATATCGGCCAAGTTAAACCCGCCGTTAAGCGATGAAAGCGTGGGCGCGACTTTTCCGCCACCGCCACAGGATGCCGCGAGCAACAAGAGGGCCAGTAATAATAGCCTTTTCATTGTTGTCGGCCTCCTAAATTATACGCACCAAACAAATTAGCCGAGCGCGTTTCACAAGCGCCTATTCACGGACATTATACCACGAGGGGACACTATATCAAGCAGGAATGGGGATAGCCTAAAAATCAAGCTCGCTGGGCTCAAACTGGTTGGCAATGGCTATTTCAGAAACTATTTCAGCTATTCCAAACTCGTCTATGCGCTCGCGCAGGCGTTCCGGCGCGTTGTTGTTGCGGGAAAGGTGGCCGAAGATTACTTTGCGCGGCGGTTCCGTCAGGCTCGTGAGCAGGCTTAGAGATTGTTCATTGCTTAGATGGCCGCGCGGGCTGAGGATGCGATTCTTAACGAACGGGGGGTATGAGCTTGCGTTCACCATCTCGGGCTCGTGGTTGGCTTCAAGAAAGAGAAGGTCCGCGCCGGAGCAGTGCGCTATAAACTCGCCTTCCGCCTCGCCTACATCGGCCAGGTAGGTGAAGCGGGAATTCGCGGTTTCAAAAACAAGCCCGACGGTCTCAGGCGCATCATGTGACACGCTGAACGGCTTAACCAATACATCGCCGCAGGAATACGTTTCTCCGGGGCTAAAGCTGAAGAAGCGGCGGCCAACATCCTGCTTAGCCCCGATGTGCTCAACTATGCTGTTGAGCGTGTAGTTCGTGGAGACAAAGCGCAAGCCGGATAGTCGGTACCACGCGGGCAGCGCGCTCACATGGTCGGAATGGAGGTGGGTGATAATGACGGCTTCAACATCAGCAGGCTTCAGGCCGTAGCCTGCTAGCGCGACAGACATTCGCTTGTGCGAAACCCCGCAGTCAATCAGAAAGTGGCGACCGCTTAAAGTAAGAAGGGAGCAGTTGCCGCCGCTCCCGCTGGCGATGTTGACGAAACGTGAAGAGATGAACCCAGTATAACACTGCGCACGCGCGTTTGCTAGCGAATTTGCGCCGTTTACGCGCGCTTCGCGGTAGAATCAGAAACCTTCTTAATACTATGGGCTTGCTTGACCGAAGATGGCTCCTGCTCCCTTGGGCGGTTGTGATAGCATTCGCCTTCTTTGCCGCCACCGACGACTACGCGCGCTTCCAGAGGGACAAATCCGCGCAGCAAAGCGCGCTTGCCCAAACGCGCAACTCGCTTTCCAAGGCTGCCGACTCCTGGATTGAAAGTGCGCGCATTATTATTGAACAATACCGCACGGAGGAGGAGCGCAGGAGCATTGAAAAAGACCTGCGCGAGCTTGCGGAGAAGAGTCGGCAGGCGCAGGACATGCTGAAGGGCATTCCCGCAGCCGCGTTCTTTCCTGAGACGCTGCGGGCGGAAGAGACGCTCGCCGCGCGGCTATCAAAGTTTGAGGAAATTGCGCGCGGCGCGTTTAGGGCGAAGACGGAGCTACTAAATTTGCAGGCGGAAATCGCAAGGTCGCCCGCGCGCGTCTATTACTTCCGCCAGCAGTCGCGTTACTTCTGGACCATCCGCGACTTACTTAACTTTTACCGCGCGCAGGATGCGCTTGCGCAGTCGGAGACTTCGCAGCGGGATCTTGAGCTTATCGTGGGGCAGCTTCAGCGGGACATAGAGGATTGGCAGGAGAAGCTGGACTTTGAGCGGATGGCGTCGCTTGACGACCTCACGGAAATTGACGATGCGCTGCGCCGCGAGTCGGGAATGGATTACTCCACCTACATCAAAGCGCGTTGGCGCAGCTTCAGCGCCTGGCGGGCTATGAAGCGGCTTTAAGTCTTCGTTCCCGGCAGGCTTATCGGCGGAGGGCCTTGCTCGCCTTCGCTTTCCGGCGGCTGCGCTCCTTGCTGCGGGGCAGGTGTTCCTTCTGGTGGCTCTTCTTTTCCCGACGGCGGTTCAGGCGGCGGGGCGGCGGCGCTCAACTTGAATTCGCGCAGCAGCGAGTAGCTTCCCGAGCTTGTTTCGTAATCTTCAACCACAAGCAGCTTTCCGCTCTTGAAGTCCACGTCCATTATGCGCACGCGCCGCGCAGCGGTGTTTTCCACCAGCCGCCTCGCCTTCGTCCCGTCAACGGCGGCAGCCCAAATGCTGTGCCGCCTGATGAGTTCGGGAATCTGGTAGGACACATAGAAGAAAACCGGCGCGCCCATTTGCGTGAACACGCGTATATACGGCGGCACGTCTTTGACCAGCGTGCGCAGGCGGTGCGTCGTCACGTCAAAGCTCTCCAGCGTCAGCGAGCCACGCGAGTTCGGGACTGCGTTAGCTTCGCCCGAAGTGGAATCGGCAGGCGCGAATCGCCCTACGAGAACACGCTTTGCGTCAATGAACTCGGCGGGAGGCCTCCAGCGCTCGGATGTCAGCGTAATGAAGTAAGGGCAGGAATACACGAGCTTTAGCTGCGCGGAAGGGGCGCCTACCGCGCCCTGGTATAAAGCGAAGTAGGAGTCGGCGTAATTGGCGGAGTCGTAATACCGCACAACTTCAAGCGCAGCTGAGAGGTCGGGCGCGAGCATGGGGGAGAAATCAAAGGAATGAACATCCTTCTTCACCGCAGGGTCATGGACGGTCCACTTCGTCGCCAACCCCCGGATGTATCCCCCGTCAAACTGCGTGAGGTCAACCACGTGCGCCAGTAACAGCTTCCCATCCGGAAGCACGCCGTCAATGAACTTGTTCTCCATTTCCAGCGCGGTATCCTGGCCCTCTGTAGTCAGGTGGTGCGGGATAACCTTGGTATTGATTATGGGGCTGTGCTGCACAACTTGGCCCGCGCCCCCTTCTTCGGGAGGAGCGTCGCGTTCGCCCTCTTTCACCGCATGATAATAGAAGCCGCCAACCGGCTCCTTGATGAAGCCAAGAACTTGAGCCGAGCCTTTTAACTGCATAACATCGGCTGCGTCTTCGGCATTCACGAGGTAAAGCGGGCCGGCGCAATCTGCTGCTCGCACAAGATCGTAGTCGGTAACCAGCGTCAAGACTTTGCCGGTCCCGCCGAAGTACGCGGCTTGCTTAATCATCCGCCCGTCGGGGCTGTAGAAGAGCTCCCTGCCAACTGCGTAGAGTGACTCGTCAAGGAACGCTACTGGAGAATACTCCTTAGGTTCCAAGGGCGTTTTTGCTTCCAGCGAAGGCGGAGGGGCTTGTGGGGCGGCATCCAGCTGCTTGGGCTTGGGCTTCATGCAGCTCACTGCGAGCAGGCACATTGTTAAAGGAATCAGTATCAGCAGCAACAGGCGCGTCTTCATAGTTTGTCACCAAGTTGGACGAACGTCATCAACTCAGGAAGTATCTCGCCGCTCTTGCCGTAGATGTTGTAATCGGCTGCGTGGCTAAGCTCGGTCGGCTCCATGTTTACTTGCACTACAGTCCCGCCAGCGCGCTTCACCACGTATGGGAGGCCCGCCGCGGGGTAAACCTGGCCTGACGTGCCCGCGACGAGCATCAAGTCCGATTCCTCGGCAAGCGCGAAGCTTTCTTCAAGTATCGCGGGATGGAGCTTCTCGCCGAACCACACGATGTGCGGGCGCAGCATCGCACCGCATTTCGGGCATTCGGGCGGGTATGACGGAAGCGGCTCCTCGGGTAGCATGAACAAATCGGGCGAGCATCCCTTGAAGCAGCGCGCATGCCAGATGCTTCCGTGAAGCTCAAGAATGTTGCGGCTTCCCGCGCGGGCATGCAGGCCGTCCACGTTTTGCGTTATCAAGGCGAAGCTGGCGCTGCGCCTCAGCGCGCGGGTTTCGTAATCAGCCAGCGATTCATGGCCGGGGTTTGGCTGCACCGAGTTCGCCTGAACGCGACGGCGGTCGTAAAACTCCCAGACCGCCTGCGGGTCGCGCAGGAATCCCTCCAGCGTGGAAAGGCGCATCATCTCCTCTTCGTCTTTCCAAAAGCCGCCGCTGCCGCGAAAGGTCGGGATGCCGCTTTCGGCGGAGATGCCCGCGCCTGTTAGCACTGTCACGCGCTGCGCACGCGCCATCAGCCCAGCCACTTCGCGCATCCCTTCGTTCATCTTGCATCTCCTATCAAGTCGCGCGCGCGCACGTAAACCTTGCCGTTTGGCAGCATTTCCACGCGGCCGTCGGCGAACCAGTTTATGACTTCGGGGAGCAGCTCGCGCTCGGCGGCGCGCACGCGCTCGCCCAGCGTTTCTACCGTGTCGGCGGCGAGCACGGGCAGCGCGCGCTGGGCAATTATCGGGCCGTGGTCGTATTCGTGGTCAACCATGTGCACCGTGCAGCCGGTGATTTTGCATCCCGACGCAAGCACGGCTTCGTGAACGCGGTCGCCATACATCCCCTTGCCGCCGAAGCATGGCAGCAGCGCGGGGTGCGTGTTGATGATGCGCGCGTTGTATTGCGGCGGGTAAAGGTAGAGGCTCAGGAAGCCGCCCAGCACGATGAGCTCAGGCGAGAAGGGCGCGAGCGATTGCGTGACAATTTCGGAGAACTCGGGCGGCGTCGCATATTCCTTGCGCGGCACGGTGATTGAGGGGATGCAGGCTTCTTCGGCGTATTGCAGCCCCGGCGCGCCGGGCTTGGACGACAGGACGCACTTGATGTCCGCGCGGCAGGAACCATCGGCGATGCGGCCAATGAGGTTCTTCAGGGTCGTCCCGCCGCCGGAGATGAGCACCGCAATTCCTATGCGCCCAGCCATCACCGCGATTATATCATTGCGGCAGCTTGGAGAACTGCGCCTGAAGCCCTGTGCTAGAATCGGCTTAGGCGCGCTGGGGCGCGCCGCATTGCGATGGCGTTATATCTGGTAACAGGCGGCGCGGGCTTCATCGGCTCCAACATCGCCCTGCAGCTCCTGCAGGCGGGCGAGAAGGTGCGCGTCCTTGACGACCTCAGCACAGGCAGGCGCGAAAACCTGCGCGGCTTCCTTGGCGACATTGAATTCCACGAGGCGACGGTTTGCGACCCGGCGGCATGCGCGAAGGCGTGCGCGGGCGCGGATTTCGTGCTGCACCAGGCGGCGCTGGGAAGCGTCCCGCGAAGCATTGAAGACCCGCAGGCAAGCAACGAAGCTAACGTGACCGGCACGGTGAACATGCTCGCGGCGGCGCGCGATGCGGGGGTGCAGCGTTTTGTCTGCGCGGGAAGTTCAAGCGTTTACGGCGACGCCCCGGGGATGCCGCGCGTGGAGAGCATCGCGCCGAGGCCGCTATCGCCCTACGCCGTGACCAAGCTGGCGCAGGAGCTATACAGCATCGTCTTCCACCGCGTTTACGGCCTGCCCACGGTCGTGCTGCGCTACTTCAACGTGTATGGCCCGCGCCAGGACCCGCATTCCGCCTATGCCGCGGTCATCCCGCGCTTCGCAAGCGCGCTGCTCACGGGCGGCAAGGCGATAATCTACGGCGACGGGATGCAGACTCGCGACTTCACGTTCATTGAGGATTGCGTGCAGGCGAACTTGCTTGCGTGCAGCGCGCCGGAAGAGGCCTGCGGCAAGGCGTATAACATCGCGTATGGGCAGCAGGCGAGCATCATAAGCGTTTATGAAACGCTAAAAGGGCTGCTGGGGGGCAGCGGCGTGCCGTCGTTTGAGCCTCCGCGCAAGGGCGACCCTCGCGATTCATTGGCGGACATATCGGCTGCCCGCGCCGCGCTTGGCTATTCCCCGCGATATGACATAAACGCAGGATTAGCGAAGGCTGCACAGTGGTATCGCAGCAACTTAGGCTAGCTGCACGACTTACACTTCCTCATTCTGCTAGACTCATCGCGTGGCGCAAAGGCGGCAGGTGAAGGTTCTCCTTACGGCTGGGCTTGACCACGTCTTCAAGGCATTCCTCGTTGAGCTTATCAAGGGGATGCAGGCTGAAGGGTGGCAGGTGGACTGCGCCGCATCGCCTTCAGGCTCGGCAGCCGACATTGAGCGCCTTGGCGCGCGTGTGATAAGCCTTGCGTATGGAAGGTCGCCTTTTGACTGGCGGAACATTCCGCGTTTCTTCAAGCTCGTCGCGCTCATCAGGCGCGAGCGTTACGACATCGTCCACACTCACAACCCGCTGGCGTCGCTAGTCGGCAGGCTGGCAGCATGCGCCGCCGGCGCGCCTATCATCATCTACACCATCCACGGCTTCAGCTTCCACGAAAACTCGCGCCGCTTGAAGAAGTGGCTTGGAATATCGGCCGAGAAGCTCATAGGCCGGTGCACGACCTTCACGTTTTTCGTGAGCCGCGAGGACCGCAACTTCGCCGTGGCGAAAAGCATCACACCTCAGACCAAAGCGCTGTACATCAGCAACGGCGTTGACCCGAATATGTTCAGCCGCGCGCGATTTGCGGCACAAAACAATGCTGCCGTGAAGCGCGGCTTAGGATTTCCTGAAAACGCTCAGGTCGTGGCAATGGTCGCGCGGTATTCATACGAAAAAGGGATGCGCGAGTTCATTGAAGCTTCCGCAATCGTCGGCAATGAGATGCCGGACGCGCGCTTCATCTTCATCGGTGGGCGCGTAGCAGGCGATCATTCGCAGCCCTCGGACGAAACTGTCGCGTCGTGGGTCAAGGCCGCGGGTGCAGAGCGCTTCTTCCACCCGTTGGGGATGCGCGACGACGTCCCGCTCCTGTTGGCATGCAGCGATGTGTTTTGCCTGCCGTCGTACCGCGAAGGCTTGCCCGTCTCGATTCTTGAGGCGATGGCGATGGAGCTGCCCGTCGTGGCATCAAACATTCGCGGCTGCCGTGAGGAAGTCGTTGAGGGCGAAACGGGATTCTTGATTCCAGTGCGCGACGCGAAAGCGCTGGCGGAAAAGGTGCTTGTGCTCCTGCGCGACAAAGAGATGGCGCAGCGGTTCGGCAAGCGCGCGCGCGCGATTGTGCTTGAGCAGCATGTGGAGAAAGACATCGTGCATAAGCAGATTGATGTGATGAAACGGCTACTTGCGCAGCGCGGAAGGCTACCTATTTAACAGCCGCATTTGCGCAGCGCTTGTATATTGTGCTACATATCTCGGCCATGCATACATCGGGAGAAGTCATCCACCAGGCTGCGCTGGCGCAGGTGTCAGGCGTCGGCGCTCGCTTGCTGCGCGAGCTGAAGACGGTTTTCGGGTCGTATCAGGCGGCATGGGAAGCACATCCTGCCGAATGGATGGACTTGCCGGGCGCAAGCGCAGGACTGCGCGACCGCTTTGAGGAGTTGCGCAGATCGCTGGACATTGACGCGTTCGCCAAGAGGCTTAAGGACAGCGGCATCTTCATCCTCGGCCTTGACCAGCCCGGCTACCCCGAACAGCTCGCCGTAATAGATTCGCCGCCGCCGGTTTTGTATGCGCGCGGGAGGCTTGAGCCGCTTCTTCCCGACAAGATAGCCATCGTAGGCACGCGTAAGGCGTCTGAATATTACGTGAAGCATTCGCGCAAGACCGCATACGAGCTTGCGTCGCTGGGGCTCACGGTCGTCTCGGGAATGGCGCTGGGAATTGACGCTGCCGCGCATGAGGGCGCGATGGATGCGCAGGGCATGACTATCGCGGTGCTCGGGTGCGGCGTGGACGTCGTTTACCCTCCGCAAAACGATGCGCTCTACCGCAGGCTGATTGAGCAGGCGCTCGTTGTCAGCGAATTTGCGCCGGGCGCCGCCCCCATCAAAGAGAATTTCCCGAAGCGCAACCGCATCATCGCAGGGCTGTCGCACGGCGTGGTGGTTGCGGAAGCGCCGCTTAGCTCCGGCGCGCTCATCACCGCGCGGTTCGCCATTGACGCAGGCCGCGAAGTTTTCGCCTTTCCCGGCTGCCCGGGGAAATTCGCTTCGCTGGGCGGCCACCAGCTCATCAAGGCGGGGCAGGCGAAGCTCATTGATGATGCGGACGATATCGTCAGCGAATGGCCGCAGCGCAAGTCAGAGCTGCTGGCGCAACAGCTTGAGAAGTTAAAAGGCGATTTGCAGCTTCCACTCATGATGCCCGATGCGAAGGCAAAGGATGCCGCGCCTGCGCAGCCTCAGCCCGCGCCAAAGGAAAACATGAAGCCTGCCCAGCCTAAAGCGCAGGCCGCGCCGAAACCTGCGCGCGTTGCGAAGAAGCCGGGCGAGATACCCGAAGTTAAGCTGCGCGAGGAGGAAGTAGGCGTGCTCAACAACGTGAGTTACGAGCGTAGCCATATCAACGACGTTGCGCGCGCAACAGGCCTCAGCATTGCGGAACTTGCGGCGCGGTTAACCATGCTTGAATTGAAGGGACTTGTAAAATCGCTGCCTGGCGGATACTATACGCGGCTCTGATTTCCTGAACGCATCCCCTACTTATGCCCGCTAACGATAAAAAACCGCTGATAATTGTTGAGTCGCCCACGAAGGCCCGCACCCTTACGCGGCTGCTCGGCGGCGAGTATAAAGTCATGTCGTCGCAGGGCCACGTGCGCGACCTGCCTGTGAAGACACTAAGCGTTGACGTTGACCACGGCTACGAGCCGGAGTTCGTCACCATCCCCGCGAAGAAGAAGATTCTTAAAGAGCTTAAGGACGCGGCGAAGGAAGCCGGGCAGGTCCTGCTCGCAACCGACCCCGACCGCGAAGGCGAAGCCATCGCCTGGCACTTGCAGGAAGAGATAAAGCGCAAGGCTGTGCGCGTTGAGTTCCACGAGTTCACGCGCAAGGCGGTGCAGGCTGCGCTCGCCAACCCGCACGCCATCAACCAGGAGCGCGTGAATGCGCAGATGGGGCGGCGCGTATTGGACAGGCTCGTCGGCTACAAGATATCGCCGGTGCTTTGGCGCAAGGTGCGCCGGGGACTGAGCGCAGGGCGCGTGCAGTCGGTTGCGGTGCGGCTCATTTGCGAGCGTGAAGAAGAGATACGCGCATTCGGGGCGCAGGAATACTGGTCGCTAGAGGGCGAGTTCGCGCACGGCGGCGCCGCGTTCAAGGCGATGCTCGTTGAACTTGACGCCAAGCGCATCAGCACCCCCACGCAGGACCAAAACGAAAATACGCGCATCATCACGAGCGAAGCCGAAGCGCAGGGAATTAAGGATGCGCTGAGCGGGCTTGCATACGCGATTGATTCGGTGCAGGAAAAGCAAACTACCAAGTCGCCCAGCGCGCCGTTCATCACCGCGACGATGCAGCAAGAGGCGTTCAAGAAGCTAGGATTCAACGGCAAGCGCACCATGCGCACCGCGCAGCTTTTATACGAGGGCATTGACGTGGGCGACGGGCCGGAAGGCTTGATAACCTACATGCGCACCGACTCCACACGCATCGCCCCTGAGTTCCTTACCGAGGCGCGCGCTCATATCATGCAGGCGTTCGGCAAGGAATACTTGCCCGACGCGCCGCGCTATTACGGCAGCCGCAAGAGCGCGCAGGAAGCGCACGAGGCCATCCGCCCGACGAACCTCGCCTACACGCCCGAACGTATCGCATCGCGCCTGAATCCCGACCAGCTTAAGCTTTACACGCTGATTTATAACCGCTTCCTCGCGTCGCAGATGGCGAATGCGAAATTCCTGCAACGTCAGACCGACGTGCTTTCGCAGGGCAGCGCGGCCACTGCGCGCTTCCGCAGGACGGACACCAGCGTCGTCTTTGACGGCTTCCACCGCGCATACCGCGAGGAAAGCGAAGAGGGAGAGAACGGCAACGGCGCGATGAACGGCAAAGCGCCTGCGCAGCTGCAGGCGGGGACGCCGCTGGACATGCTGGACCTTGCGATGATGCAGCATTTCACCAAGCCGCCGCCGCGCTACACCGAGGCTTCGCTCATCAAGGCGCTGGAGGAAAACGGCATCGGCCGCCCGAGCACCTACGCTCCCACGATTGAGACCATCATCGCGCGCGGCTACATCGTGCGCGAAGGGCGCGCGCTTGCGCCGACGGTATGGGCGTTTTGCGTGACCGCGCTGCTCAAGGACTTCTTCACCGAAATAGTGGACATCGGCTTCACGGCGAAGATGGAAGAGCAGCTTGACGAAGTTGAAGAAGGCAAGGACGAATGGCGCAAACTCGTTGACGCGCTATACAAGCCGATGATGGCGGACATTGACCGCGCGCTTGCCGACAAGGAACACGACTACCACCCCAAGCCGAAGGAAACCGGCGAAATGTGTCCCAAGTGCGGCAAGCCGCTTGTTGAGCGGTACGGGCGCTTCGGCCCGTTCGTGAACTGCTGCGGCTACCCCGAATGCGACTACAAGAAAAACGGCGAGAAAGCCGGCGCAGCCAAGGAGCTTGACGAGATGTGCCCGCAGTGCGGCAAGGCGAAGCTCGCCGCGCGCAGAAGCAGGTTCGGCATTGAATTCGTGTCCTGCTCCGCTTACCCGAAATGCAAATACATCCGCGAGCCGCAGGAGTTCTGCCCCAAGTGCAAGGCGCAGGGCAAGAAGGGCAAGCTTGAGAAGCACCAGGCGAAGAACCGCCGCATCTTCTACTCCTGCGAGCACAACCCCGGGCCCGAGGCGGAAGGGAAGCACAAGGGCAAGGACGCCTGCGACTTCATTATGTGGGCGCGGCCGACCGTGGACACTTGCGAGCTTTGCGGCTGGTTCATCGCCGAGCGCAAGCGCAAGGAGACCACGCTTCGCTTTTGCTGCAACCCCGCATGCGCCAACAACAAGGCGCATGAGGATGAGTAGGGAAGGCGTAGGTTCAGGTTGCTCTCGGTAGATACTTTGTTGGCGTGTCAGAGATTCCTTAGCCGGGCTGGTGAGCCCGGCGTACTCATAAAGTAGTAATACTTGGACGGGGACGCGACTTTCTGGTCGCGTTCAGGATTCCGGAGTCGGGATTAGAAAGTCCCGACTCCATCCTTGAATGTGGAAAAAGCTACCCGAATATCCCCGCGAGGGTGATGAACTCGTCGCGCGTCAGCGTGTCGCCACGGCGGTCGGGGAAGATGTCGGTGCGCGCGAGGCGGCGCAGGATTTCGTCGCGGTTCAAGTCGGGCAGCGTCATCACGAGCGCATTAACAATCGTCTTGCGGCGGTGCTTGAACGCGCCCTGCACGAGCCGGAAATAGCGCGCGGGCTTGGCGATTTCGGGCATGCGCGAGCGCGCGTGAATGCGCGTTAGCTGCGAGTCCACGTTTGGCACCGGCACGAACATCTCGCGCGGCACGAACATAAGCTCGTCGGCGTAGGAAAACGTCTGCGCATAGACGGTCAGCGAGCCGTAAGCCTTGCTGCCGGGGCTCGCTACCAGCCGCTTCGCCACTTCGTTTTGCAGCATGAGCAGCACGTCGGCGAGGTGTGCGATGTTGCCAATCGCTGAGATGAGAAACTCGCTCGTGATGCCGTAAGGAAGGTTGCTCGCGATTTTCAAGCCCTCGGGAAACTGCGCCCACACGTTTTCCAGCTCGTAGCGGTTGATGTATTTCTCGCGAAGCTCCAAGTTGGGAAAGCGCGGCACAAGCGTTTCGCGCAGGTAATTGGCAAGGCGTTCGTCGGGCTCATAGGCGAGGACATGCCCCGCGCGGGAGCAGAGCGCTTCGGTGAGCGTGCCCAGCCCCGCGCCGACTTCAAGCACGGCGTCGTTAGCGGAAAGGTCGGCCTCGCGCAGCATCGTGGCGAGCGCCGTGTCGTCAATGAGGAAGTGCTGCCCCAGCTTCTTGTCGGGATGAACCCCCGCTGCCTGCAGCCTCTTCGCAACTTCCTCTTTAAGCATGCGCTTAGTCTAGCATAGCGGCGCGGGTCAGTGCGCGAGCGTGGGCCATGCGCGCACGGGCGATGCCGCCTTGGCTTCCACGGCGAGAGCTTGCAGCGCGGCTTTCACCGACGACGCGCACATGCCGTGCTCGGCGAGATACTCTACAAGCGCGCCCGCTTCACGCCCGCCGCGCGACAGGCGTTCCTGCAACAGCGAGCCTTGCGCGCTCTCAAAGCTCAAGCCCCCGCGCCCGTTGTAGTGCTTTTTCACCAGCGCCTTGCGCCGTTCAAGCTCAGCTATTGGCTGCATCGGCGCAAGCTCCAGCGGCGTCTGCGCCTTAGGGATAAAGTAGCTAAACGCGAAGCTTACCTTCGGCCGCGCATGCTTCCCCGCGCCTTGCGATGCTGCGTCATCAAGCACGGTGAGCCACGCGCCAAGCGCGTGCAAGTATGCGTCATCCTCAAAGTCAAAGCCGAGCATGAAGTAATACTTGAGCTTCGGCACGCCCAGCGCGATGAGGCGTTGCGCTTGCGCGAGTATTTCTGCGTTCGTCGGAAAAGGCTTGCGGATGATGCGCCGGTGCTCCTCGTCAAGCACTTCAGGAGCGATGGTAAAGGTTTGCTGCCCGCCTTTAATGAGAATGCGCACAAGCTCGTCGGTAAGCGCGGCGAGCTTGAGCGATGAAAACGACAGCTTGAACTTCGCGGCTGTAAGCTCGCGCGCAATGTCTGCGATTTGCGGGTGGTCGGTGGGCGCTGCGGCGATGATGCCTATGCGGTCGGTGACGCCGTCGGCCAAATGCGCGCGGCGCATTACTTCCTCAGCGGGAAGATAACGCAGCGGGCGCGTGATATGCCCCGCGAGGCAAAAGGCGCATCTTGCGCCGCACCCGCGCGATGTCTGCATGAGCATGCGGTTGGCGAAGACCGTGTTGCGCGCGATAATGCGGGAAACAGTGTCCCACTGCGAAAGGTCGGGAACTGCCGCGCGCCGCATCACGCTTTCATCCGCGCCTATTTTGGGGCAAAAGAAGCCCTCGCGCCCGTGCAACTGTGCAAGCAGCTCATCTCGCGCCTTCACACCCCGAGGCGACTTAAGCGCGGAGAGGTTCGCCAACGCCGCATCCAGGAACGGTGGGAACGCTTCCTCAGCTTCGCCGATGAACGCGACATCAACGAAGTCTGCAATCGGCATGGGGTTTGCTGTGACCGCATATCCACCAGCGACGATGATAGGTGTGCCGATGCGCTCGGAGGGCCGCAACCCAACGCCTGCCATTTTCAGCGCGGCGAGCATGTTCACATACAGCGGCTCGTAGGGAAATGAAAATGCAATGATGTCGTAATCGCGCAGCCCCGCGCGTGAATGCGCTTGCGCGTCTTTAGGATGCGGGTGCAGCCCAAGCTCGGGCGTGAAGAAAAACCGGTCTGCGTTAAAGGGCGTGCGCTCGCGGATAAGCCCCCATACTGCCTGCACGCCGAGGTTGCTCATGCCTGTGATATAGGAGTCGGGATAGACAAGCGCAATGCGCAACCGCCGGTCCTTCGCCGGAAGCTCGCGCGGCGTTATGTATTTCTCGCCGGGGTAGGTTCGGCTCACTTCTTGTGGATGGTGTGCTTGCGCAGGAACGCCGGCACGTCCAAATCCTCGTCTTCGGCGATTGCGCGCGGCTCAGGCTCCGCGGGCATCAAGTCGTCCTCGCGCTGGCGCGTTTCCTGCTTGGGGCGCAGCACGGACGACTGGTCGCGGCGCGCGCTTGAGCTCCCGTGTATGCGCGGCTCGCAGGAAAATCCGGTGGCGAGCACCATCACGCGCACGTCGTCAACCTGCTCGCGCTCAATTATCGCGCCGAAGATTATGTTCGCATCCTGGTCAACGCGGTCTGCGACGACCATCGCGGCTTCGTTAACTTCCTGCAGCGTCATGTCCTTGCCGCCCGTGAAGTTGATGAGGACGCCGGTCGCGCCGTCAATGCTGCTCTCAAGCAGCGGCGACATTATCGCCTGCTCCACCGCGACGCGCGCGCGGTTCTCGCCGCTGGCGCTGCCAAGCCCGATGAGCGCTGTGCCTGAATTGCGCATGACCATTGAAACGTCTGCGAAGTCCATGTTCACGAGGCCGGGCTTGAGTATCAATTCGCTGATGCCGGTAACGCCCTGGCGCAGCACTTCGTCGGCCATAAGGAACGCTTCCTGCAAGCCGGTGGTGGAGCTGGCTAGGGAAAGCAGCCTATCGTTGGGAATGACGATTAGCGAGTCCACGCACTTGCGCAGGTTCTCAATCCCTTCCGCAGCCACGCGCTGGCGGCGGCGGCCTTCAAACATAAACGGGCGGGTTATAATGCCGACTGTGAGCGAGCCGGCTTCTTTCGCCACATTCGCAATCATCGGGCTTGCGCCAGTGCCGGTGCCGCCGCCCATGCCGCAGGTGACGAAGACTAGGTCCGCGCCCTTAAGCAGCTCGGCGATGTCTTGGCGGCTTTCCTCGGCGGCCTTTCGCCCGATTTCGGGGTTGGAGCCGCTGCCCAGGCCGCGCGTTTGCTTCGCGCCTATTTGCAGCTTGTGCGGCGCCTTGGTGCGCTCCAGCGCTTGGTAGTCGGTGTTCACGGCAACGAAGTCAACGCCGGACAGCCCGCTTTCAAGCATCCTGTCAAGCGCGTTGCATCCGCCGCCGCCTATCCCGACGACCTTGATTTTCGCCTGCAATTCCTCACGGTAGAAGTCACTAACCATCAAGAACTCCTTGGGTTGGGCACTGGGCAAGACGGGTGATACCGCCGGTTCCGGCGGTTCACCGGGCGCGGAAAGCTCAGGGGCGGGAATATCATCCCCCGCCTCAAGGATGGGCAGGCATTCAGCCTCCCCGCCCTTCCCGGCCGCGTCCTGTTGGAGATCCTCAAACAGACCCTGTTCCAACTTAGCCAGTTATGATACGGGAATCTCCTTATGCTTGCAAGCAAAGGGCTTATTTAACGCGCGCCCCTGGGGTAATCTCACTCTGGCAGACGACTACCGAAAGGCCGCCCGCGCCGTCCTGCGCCGCCAGGAGCATCCCTTCAGAAAGCTCGCCGCGCAGCTTTGCGGGCTTCAGGTTAGCGACGATGGGGATAGTCAGGCCAACCAAATCCTCCGGCTTTACCCACTGCGCGATGCCAGCGATTATCTGGCGGCCGCCCCTGCCGTCGTCAACTTGGAGCTTAAGCAGCTTGTCCGCGCCTTCCACGCGCTCGGCAGCGATTACTTTCGCGGCGACCAGCTCCACTTTGATGAAATCGTCGTATTCAATCATGTTACTGATGTTTGGCGCATTTACTTTCGCGGCCTCCTTGGCGGGCTTTGGCGCAGCTTGCGGCTTCTCCGCAGCCTTAGCAAGCTCTTTCATGTCAACGCGCGGGAAGAGCACCTTTGGCTCACCTATGCGGTTGCCGCGCGGATACGGGCGCGCAGCTTCGGAGACGCCCGTGCTTTCAACCGTGCCGGGCAGCCCCAGTTGCTCCCAAAGCGACTGCATAGTCGCAGGCATTACCGGCGCAAGCAGCACCGCTACGCACTTTAGCGCGTCGGCAAGAGTGCAGAACATTCCCGCGAACTCGCCCGCGTTTTGCGGCTCCTTGCTAAGCGTCCATGGCTTGCGCGCGTCTATGAGCTTGTTGCATTCGCGGATGACTGCGAATATCTCTTCAATCGCGCGCGTGAACTCCAGCTTGTCCATAAGCTCCAGCGCGGCTTCGCGCTTCTCGGCGATGAGCTTGGCCAGCTCCAAATCACCTTCGCTGTATTTGGGGCTTTCCGGCACCACGCCGCCAAAGTAGCGCGCGGTCATGTTCATCAGGCGGTTTAGCAGGTTGCCAAGGTCGTTGCCAAGCTCGTAGTTGAAGCGGTTGACTATGGCCTCAAGCGATATGTTGCCGTCAAAGCCCAGCGGGATTTCGCGCGCGTAGAAGTATCGCAGCCCGTCCGCGCCCACAACCGCAATTACTTCTTCAGGCGTTACCGCGCCGCCCTTGCTCTTGCTCATCTTGCTTTCGCCGAGCATCCAATAGCCGTGCACTAGCATCTGTTCTGCCCGTTCCAGCTTGCCGCCGCCATCGCAGCTGCTGTATGCCTTGAGCATCGCGGGAAAGATAACGGCGTGGAACCACGGAATGTCCTTCGCCATCAAGTTTAGCTGTGCCGGCCACCAGTGCATCTTGGTGGGGTTGTCCGAATCGTAGCCGCTGCCGGTCACATACGCCAGCAGCGCGTCCACCCACACGTAGAACACATGCCCGTCGTCCCAAGGCAGCGGTATGCCCCAGTCCAGGCTGGAGCGGCTTATGCACACGTCGTTAAGCCCGTCGCGCAGCCTTGCTCGCATTTCGTTCAGGCGAAACTCCGGCACGACGAACTCATTTTCGGGCTTGAACAAGTCTTCAAGGTATTCCTGGAATGCGCTCAAGCGGAAGAAATAGGCTTCTTCCGATACTTCGTGCGTTTCGCGCTCGCACTTCGGGCAATGCCCTTCTTCAATGAGTTCCTTTTCGGTATAGAAGGTCTCGCAGGGCGTGCAGTACCAGCCTTTGTATTCGCCCTTATAAACATGCCCGCTGTCGTAGAGGCGCTGGAAAAAGTGCTGCACCATCTTCTTGTGCCTGGCTTCAGTCGTGCGCACGAACTCATACGCGCCTATGTTGAGCAGCTTCCACACTGCGTGGTATGCCTCAACTATCTCATCGCAAAATGCCAGCGGCTCCTTGCCCGCATCGCGCGCCGCCTGCACTACCTTCTGGCTGTTCTCGTCGCTTCCAGTGACCAACAGCACGTCATAGCCGCGCATGCGCTTGAAGCGCGCGATGATGTCAGCAATAACGGTGGTGTAGGCCGTGCCGAGGTGCGGCCGCGCGTTGACGTAGTAAATCGGCGTCGTTAAATAAAACCGCTTGTTTCCCTTTTCCTCGGTCATGTGAGCAATCCTCAATAAGGCGGCAATTCTAGCACAGCTGACCGCGCAGATTTGCTAGAATCACTACATGAAGTCAGGGCTCATGCTTGCGGTGTTTATTATTGCGGTGTTCGTGGTTGCGGCCGTCGGCGGATTGCTTACGTCCTTCGGGGTTGGAGACTGGTATGGCTCGCTGCAAAAGCCCGCATGGAACCCGCCGAGTTGGCTATTCGGGCCAGTGTGGACAGCGCTTTACATCACGATGGCTCTCGCCGCATGGATGGTCTGGATGCGCCACGCCCCGTCAGCCAAGCTTGCACTAACTCTTTGGGCGGTGCAACTCGCGCTGAACCTCATATGGTCCGCGTTGTTCTTCTCCATGCGCCAGCCGGGATGGGCGTTTCTGGCGATAATCGTGCTGCTCGCAGCGATAGCCGCGACGGCCATAACTTTCTTCCGCGTCAGCCCGTGGGCAGCAGCGCTCCTCATCCCTTACCTCGCATGGGTCTCCTTCGCCAGCTTCCTCAACTATACAATTTGGCGGCTTAATCCGTAACTCTCAAATTCTTTCTCGTTTACCAATTTTCCGTTGTATAATCCGCGCATCTTAAAACCCGGCGGGGGTTCATGGCAGTCATTCTCGCAATTTCGCCGGTAGTCGTAATCTTCCTGCTAATGACCTGGGGCCGGCGCAGCGCCGACATCGCAGGCGTCATCGGCTGGATCTACACTGCGCTCATCGCAGCATACTTCTTCCGCACACCTTGGGAAGTAATCCTTTTGGCGTCGCTTGCGGGCATTATAGCGAGCTTCCCGGTGAGCCTTATGGTCGTCACCAGCATCTTCCAGATAAACGTGATGGAAGAGGCAGGCGCAATCCGCCGCCTTGTCGCGTTTATGAAGACGCTCGCCAGCGGCAACCGGCCAGTGCAGATTATGCTCATCAACGTCGGCGTGGGCACGCTCCTCGCCGCGCTGGGCGCGACGCCGGTGTCTATCCTCCCGCCAATAATGCTCTCGCTGGGCTACTCCGCGTTCATCTCCATCGCGCTGCCCGCGGTGGGCTTTGACGCGCTGTGCACCTACGCGCTGCTAGGCGTGCCGGTGGTTATCTTCGCTGACGTGGCAAGCGGCATTACCGGCCGCCCGTTCACGCCCGCCGAAGTCGGGCTTTACTTCGCGCATTACATGCCGGTTGTAACCACGTTAATTGCGCTGGCTATGCTCTGGCTTATCGGCGGCTGGAAGGAAGTGAAGCGCGGCTTCTGGATTGCGCTTGCCACTGGCCTTTCTGCGGGGTTTATCGCAATAGGGATGAACATCGCCGGGCTTCCTACACTCACTGGCGTCGCGGCGGGCATCGGCGTCATTATCGTCATGCTTTTCTGCCAACGCGCCTCTGGCAGGCCCATTATTGACCGCAACAAGCAAACCGACGAAGATCGCGCGGTGGAAAGGAAAATGAGGCTGGGGCTTGCGCTCCTGCCGTGGATACTCCTTGTAGCCTTCGCCGCGCTGACCAACTACAAGGACTTCGGCATCTATGACATTACCTTCCGGCAGTGGGCGATGACGGTTCCGGTAATCCCTGGGGAAAAGCCAATCGCGCTGCGCCTCGCATGGCAGGCATACACATGGGTTTTCATTGCGACTTTGCTGGCAATCCCGTTTTACCAAATGAAGCGCGCGCAGCTTTCGTGTGCGATGCGCAAGTTTATGCGCCGCGCGCCGCGCCCAGCATTCGCTTCGGCGGTTTACTTCGCGATTGCCTACGTCCTCAATTATTCGGGCAAAGCGCCGCAGCTAGTTGACGGGGCGAATAAGCTTGTCCCTGTAGGCGCGGACGCCAACATGATAAAAGTCATCGCCGACGCTTCCGCCGGCGCTTTCCAGACTTTCTATGCGGGCGTCGCGCCGTTCCTCGGGCTTCTCGGCGGGTTCATAAGTGGGACGGAAAGCTCCGCGATTGCGATGCTGACGAAGCTGCATTTTGACACGGTGAATGTTGTCTATGCCGGGGTTGACCCTGAACATGCGCTGAAGATAGCGCTCTTGGTTGCTGCGGCATCGGGCATCGGCGCAGGACTGGCTTCGGTCATCAGCCCTTCCAAGCTCCAAAACGCGGCCGCGGTCATTGACCAAATCGGGATGGAGAGCAAAGTCATCAAGGCGACAGTCGTCATCTCGCTGGCTATGACCTTCGCCGTAGCCCTAATGACGCTTATCTTCCTGCGGTATATTTAGGCGAACACTTCATTCACGAAACAATTCTCACAGAGTGCACCGGGCTCACAAGCAAGGCTTTGATATTGCGGCCAGCCTTAAATCACAAACCAAGCGGCGGATAGATAGAGCTTACGCCCAGCCGGGACGGTCGCGCTGCTGATAGTATATTTTCGGTATAATACAAGGTGTTTCGGCTCATTTCGGCTATTACGCTAACAAGGTGAATTTACATATGCATTACCGGCGCGCGCTCATTGCGGTATTAGCAGTCCTGCTACTCCTCTCCGCCTGCGGCAAGTCCGGCCGCAGCCGCATCGCCCCCGCCCTGCCATCATCAGGCAGCCCCGCCTCACAGGTTTCGCAGGCGGGCGGCTACGGCTTCGACGCTGATAATTTCGCCCCGGGCGTGGACTTCTATCCCGACCGATTCGTTGTCGGCTTCAAGCCTGGGGCGAAGGCCGCGCGCGCATCCTCCGGCAGCGCTGACTACAATCCCAACTCGCGTCTCTACCAGAACACCGGACTTGCCGCGCTGGCGCGGGAAATACGCGATGCATACGGCGTAAAGCTTGACAAGGAAGCTTACGTGCGCGGCGTGAACTTCGCCGGCTACCAGACGAAGGACGGTGCTTGCGCGAAGGAAATCATGCAGCGCATCAAGGCCGACTACGCCGATGCGGTTGAATACATTGAATACGATTCCCTCTATAGCTTGCAGTACGTTCCCAATGACCCGGACTATCCCGCGAACCTCTGGGGAATGGTGAAAATCAACGCGGCCGGCGCTTGGGACACGGAGCGGGGCGACAGCAATGTCTTGGTCTGCGTCATTGATACAGGCGTACGCTACTCAGGCAACACCGTAAGCAGCTATCCAGACCACGAGGATTTGGCCGGCAACTACCTGCATCCGCCGGACCACTGGCCGGATGAGATTTTTGACCTCTTTGAGAATGATAACGTGCCGCAGGATGGGCATGGCCACGGCTCCCACTGCTCTGGCACCATCGGCGCGGTTGGCGACAACTCAAAAGGCGTGGTTGGGGTGGTGCACACAACTTCCATGGTGCAAATACGGGTGTTTGGCCCCACCGGCGGCGCCCCTTCCAGCCGTATTGCGGCAGCGATAGTTCTGGGCGCCGAAATCGGCTCTGACGTAATCAGCATGAGCTTGGGAGGGGCAGCTCCCAGCTCTGCCACTAAGGCAGCCTGCGAGGATGCTTACGGCCAAGGCATTTTCCTGGCAGTTGCTGCAGCCAACGCCAACACAACTAAGCCTTATTACCCCGGCTACTATGAGGTTAACTGCTGCGTCGGAGCAACAGCCGAAAGCCCCTCGGATTCCCGCGCAAGTTTTAGCAACTACGGCCAGTGGGTGGACATCGCTGCGCCGGGCGTTAACATCAAATCTTGCGGTTATGTCTCTACTTCTGCTTATATGAACTGGAGCGGCACCAGCATGGCGACGCCGCACGTCGCGGGCGCAGCCGCGCTGCTCCTGAGCTACGACCCTGCGCTGACAGTGGACGAGCTTCGCGCAGCGCTGGAAGGTACGGGCGCCCCGCTAGACGATGCCCAGTGGCAAAACGCGGAAATTAAGCGCCTGGACATAAACGCCGCTCTGGACTTTGTCGTCAATGACGGCTTTGGAACGCCGCCCGCCGTCTCAATCACAGCGCCAAGCGACCTTGACACTGTAAGCGGGACTGTCGCAATCAACGCTGACGCAAGCGACAGCGACGGCAGCATTCAGAAGGTCTTTTTCATCGTGAATGACGTGATTGTCGCCACTGACACAACCGCGCCATACACTTGCCCCTGGGATACTTCCAAATACATCAACGGAAGCCACAAGCTTAAGGCGGTAGCGCTGGATAACCAGCATATGACCGGCAGCCACACGATAACTTTAACGGTCGACAATGATGTGCAGGCCCCTAACTACTTTATTGACTTTGAAAGCGGCGACCCTGGCTGGTGGAACCTGAATGAAATGGGCTCCGGCTACTGGCACAGGGTGAATAACTTGGGCGCAAGCGGCACCCACAGTTACCGTTTTGGCGGGGCAGGGGGCAATAACTACGGCAACAGCGAGTTTGACCGGCTCTACTCGCCGGTGATTAACCTTAACGGATTGGAGGCGGCGCGCTTGAAGTTCAAGCACCGCTATGCGATAGGCGCCGGAGATGCGGCATATTTGCTGGTGAACGACGGCAGCTACGAGTTTGTCTATCTAGACGGATTTGGGACGGGAACACTGTCGTCTTGGGAGCAGAAGACATACAGCCTCAACAGTTACATCGGGCAGTCAATCCAGATTGGGTTTTTCTTTTATTCAGACGGGAGCGGAGTCGCCGCCGGATATTGGCTTGACGACTTCGCGGTTGAGAAGAAGACGCCGCCCTGCACTATTGACATTACCTCGCCGGACGCGGGCGCAGGCGTTAGCGGCATTACTAGCTTCACCGCCGATGTCACGGATGATGTGGACGTAACGCTGGTTAAGCTGCTGATTGACGGCGTTGAGAAGGCGAGCTTCACTAACGACGGCCCTTACGGATACTCGTGGACAACGACCAATTTCCACGGCGGCTACCACGAGCTTAGCGTTTACGCCGAAGACGAATGGCCTACGGCCAGCAGTGGGAGCATCGCCGCCTATGTGAAGAACCACTCCATCACCGGCGTTGATATTGACACCGCCGAGACGGGAACCAGCATCACGGTTGAAGGAAGCTACTTTATCGCCGATGCAGGCGACGTTTACACTCCCGCCATAGACAAGATTTACTTTGCCGGTGTTTCGGATTGGGAAGAGGCGCAGGTTGTGGATTGGCAAGCCGACGCCATAACCGTTACCGTCCCCGAAGATGCCGTTACCGGAGCAGTTATGGTGGACATCAACGGCGCGCAGGTAACGTCCAGCTTTGACTTCACCGTTTTGCCGCGCCTTGACGCGCTGGCGCCCAACATCCAAATCGTCGGGGATAACATCGCGCTGCAGGGCACGGGCTTTGGCAACGCCGCGAATGAGGATTGCGCGGTTCACATCGGCGCGCTGGAATGTTATGTCGTCTCGTGGAGCAACTCGGAGATCGAGATAATCATCCCGCCCGGCGTGGCGCAGGATTTCGCAACGATT
>JBBIJQ010000006.1:313-2116 GCA_037445915.1 Planctomycetales bacterium | reverse complement strand
CGCCTGACCCGCCTTGCGCCTGAAGGTAGTCAATCAATCCGTCAATCTCTTCCCGAGCCTGGGCAAGTATTTCCCGCCGCAATCCCGGGTCCAGCGCGTCAAGCCACCCCATCTCCGCTTTGCAGATCGGGCAATACAGGCTTTCCTTTCCGCTTACACACTTCGCAGGCAGGTCAAACCAAACGCCGCAACTGCAAGTGAACCGGAGCATGTCAGGAATGGTGAAAGCCATCAGCCTTCCCTCTCCTGGGCGCGCTTGATTAGGGGCGAGAAGCGGTGTTTTAGCAAAAACATAATTTCCGGCAGGTTAGCGTATTCGACAATGGAGTGCGAGAGTATCTCTATAAGGGGCAAAGCCGCCATGCTGTCACGCTTAAGGACGGCTATGCGCCTTCCCATGCCGTGCACTAGCCCCAGCAAGAAAAGCGTGTTGCTACTCCATTCGTCTAAGCTCGTAACGATGAAATCCGACTCCTGCATGTTCTCGCAAGCGCGGCACATCTCCTCCGCGCTGTCAATTTCCTCGTACAGGCGGTAAACCGTCAAATTCAAGTCTTTGAGCGCAGGGCGGATAGCGCGCTCGTACATTTCATCGTTGCGCGGGTTGCGCGAGAGTATGACCGTTGCCTTGCCTCGCGTGTGCACCGGCGACTTCCGGCACACACCGTCCGCAAATCGCCAGCATCCAAACGCAAACTGCAGATCTTCGCCGCTGCTGGAAAACTCGCCGCGCGCGCGTTCCTTGCCGGCAATCGCAGCAACCTGCGCCACAACTTCAGGCGGGAGCTGGAGCTGAACTTCCGCCTTCGTCTTCTTATACTTAACCTCATCTACGATGGACGGCACTTCCGAATACAGGCGGCATTTCCCGCACGTGCTCAGGCTGTAGATGCGGATACCCATCTCCTTGCATGCCATCGCGATGACTAGCCTGCCCTCCCCGCGAAACGGCTTGAGCTCGGTGCCAAGCGAGAGGAAGCGGCAGCGTGGCGAGCCGATGATGCTGTAAACATCGCAGTTCAAGCAAGTCAGCGGGTCAACCTCGGCAATGAAGGCGTCGGTGGATACAGTGCAGAAAGTTGTCCCAAAGCTCACGCGCCTGAACGGGCATGGCGGGACATTAAGGAAATCTTCCTCGCGCAGGCCGGAATCGGGCTGCCGCCCTTCATCACGCTCAGTTTCGTCGTTCATCCCTTTTATTATACTCGCCTGCCGACTGTTAACTTAAAGGCTGCCCACCATCGGCGCGCCCTGAAAGCCCCTGGCTAGCTGCGCGTAAAGCACTGCCGCCGTCGGCTGGCTGTCTTTGAGTAGCTCAGAAAGCCGCGAGTAGATTGAGGCGAAGGTGATGTTGTTCTCCATCCAGTTAGGGCGCGGGAATTCCGGTCCGATGGGACCTGAAATGCCAGCGTATCGCTGCGCAGCCGAAAGTAAAATTGAAAGCTCTCCCGCCCTGTCGCCCTTCTGGCGCAGCAGGCGCGAAAGCCCCCAGTAATATTGAGGGCGGTTGTAGGGGTCTAGCTGGATTGCCCTTGTGCCCAACGCTATCCGCGCCTCTAGCGTTCCGCCGTTGGGGCATTGCGAGATGATGAACGGTGCTTGGCTTTCCCATTGGTTGAATACGCCTGCCCTGGCGGCGCTGGCTACCGCGCTGCCAAAGTTCGGCGGCGTCTCATTCAAAGCTGCCAGCGCAAAGTCAATATGCGTCGCCGCATTCCAGGAAATGGCTGATACGGCCCTCTTTAGCGCATCAGTATTCCGCTCGCCTCGCGCGAGCTGGCTCTTTTCTGAGGCATACATCGT
>JBBIJQ010000006.1:0-295 GCA_037445915.1 Planctomycetales bacterium | reverse complement strand
TCCCCAGTAGCGCAACCATAACTCCCAATCCCAGCGCAGCGGGGCGGCACCACACGATAGCGCACTTACTTGGCGCTTCCTGCGCTAAAGCCGGATACTGGGCAATAGCCAGCACTACGGCAAAATAGACCATATTCGCCAGGTAGGTGAAGTCAAAGTCCACTAGCGCATGCGCTGTAAAGCCTGCCAGCGCGACTAGCATTAAGTTGTGCGCCCATTTGCTCCCGGGGGGAACTACTCTCGCCGACTGCCAAAGCCGCCGGAGATGCCACCACGCGAACCCCGCGGCGAACAG
>JBBIJQ010000005.1:0-2522 GCA_037445915.1 Planctomycetales bacterium | reverse complement strand
GATGTCGGCCTTGAACTGCTCGGCGACGGCGCTGTAGTCGCCGGTGATGTTGTGCGTCAGCTCGCGGTACGCCTTGATGCTGAAACGGAAGTCTGTACGCGGCGTGAACTCGCCCTCCAGAAGTATCAGCGACTCTTCAGGCCGCACGCGCTTAAGCATGCTTTCGCACTGCGCGGGGGAGGTGTGGCCGTAGTAGGTGAAGTTTAGCTCCACTAGCGGGAACTGCGACGCGTAGTAGGTGAGGAACGAGCGGCGCTGCCCCTCCAGCGACGGCGGGTAGAAGCGCGCTTCCCCGACCCATTCCGGGTAGTCGTACCCGCATGTTCCGATGTGGAAGCGCATGCGGCAATGATAGCAGAAGGGGCGCATTGCAAATTGGTAGAACGTAGAAGGGGAAGGGAAAGAGAGAAAAGAAGAAGGGTAGGCGAGGATTCATTCCCGCAGTTATGTTGAGTGTATGTCCAGATTCCAGAGCGGCACTAAAGCGCCGCCTACAGCGGAGCCCAGAGTCCAGAGCCAGGCTAAAGCCTGGCCTACGGATAGTTTTTACCCCTTATCCCTTGCCCCTATCCCTTTCTCAATTGCTAATAAGTCGCAGACCAGAGCGGGCTTGAAGCCCCGCCTACAAGGGGAAAGGTACAAGTCTCGGCCTCTTACAACCCCTCCACCATGCGTATCAACCCCTCATCCGGAGGGAAGTTCTCTAGCGGGACGAGGCGGGGGATGATGGTGCGCCAGACGGGGTCCATGGCGAAGCATTCGCGGAAGCGCGCCAGCGCGGCGTCAAGGAACGCTTTGCGCTGTTCATCGGTGAGCTTCGGCGGCTTCATGCCCGCAGGCATAGCCTTCTGCGCAATGAGCGCTTCAGCGGTCTGCGACATGTAAAGCAGCGTGTCGGCATACCAAAACACCAGCTCGGCGTTGCCAGGCTGCAGCGTGCGCATGCGCGCATACTCCGCCTCGGCGCCTGCGAGGTCGCCCTGCATCGCCAGCATCGCCGCATTGTTGAGCGCTACGTATGAGTCGCTCACGTCCAGCAGCCGCGCCATCTCCGGCAACGGCGCAGGCGAATCGTCCACGCGAATGTTGGTGATGTAATCGGCGCTGCGCACTCCGCTTGGCTTTATCGCCACGACGACGAGCGCCGCCGACTGTTTCCCGCGGATATCCCCGCCCTCGCCTTCCGCCGCGAACAGCGCCGCCATCATGCGGTGCGCGAGGTCGCCTTTCGCCTCGGTGAACGCCTTCGCCATCGCCGCCGGTACGGTGTCGCGCGCCATCAGGTTCGCCTGGCAGGAGTAAGACATACCCTTGACGTCACCGGCTTCGGGGATGCACTTCGCGCCGGTATGCACGGCGACGCCGCCCTTCGCGTCAATCATCGCCACCTGCCGCACTTCGGGCGTGAGGTCGGCCGCGAGCAATCCTTTTAGCGCCTGTTCGGCGGTCTTCCCTGCGCGCATAAGTTCAAGCCCCAGCGGTCCGTAGGACACATCAACCTGCGACTGCGTTGCGACGACGCCCACGCCCGGCTCCGCCCACGGCACGACCGGCCCGACGCCGAAGTAGTGGCTTTGCACCGCGACGCCCATCTGGTTCGTGTCCGCGTCGTAAGCGACGATGGAATACGTGTGCGCCATTTGCTGCAGCACGGGCATTGCGTGGACGCTCGCGCTGATAACTATAGTCAGCGTTACAATCGCAATGAAGATAGATGTGCGCATATCCTCCCTCCGTTCTGTTTCACATAATAAAACAATACACGCGGGTAGGCGGCACTTTAGTACCGCTCTGGAAGAATATCCTTGTCCTGGACTAGGAGCGGGATTGAAATCCCGCCTACCCATTTTGATACTTACACGATCGTCATAAGCAGGTGTTCTTTAGCGATGACTTCCTCCACCATCGCCGAGTACTCCTCGGGATACAGGAACTTCAGCGCGCAGGCGAGGTTGGAGAGCACTGCGTTGCCCTCCTGCGGCACGACTATGCTGAGCATTATCGTGCTCAAGTCGGGCGCGTCGGGGCTTGGCATCACACCGATGCCGTTCCAAGGCACAATCTGAGTCTGGGCTTCCAGCACAACCGCGTAGTCGTAGCCCCGGCTAGCGAAGCTAAAGGTGCAGTACTCATCATAAACTTGTCCCATAGACTTGTAGTCGGTGAATGCTAGAAGCGGGCATTTCTCCAGCCGTTCGTGCACCATCTCCTTCGTCCACTTTCCTTCCACGGTAATGGCGCAGTAGTTCGCGTGCATGAACGGCTGCGGCACTTTCACCGCATGCGACACCAGCCGCAGGTTCGGCGGCACCCGCCCGCCCAGAGCGCTGACGATAATCTCGTATGAATCGCGCGCTTGGTGCGTCCCGCAGTCTTCGTCAATGAGCGGCTCGTAGGTGGGCGTTTGGATAACGCCGCCTTCTTTGCCCTTGTCCTGGTTACGGCGGTCAATATAAACGATGGCCTGGTGCATGCGGTCAATGTCCTTGCCGCTGTCGCTAAGCCCCCAAAGCAGCGCGGTG
>JBBIJQ010000004.1:1403-4311 GCA_037445915.1 Planctomycetales bacterium | reverse complement strand
GGGTGAGCGTGGAGAGGAGCTGCCCGAGCCGGTGACGCTTGGTGTATTTGATCTCGCCCCCGAAGATCGAGGCCGACATCTTGTGCGCTTCGTCGCAGACGATGAGGTCCCAGCGGCAATCCGGCGCCCTAAGCTTCTGCTGAACATCCTCATTGCGGGAGAGCTTGTCCAATCGGGCAATGGTTAGATTTGTTTCCAGAAACCAGTTGCCGGTTCGCGCGGATTCGAGCTTGTCGTTGGTGAGAATCTCGAAGGGCAGATGAAAACGCCTGTAAAGTTCATCCTGCCATTGTTCGGCCAGGCTGCCCGGACAGACAACCAGGCATCGCTGCAGATCGCCGCGGGCAATGAGTTCCTTCATGAGCAGGCCGGCCATGATGGTCTTGCCGGCGCCGGGATCGTCGGCGAGCAGAAAACGGAGTGGCTGCCGCGGCAGCATCGACTCGTAGACCGCCGTGATCTGATGCGGCAGGGGTTCCACAACCGATGTGTGGACCGCCAGCACCGGATCAAAAAGATGGGCCAGGCGGATGCGGTGCGCCTCGGAGACGAGTCGGTACTGGTTCCCATCGCCGCCAAAACTCCACGGCCGCCCCAGTGACACGACTTCGAGACGCGGCTCGTCATGTCGATAGAGGAGTTCATTTGCCAGTTTACCCGCTGCATCCTTGTAGGTCAGTTCAAGGGCTTCAGAACCATACCACTGAGTATTGATGACGGTCACCAAGCAGTCCGGCAGTACTCCTTTAACCGATGCACCATGTTTCAGATCTTCCAGAAGAGCCATTGAATCCTCAGGGTGTTTTCGTTCCTAATTGCCATTCATGCCGAGTTGTCTGCCGGCATTGATCTTCTGAACTGTGTTTGGGTACTGTCGAATTGGCCAATCGAGCGACGCATAATCAGTATAAGGCCCCTTATAGCCGATTGCATGGAATATAAGATGGTTTAATAGAACCTCAACCTTAGGTAGAAGCGTGCGAAGCTCCTCCGGATTATTCTTGGATAGCTGATACTCATGAGCACTCCGATTGCGCAGTCTGTCCCATGCTTTGTATTGATCTCTTGTGATAATCTCTCTTCCTACAAGTGCTCGCATGATATCACCTGCCCGTCGTTGCCGCATTTGTCCGATTGCCCCGGCGGTCCGGTTCTTTAACTGAGCTGAACCTTTCCAGTCCTGAATCCATTTCAATAGGTCCCCAAGTTCCTGCTCAGTGGGGATTTTGATTCTTACCTTGCCAAAGCTGCTCTGTAATAGGGACTCCATCGCTACGCACAGAGTAAGCGCATAGGCGTCAATGTATCGTCCTGCACCTGCTTCTCGAACGGCGGCCAGCTGCGCAGAGATGGGATGAACAGCGGCGGTACAGGCGAGTCCATGACGCAAAAAACGTTCAAACAATCGTTTGTGATACCGGATGGTGACGCGTCGCGTCCCAGGGATCGTTAGAAATTGTTGGGCTAAAGGCCGTTGCCAGCGAGTAACCGCGGCGAGAGGAAGCTTTTGTCGGAGTGTTATTTCAACAGAGTGGTTCCGTCGGATGCGAAGAACCTCACATTGAACAGCGTGTCCTGAAACAAATTCCAAAGCATCTATGATCCGATCTTCAATATGCGGTGGAAAATGATCGCTCTCACTATAAGCTTCTATGCTGGCTTGCTCTGCCTCCTGCACTATCTGCCAGCTGATTCCCAGGCATCGAAAAATCCATGCGTTCCTCGAGCTCGATTGATTAAATCCTTTTGCAATCTTCGTACGGCGAATGGTTCTATGAATTAATGGGATCTTCAGAATATGAAATGTATAAAGCTTAATATGGCTACCCTTACAATCGAGATGTCTGGGAAGCCCAAATCGAATGGAAAGTTCAGACAGCTCTCCATCTATTATCAAATTGCCTGAAGCCGCTCGATCAAGAGAATTAGGCAAAATACGTCTGCTGCGCCACAGCCTTCCGTGTTGATCCTCAGCCGAAAGGTCAAAATACACATCGTCCGGAATGATCTCCCCTGTCTTCAGGAGATCGAGCAACCCGGATGTAATGGAATTCTGTTTCCGATGAGAATATAAATGAAAGGCAAATGTGCCGCGAGCAGGCTGAAATATATAGCCGGGTCCGGAATATAAATATTTTGGAGGTTTGCCACGGCTACGAAGCTGCATCTTAGGGCAGTCAACACGCCAATTGCCGCGCATTAACTGGTCAATTTCATGATCTGATAATTCAAATGATCGATTGAACACTAATCTCGCATTCTCTCTCATCAGCGAACCTAACGCGTATCCAAGAACTTCCGATTACGATGCCGCGCAACCTGATTGCTGCTGTGTAATTCAGCAGCCGCAAAGGGATGTCCAAAACTGGTGAGCTATAATGCACCCTCCACGATCCGAAGCACAACGCCCTTAATTTCGAACTGATCGATCTCCTTGATCTCTATATCCGCGTATTGCGGGTTCAGGGATTTGAGTACTACACGTCCTTCCCAACGCAGGTATTTTTTCACCACCACACCGCCGTTGACGGACGCGACGACGGTATTCCCGGGACGGGGCTCTTTGGCGTAGTCAACCAGGATTAGGTCGCCATCCTCGATCCGCGGTGCCATGGAGTCTCCTTTCACCCGGATGACGAAGCGGTTTTCCTTGGCCAGATGCCGCACGACCTTGTGCGTAGTCGCGGCCGGGTCTGCAAGGAATTCGTCCGGCCTGCCCGCGGGAATCCGGAACTGGTCGAAAAACGGCAGGTCCGCGTACCGCTCCTCCTGCGGCTCATCGTGCTCGTGCCGGGGATCGTTGTAGTCGAGGGCGGGCGATTCCTTGACCGTGAAGTCGCCCTTGATCAGGTTGCCCGCAGGTGGCGCTTCCTTCGGCGCAGGCGACGCCGGCGCGGCCTGGAGCCAG
>JBBIJQ010000004.1:0-1391 GCA_037445915.1 Planctomycetales bacterium | reverse complement strand
CCAGTCATCGATGTTGCGGCTGACGCTGCGGAATCCGGGCACATACATGGTTTCATACAGCCGTTTCAGTCTGGCGTAGCACTCCCGGAGTTCCTCCGGATCCGGCGGATGGCTCGTCGCCGCCTCGATGTCCCCGAGCGTAATGCCGAGCGCATCGCACAAAGCCTCGATCCACTTCTCGCTTAAAGTGCGGGAGCCATTGAGGATGTGGGACACCGTCGCCTGGCTGCATCCGAGCGCTTTTGCAAGATCCTTCTGTCGGATCTTCCCCATCTCCTGCTTTTCCGCATAGATAGCCGCGATAGCTTTCTGTATCTTCCCCATGGATTATTACTATGAGTGATAATCTTCGTGATTGCAAGCAGTATTTATGCGGCTTTCGAATTTTCTATCTTGACTGAGGTATCGCGGGCGGCTATCGTGCGGTCATTATGAAGCGGCAATCCATTAAGACTTATAAAAGCATCAGAGACTTTCTTAAAGGCTCCGGAACCACCGAAGCCGAGCTGGCCCAACTGGCCTGCATCTCCCAGGCCCACGTGAACATGATCAAGAACGGCACCCGCCGCCCGACCCCGGAGGTCGCGGCGCGCCTGGAGGCCGTCACCGGCGTTTCCCTGAGGACGCTCCTGCTCAAGTGCGAAAGGAAGCCCCGCAAGGGAACACGACCGCGTCCGGCGGCAAACGCGCCGCTTTCGCGGGCCGGGTGAATTTCAAAAATCCGGGTGGGAAGCCACAGCTATACGACTTGCCCAACCAGTTTGCAATCATTTTTTGGAACTGATTTGAAGTGAAACTAAAGTCCTTATTTAGTGCGAATTTACAGTCCGGAGGAAGTCATGGGAAAGTTCATGAAAGCGAAGAGCGAGCAGGCGTTTTTCAAGGTCGCGCTGTACGGTAAAACCGGCAGCGGCAAGACACTCACTTCATTGCTCTGGGCCGAGGGGCTCGCCGAGCGCGAAGGGAAGCGCGTCGCGTTTGTGGATACCGAGCGCGGCAGTGAATTCTACTCGATCGACATCCCTGAGCGGACCGTCCATCCCAAGGCGTTCGACTTCGACCGGCTGATCACGCGCAGCCTGATGGACACGCTGGAAGCCGTGGAGAGCATCGATCCGAAAACCCACGGCGTGCTCGTGATAGACAGCATCACCCACCTCTGGGAGGCCGCGCGCGCCGCCTACAACGGCAAGATGCTCCCGAACGGCGGCATCCCGATCCAGGCCTGGCAGCAGATCAAGAAGCCCTACAAGCGGCTGATGTCCCTGTTCCTGGACGGCTCCTTTCACGCGATCCTCTGCGGCCGCGAGGGAGTCGTCATGGAGCAGGACGAAGACGGCGAGATGCGCGTCACCGGGACCAAGCTCAAGGCCGAAGGCGAGACGCCGCAC
>JBBIJQ010000003.1:0-1050 GCA_037445915.1 Planctomycetales bacterium | reverse complement strand
CGTTTTCGATATCCCGGAAAAGGCACTGAAGAAGAAGCTGCTTCTCGAAGGCGAATTCATCCAGGATGAAACGACGTTCGCCGCGCGGCTGATCGTCGGCCCGAAATTTGAAATGTCGGATTACCTATGCTCATTCCCAGAACCAGAGCGGTGGCGCGAGGCGCGCATAGAGGTCAATCGGCTGTGGCGTTGAGTGTCCCAAGCGATTCTTGCGCAAATGCCAGGAATTCTTCGGCGCGTGCAATTTGCTCGGCCGCGTCCGCCGCTGAAAGATGCGCGTGGATGTCGTAGTCGCCTACGTTGCGGCTATCCATTCCCTGGATCAGGTAACGGTGAAACTTCTGAGGCGCGCGTTCTGTTTTGGCGAAATTTTGTCCGAAAGCAGCGATGACGGCGGAGTGTTTGGAAAATGCCAGTTCGTCTTCCAGTAAAAGCGCTTCCGCAGTGTAAAGCATGGTATAGTATGCGCGTGATACGGCGAAGTTGTAAAAGCGTTGGCTTTCCAGGAGGCGCGCTGCGTCCAGGCTGACTCGCGCTTTTTGTAGCAGGGCGTCTTGCTCGGAAGTCATATTCGAATGCCTTCGCGGTGAATATTCAAGAATAGCGGGCTTTTCTCGGTGCGAAATCGTTCTGCTGAGACGAAGGTGCAAGAGATAACGGCATTGTGTTCTAGCGACAAAGCCGCAGTGAAATCTCCGACACGGGTGATTTCCTCTCCGGGGCGGACCGGGCCTTGCAATACAATCAGTACATCGATGTCCGATCCGGGTGTCGCATCGCCGCGAGCGTGCGAACCGAACAGTACGACATCCACCAACCGCTTGCCGTAGAGTTGGCGCAGATAACGGCACAGTTGCGGTAAGAAGGTGATGGGTAGACTTTGGACTGATTGTTCCGTATGCTTTTTCATCGTCTCACGCTGTTTCTGGTTGATACTTCAAGTATAGTTTTCTATTGCGATAAGTCAATGATAAACCGATACTTTATCCCTGCTCGTGAGACGCGCGTCGAAATTGTCGTCGTCAACTCGCGTTTTATTGCGACGGCGGC
>JBBIJQ010000002.1:0-1232 GCA_037445915.1 Planctomycetales bacterium | reverse complement strand
TATCTGGCGGCGCGCCGAGGCATCGTGGATTCGGTCAATCTTCTCGGCTTCACGGCGGCGCTGGCGGCGTATCGGGAAGGGCAGCCGTGGCTCGAAGCGTTGCTCAGCTATCTGGAAACGAACCGGGACGTCGTCGTCGCTTTCGTGGAGCAGTCCATGCCGGGCGTGCGTGTCGCATCTCCAGAAGGGACGTACCTGGCATGGCTCGACTGCCGGGCTGCCGGCATCCCCGGCAACGCGCACGACTTCTTCCTCAAAGAAGCCCGCGTCGCGGTGAACGATGGCGCAACCTTCGGCCCGGGTGGGGAAGGTTTCGTGCGATTGAACTTTGGCTGTCCGCGGGCGCTGCTCGAAGAGGGATTGGAGCGTATGCGGTCGGCGCTCACCGCACTTTGAGGGATATCTCAAGGTATTTGCTTGTAAACTGCGTTATGATAGAATTGTTATGCCGTTGCATTGTATGTCCTGGCGTTGATGTGGGCTTGAGTCTGCGCGCTAACGTGCGGAGGGCGGGTTGACGGTCGAACGCGAGCAGAAATACCTTCATATTCGCATACCCTTATTGCTGATTTTGGCAATCGGGGTAGTGCTTTATGAGGCCTGGATTTTCGGCGTGTACCAGCGCGCTTACAATGATCAAACCGGCATCTTCTTCGGTCCGCAGCTTGTTGTTGAACAGGCTTCCGCCGATTCGCCTCTCCGCGACGGCGACATCATCCTCAAGATTGGCGATCTGGATGTCAACGACAACTTGATGACGCCATTCTATTGGTTGCAGCACTTTGCCGAGCGGCAGTTTACGCAAGAGTCGCACAGCGGCGCGCTGTATACCGTTCTGCGTGCCGGGGAGGAACAGCTCATTTACGTCCCCTGGAAGGATTCTGAGGCTTTGCCCCTGCTGTGGCGCGGTGGTGCGCTGTGGATGGTCGGGCTGGTGTTGAGTGTTGTCGCCTTGATCCTTGTCAGCGGAAAAGGGAACGACTTGGCGACCCGCTTGATCAGTCTTGGCTTCATCATGGGTGGGCTGAACCAGGTCAACAACCTGATCCGTACCGCGAGCGCCAATATGGCTGTGGCGTGGGCGTGGTTCTTCATCCCCCTCGACGCCATTTCCGTGTGGCTGACGTTCAGCCTGTTACTGCACGCGCTGTTGCTCTTCCCGGAGGTGAAAGCACCGCTGCGGCGTTTCCCCTGGCTGCCGTGGGTTATCCATTTGTTCACGCCCGTTGTCT
>JBBIJQ010000001.1:0-1290 GCA_037445915.1 Planctomycetales bacterium | reverse complement strand
AGGCCAATCTGGATCGCTGAGATACCAGAAGAGATCATAAATATCCCGACCTTTCACGTAAGGACGCTGCAAGAGCGCGTGAATCTTGCCGGCGAGCAAAGAGGGTCGATCATGATGCTGCAGGTGAAGTGGAACGTAGCGGCGCAAAACCGTCGTGGCTAACCCGGCCCCCTGTGGCGGCTGGGTGTCCACTTCGAGCTTGACCGCCAGAACTTGATCCGCGTGCGGGGACAATCCCAGATCGTAAAGCAAACCCGCAAAGCGAATAAATGCGCTGTGAACAGTTTTCTGATCGTTGACCTTGATTTGAACAGTGTAGTCTTCGGCCGCAAACTCAGTCTGAATGGCCTTGAGATAAGCGCGAAAATCATACAATGCCAGGGAGTGCTCCAAGGCAAAATCCAGATCCTCGGAGTAACGCGGGATAGTGTACAAGAAACGGAGCGCCGTCCCCCCGTGAAACGCCAACGGCACCATCGCGCCGGATCGTTGCAGCGTTCCCAAAATCCTGGCCTGCAGGTATTCGCGGACCTGATTCTGCGCTTGCGTGAGTGACGGCGCCCTTGACGCCAAATCAAGCAGTAGTGATTTCATAATGTCTCATAGGCCGCGCTTTCGATAGACGCGAGTTGGGCAATCGCGTGCGCGGCTCTAAGCAGTTTGGGACTCTGCGCCCGGTCTGCCTGCTGGCGCAAAACGTCTATATTCAATTGCTCTAGATTCTGCAAGCGCAATTCACGTAAATATTCTGGCGCATCGCCACCCGGTTGCAAATACACCAGATCCAGCAGCGCCTTTTCCGGTTCAGCGACCAACGCGTTCTGCCCCGTAGCCACAACTTCGCTGCGGTAGCCGAAAAACAATGCCGGCTTGATGTGACGGTATTCAAAATGCCCAAGCGGCGTTTCCCAACATCCAGGACGTAAGGTCGTTACACTGGTCACACGCGGAACGTACTCTGGAATAAGGCCATAGTACGCCAGAGCCGACTGACAACTGACATAAGCGCCGCGCACAAGATGTGTAGCAATAAAAAACGGGTGCGGTTTGGCTTTTTGATAGGGCGGGGCCAATGCGTACACCCCACGGCGCAGCCGGTAAAGCTTCCCGGCCTGCGTCCACAACGCAAGCTGCCGGCGCACGGCATCGGGATTGACATGTCCCGCCAGCAAAAGCCCTGTTTCGAACACAGGTTCATCGCCGACAATGCGCATCAATTCATCGAATTTCATACGAGTAATTTACCATAAAAGTCAAATTATTGCAATGAATTTCAGGAAAATTGTATCA